>DGRT01000064.1 GCA_002391105.1 Lachnospiraceae bacterium UBA4381 | reverse complement strand
TAGCCTGCCTGTAATTTTATTAAATGAGCTTGACTACTATACGCAAATGGTGTATATTTTCATTAATCAACAATATACGCAATGAGTGCATAGGAGGGCGGTATGGATAAGATTTATGATAATATTTTCAAAACAATGGTAACACGTAATACTAACCTTTTAATTCCGCTTATTAATGAAATATTTGATACCAGGTATGATAAAGATACAAAAGTTATCCTTCTTTCTGATAATCATATTACTGATGGAATTTACGAATCGGATAGCGGAGAAATTATAACAGATTCTTATATTTCTATTATGAATAATAATTATCATATAGAATGTCAGAGCAATCCTGATGGAACTATGGTTCTTAGGATGATAGAATATGATTTTCATATAGCTCTGGATGAAGCGTTAAGACAGGAGGGCAGAAGATTACATTTTCCCAAATCAGCCGTTTTATATCTAAGGCATAATTCTTTGACTCCGGATAATATTATTTTAAAAGTGGAATTTCCAAGTGGGAGTGTGGTGGATTATTCGGTTCCGGTTATAAAAGTAAAGAATATTTCTAAAGATTCGATTATAGAAAAGAAATTGTATTTTCTTTTACCCTACTTTATAATGAGAATAGAGGATGAACCATTAGAAACAGTCATGTTGGAAATGCAGGATATTATTTCAAACATGGAGAAAGATTTTTCTGAGGGTGTTCTTACTGTATATGATATCGAAAGTGTGTATGATCATATACAGGATATGGTAAATAAAGTTTATAACTCTGACGAAATAAAGGAAGGGGTTGATAAGATTATGGGTGGTAATGTGATATATACCCGAACTGATCAATTATTAGATGAGGGAAGAAAAGAAGGAAGAAAAGAAGGAAGGAAAGAAGGCGAGAATATTGTATTAGAGGCATTGGAATTATATCAAAATGGATGTAAAACTGTAGATGGTCTCGTTGAAAATGGGGTTGATAAGGATATTGCTGAAAGAATTGTTCATAGTTTTAGCGATTGAGACAAATATACCTTGAGGTCAGTAATAATAAAAAGGAAACTAAATGGATAATATAGATATAGAATTATTAGAAAAGCTGGAAACAAAAGACAAAGAGGAACTGATTGATCCTGATACAGGACATCTGGATGTTGCACTAACGTTAAAAAAGTTAAGAGAAATGAAAGGCATGTCCAGAAATGAATTTTGCAAATATCTTGGTATTCCTTATAGAACACTTCAAGACTGGGAACTTGGAAACAGAACTATGCCATCATATACACTAAGACTTATAGCATATGCAGTAGTTGCGGATATTCTTCCCAGGAAATAAAATTCAAATCCCTCAGGTTGTGTTTTCCTGAGGGATTCTTTATTTTACTGAATTATTTTATTCTCTGATAAGATTTCTGTACTTTGTTGGTTTATCGTCTATGATCTTGGACTGGAGCAACCTGTACATATGTCGCCGGTATTGACAGTTCCGCAGTATTCGCAGGTCCAGGAAGCTTCCATCTGAGGAGCATTCATACCACCCATGCCCTGCTGGTTCATGCCCATGCCGTTCATGCCTTGCTGATTCATACCCATTCCATTCATGCCCTGCTGGTTCATACCCATGCCGTTCATGCCTTGCTGGTTCATGCCCATGCCGTTCATGCCCTGCTGGTTCATACCCATGCCATTCATGCCTTGCTGGTTCATGCCCATGCCGTTCATGCCCTGCTGGTTCATGCCCATGCCGTTCATGCCTTGCTGATTCATACCCATGCCGTTCATGCCTTGCTGGTTCATGCCCATGCTGTTCATGCCTTGCTGATTCATGCCCATGCCATTCATGCCTTGCTGGTTCATACCCATACCGTTCATGCCTTGATTCATGCCCATGCCGTTCATGCCCTGCTGGTTCATGCCCATACTGTTTCCTGCAAGTCCGTTTTCTGCAGCATTTATTACCTGACCAAGAACACTACCGGCAACGCCTCCGATACCTGAACCAACTCGCTGACCTATACCGCTATTTCCGTTCATGCCCATGCCGTTCATACCTTGATTCATGCCCATGCCATTCATGCCCTGATTCATGCCCATGCCATTCATGCCCTGATTCATGCCCATACCGTTCATGCCCATACCATTCATACCCATTCCCATTCCACCGGAAAGAGCCTGCTGTATCTGCATTCCCTGCTGTTCAAGATTACGATATTGAAGATCATTTATTGAGGAAGGACGCTTGGAGCTTTGTGAAAGCTCAAAGGATATATCATCAAAATATGGAGAATTAACATTTATAGTTGTTCTGAATTCATAGGAATACTCATATCTCTTTGGATTATAGCTGACAGAGTGTCCTTCAGAATCCTTTCTGTATATTTCTCTTTTATGTTCCTTTGGTTCTGTGTAAACGCTTGTAACCTGATTGATATTTATTATATCAGGATTTGCTGCTCTCCAGTCACTGGCTGAGGATACTGCAAATGTACCTGCATTCTGATCAATATATACTTTAGTACCATTTCCCAGAACAAGAGTAGGATTGAAGTAAGAAAGCTGCTGCTTATTCTGCTCACGATAGGCAAGGTGCTCTTTTATAGTATCTACTGTACTGTGTCGTCTGTCATCCATAAATGGAGAAAGCTTAGATGCACAGTTTTTACATAGATTTCCATCCTCCAGTTTTCTGTTACCCAGTAAACCGATTTTCTCTCCGCATACACTACAATACTTTGCGTCAAAAAGTCCCATAACAAATACCTCCCTGTTATTCTATATTCATAGATGTTAATTATTTAAAGGCATATTAGTTCAGGTGTCGTAATGAACTTAACACCTTAGCCAATATATGACTATCATAATATGCCACAACAGATACCTTGATTCTAACATAAAAGACAGAATCTGTATATCGTCTGAAATGCTGTTTTTATCCGTAATGTCTGAAATGCTTTTATTTATCTGGAATGTCTTAAATGTTTTATTTATGTAACATCGTCAGAATGTGAATATAAGTGGCATTATCTGAATCCGTTTTAAAGCTGCGTGGCATAAAACGTATTCAAGCCTCAAAAAAAGTGCCAGGTGATATTTACCTGACACTTTAATGCTACAAACTCAAAACCGGAATGGGAGAGTTATTCTTCAATTATATAAATCTCAGCGGTTCTTCTTCCGAACTGGATAGCTGTGCCATAGTCAGAGACGAAAATGTCTATGACTCCACCGCCCATGCCGCCTGTATCCTCGACAACATATTCGCCATAGCCTTCGATATATATCTTTGTTCCCATTGGAATGGTGTTACAGGCAACTGTATGATTACAGGTAGGCCATACTCCGGATGCACATCTGTTACCTGTTGCAATATATGCTGTTAACTGGTAGGTGCCGATAGGTCTCATATGAGGAGTGTTTTCCTCAACTTCTTCCTCTCTGCTGGCACTGACCAGCTCGTTCATTTCAGCTTCCATAGCCTTTATATCGGCGATCTCTTTTTCTCTGACCAGTTCAGCTCTTTTTTGTTCTTTAAGTTCAACTACATGGTCCTCAAGCATCATCTTGGCGTATGCATTTATTGGAGAAGCTTCCTCGGCAGCGGTATGTATTGCCGGAAGAAAGGCTGCTGCAAAAAATGTAGATGTTAGAATAACAGTAGTAAATACTGCTTTTACCTGGTGTTTCATAATTTCTCCTTTTTCCAAACAAATGTTGGATATTACAGTCATCGTAATATGGGGTATGCGATGGCTGAAATCATTTGCTATTATGTTTTACAACATTTTTAACTTAAATGCAACACTTTTGTAACATTCTGTATAAAATGGTTATATTTATGTAATAACTTTATAACTTTTGTGCAAAATCACTATTTAGATAACATGAATCCCTTTTGCGGAGAAGAGAATAGAAATAGATGTAAAAATTAATATACTGAGATGAAACATTTCTTGCGCTGTTATAATAATGAGATATAATAAATATATTGTATTTGCATAGAGCTTTTTATGATCCAGTAGGCTATGTGCGATCCCATTTACGTATGAGAAGGAGGTAGATGACAGGATGAATCTAAAGGTGAAAACCATTTTTAGAAGATTGGTTGTTTTTGTAGCAGCATTTGCTGTAGTTATGTCCCTTGCCGGTATTCTTCCTAATGAAATGCAGGAGGTAAGAGCAGAAGAGGATGAACTTGTCAATATAAAAGTCAGCAAAGAGATTGATCTGGTTACCAAGGAGGAAATGATAAATAGAATTAATGAGATTCGTAAGGAGGCTGCAGAACTGGGATATATAAGTTCGTATACTCCGATTAAATGGTCATCATCTCTTGAAGAGATAGCAACTGTGAGAGCTGCTGAGACATCTATACTTTTTAGTCATACGCGCCCGAATGGATTAAGATGTTTTTCGGTAACTGCATCAAATGGAAGCAGCGCCGGAGGGGAGATAATTGCTAGTCCTGCAAATGCCATGCAATCTATAGAGCTTTGGTATGATGAAATAAATGACTATAAGAAAATGCTGGCTGGAGAAGAAGATTATGATTATTATAAGGTGGGGCATTATCTGGCTCTGATCCAGAATGCATATATTGGTATTGCATCTTTTGGATGTACCGCGGGTGAGGTATCCAATTATCCCGGAGCCGGCGAGGAACAGATAGCTACCGGTGGCTTAAAAACAATGGATATTCAGATAAAGAAGAGCCAGGCATCCCTCTTTGTATTTCCTGCTGATGGTAAGTCTTATTATTCTGACGATACAAGCTTCTATGTAACCAGAAATGAGAAGGTGAAAATGTCTGCAAAAATCAGAGGGGAATGGTCAACTGTTAATGCAGTAGGAACATGGGCATCAGATAATCCAAAGGTTGCTACAGTTGATAGTGAAGGAAATGTTACAGGAGTTTCAAATGGAACTGCCAATATTACCTTTACAGATGGTGACTGGTCTAAAACTGTTCAGATGAGTGTAAGAACTATGACCGGATATAAGCCATTTGAGAAGGTGGATATAGATAGTGGTTCTGATCCATCCTATAAGCTGCCATCAACCGTTCAAATGGAATGGTCAGATGGGACGACATCTAATGAGACGGTTACATGGGGAGAAGTTCCTTCTGCCTTCAACTCCAGAAATGGTGGAAATGCTGAAATGACTGGACATGTTGAGGGATATGATGGAGAGATAAAGTACCCATTTAATGTACTTCCGGCAGATATATATTATCTTGACGGACCGGTTGAGGTAGAAACAGTAACAGGTACACCGGCAGTTCTTCCCAAAACAGTAAAGGCTCACTGGACAAATGGTGATGAGACTGATGAAACAGTGCAGTGGGAAGATCAGCCTTATGCAATGTATTATTATCCGGGAAATGAGTATTCTGTAGATGGTAAGGTCGGAGCGTTGACTACATATGCGATTATTACTGTAAAAGAGAATCCCAATGCTGGTTCAGGAAGCAGTTCGGGTTCGGGAAGCAGTTCAGGTTCGGGAAGCAGTTCAGGTTCGGGAAGCAGTTCAGGTTCGGGAAGCAGTTCAGATTCGGGAAGTAATTCAGGTTCAGGGAATGGTTCAGGCTCAGGAAGTGAATCCGGAAACAGTGGGACAAGCAGTAATTATGAAGAAAAAGTTGAATATAAGGATGGCTGGAAGATAACAACTAAGACATGGACCTATATTGAAAATGGTATCGAGATGACTCAGACAGAAACCTCTACAGCCTGGGTTGGATATGACTATGATCCGAACTCTGATAATGGCGCATCCTCTAATTCGAGTGGCGCAGGTGCAGGCGGAAACGCTGGTGGTTCTTCAGACTCAACAGGCAGCTCATCAATCTACAGAAACGAATGGGTAAACGGACGCTGGTATGATGCAAATGGAAACCAGACCTATGAAGGTATTCTTACATGGAAATCAAATGCAACCGGATGGTGGCTTGAGGATTCAGCGGGCTGGTATCCAACTGACTCATGGCAGAAGGTTGATGGCGTATGGTACTATTTTGGAGCTGATGGATATATGGCTTCGAGTGAATGGCGTGGCGGTTACTGGCTGAGTTCAAGCGGTGCACTTGAGTATGAAGGAACAGGTATGTGGAAGAGTAACAGTACCGGATGGTGGTTTGAAGATACTTCAGGCTGGTGGGCTGTCAACTGCTGGCAGAAGATAGATGGATGCTGGTATTACTTCGGTTCAGATGGTTACATGGTAACAAGTACATACATTGACGGATACTGGATTGGATCTGACGGGGTATGTAGATAAGATATCATAAATACATATATTTGTTTGAGAATCCGGCTGAAATGCCGGATTCTTGTATTTATAAAACAAATAAAGATTTTCGTATTTGCCAAACACAATCCCGGTTTATTATTATAAATCCGATATTGACATGTTAGATTGAGGGTGCTATACTACGCATGAACAGTCGTTCATATGTTCATATTTATAGTGCGGTTACAATTACCATTATTATAGTAAGGTAAGGGAACAGCTTTGGTTAAAGCGGGCTGCATATATTTATATTTTAAAGGAGTTTACCATGAAAGAAAGAAGTGAATTACAAGAGGCTGTTACTAAAAGGGTTGCAGGCAACATGCCTGATGATGAATACTTATATGATCTGGCGGAGCTTTTTAAGATATTTGGTGATTCTACCAGAGTAAAGATATTGTATTCTTTATTTGATGACGAATTATGTGTAGGCGATATAGCAGAGATACTTAATCTAAGCCAGTCATCCGTAAGTCATCAGCTAAAGATACTTAAGCAGTCAAAGCTTGTAAAGTTCAGACGTGAAGGCAAAAGCATCTTTTATGCGCTGGATGATGATCATGTAAGATCAATACTTAATTTGGGAATGGAGCATCTGGAGGAGTAGGAAGGCTGACTGGATGGAATTAATGCCTACAGATTAACAAACGTAAATCATGCCCATCGGGCTTTAAATATAAATAAATGGAGGAATATATAATGAAAAAGACGTACAAGGTTGAAGTTGATTGTGCAGCGTGTGCAGAGAAGATGCAGGAAGCTATTAAGAATACTGAGGGCGTTAAGGATGCTACTCTTAGCTTTATGACTCTCAAGTGCAAGGTGGAGTTTGAGGATGGAGTAAATCCTGATGAAGTTATTCAGGAGGCAAGAAAAAACTGCAAGAAGATTGAAGATGATATGGAGATATTCGTATAGGTACAGTTTAAAATATACTAAGGAGCTTTAAGAATATGACACCCAAACAGAAGAAAAATCTCATTCGGTGCATTGTTTCATTAATACTTGTGGTGGTTTTATCAGTAATATTTTCTGTTATAAAGGCTCCGGTGTGGTGTGAACTGATATGCTATCTGGTTCCTTATTTTATAGTCGGATATGATGTGCTGATTAAGGCTGTTAAAAATATAAGAAATGGTCAGGTATTTGATGAGTGCTTCCTTATGACTATAGCTACTGTAGGGGCTATTGCGACCGGAGAATACAGGGAAGGCGTTGCAGTAATGCTTTTCTATCAGATAGGAGAACTGTTCCAGAGTATTGCTGTAGGCAAGAGCCGGAAGAATATCGCTGATCTTATGGATATCTGTCCTGATACAGCTAATCTTCTTTTGGAAGACGGAAGTATATCCGAGGAGGATCCGGACGATATAGATATAGGTTCCATAATAGTAGTCAATCCGGGCGAGAAGGTTCCTATCGATGGAGTAGTAATAGAAGGAGAGGCATCTGTAGATACCAGTGCACTTACCGGAGAATCTGTTCCCAGAACGATTAGAACCGGTGATCAGATTATCAGTGGATGTATCAGTATCACAGGTCAGTTGAAGATCAGGACTGAAAAGGAATTCGGAGAATCAACAGTTTCAAAGATACTTGATCTTGTCGAGAATTCCAGTATGAAAAAAGCAAAGGCGGAAAACTTTATTTCCAAATTTGCCAAGTATTATACACCGATAGTATGCTATAGTGCACTTGCGCTCGCTATACTTCCGCCGGTTATCAGACTGCTTTTAGAAATGGACGCGAACTGGATAGACTGGTTAATGAGGGCACTTACATTTCTTGTAATATCCTGTCCGTGTGCAGTAGTTATTTCTGTACCGCTCAGCTTTTTTGGAGGAATAGGCTGTGCATCATCAAAAGGAATACTGGTTAAGGGCTCGAATTATCTGGAGGTTCTTGCTGATACGAAAACTATCGTATTTGATAAAACCGGTACACTTACAAAGGGAGTATTTGAAGTACATGCCATATACCCGTCAGGAGATTATACTACGGCAAATGTACTGGAGGCTGCTGCTTATGCAGAAGAGGCTTCAAATCATCCTATCAGCCTTTCAATCAAAAGAGCGTACAGTGCACTTGAAGCTGTGGATGGAGTCGATGCATCACTCATACATGATGTGGAGAATCTGCCCGGTTATGGTGTAGGTGCTTCTGTACTTATAGATACGTCTGATAAGAACAGCAGATACAATAAGCGAATCTATGCCGGAAATCTTAAGCTTATGGAAAAGCTGGGAGTAAAGGTAAATGAGACTCATGATGAGGGTACAGAGGTTTATGTGGCGATAGAAACAGGTTTACATAAATCTAACAAAAAGAAGCTTACCTATGCGGGCTGTATAGTAATATCTGATTCTATAAAGAGTGGTTCCAGAGAGGCAATGGATGACCTTAAGGCTCAGGGCATCAAGACAGTAATGCTGACAGGAGATAATAAAAGTGCTGCAAAGGTTGTTGCAGAGGAAATTGGAGTCTCAGACTATAAAGCAGGTCTTCTTCCGGGAGATAAGGTCAGTGAGGTTGAAAAGCTTCTGAAAAACTGTGGAAAGGATGAGAAACTCGCATTTGTAGGAGATGGAATAAATGATGCTCCCGTACTGGCAAGAGCAGATATAGGAATAGCCATGGGCGGTATGGGTTCAGATGCAGCAATAGAAGCTGCTGATATAGTGCTGATGGACGATGATCCCGCAAAAATATCACTTGCTATGAAGATATCCAGAAAAACACTTGGGATAGTAAGACAGAATATAGCATTTGCCATAGGAGTAAAGGTACTGTGCCTTTTGCTTGGTGCACTTGGTATTGCCAATATGTGGCTGGCTATCTTTGCGGATGTTGGAGTGATGATAATAGCCGTATTAAATGCTACCAGAACCCTCAAAATAAAGTGACATAAATAGGAATCCTGTGTTAAACTGAAAAGTGCATTAATATTACTTCATAATGGTGATAAAGTATCTGCCCATGTCGCCCGGAAAGGACACAAAATGGATTCGAGGAAAAAAAAGAGGATTAAAGACGAGATTCTATCCATGCTCATGATCATAGTGGGAGCAGTAGTTGCGGCATTTTCTCTGGAGGAATTTCTTGCACCAAATCATATATTTGACGGAGGAGTAACCGGTGTCAGTATGATTCTGGCAAACTTTATCCATATGAATCTGGGAACACTTGTTGTGATTCTCAATATCCCATTTATTGTCATCGGGATTATAAAGCTGGGTAAAAGATTTATAGTCAAGGTAATCGTTGCGATTGTTATATTCTCTGTAATGACAGGTGTTTTCAGCCGGATGGAAAATGCAACCTATGATGTAATACTTGCAACTACATTTGGAGGAGTTCTTCTGGGAGCGGGTGTGGGGCTTGTGCTTCGCGGAGGTGGTTGTCTTGACGGAACAGAAATAGTTGCCATTCTCATAAGTAAGAAATTTCAGATATCCACTGGTCGTATCATACTTCTGATAAACGTAATCATCTATGCAGTGGCAGGAATAGTTTTTGGACTGGACAGAGGTATGTATTCCCTGCTGATGTATTTTATCACATCCAAGGTAATCGATATGGTAGAAATCGGATGGGATAATACCAAGTCGGTTATGATAATCACAGATGACGGAAGGAAGCTGGCACAGGAGATATATACACATCTGGGAAGAACCGTTACTTTTATTAAGGGTGAAGGACTTGTCAGTAATGATGAGAAGCAGATACTTTACTGCGTTATAACAAGAGCGGAAATGTTTGAGCTGAAGAGAATCATAAGTTCAGTTGAATGCAGCTCCTTTACAACTATATCAGAGGTTTCGGAAATTGTTGGTAATCATGTGAAGTCCAGCAGAAGAACAAAACAGGTAGTTAAAAATCTCAGTGATGAAAATGAGAACCGGTGAAAAGGTGTCTGTCCCCTTGTCGCATAATGTGACAGGGGGACAGGCACCTTGTCACATTATGATTGTGAAGAATAGGCTTTATTTTTTTATGCAATGCTTTATACTTTTTATTAATGCAGATAGTATGGTAATGGAGCAGAAGTATTAGTGAAATACATAGTTAAAGCTAATAATCTATGTGTAGCAGAATTATTTTAAAATTATAGGAGGTATTTATGAATAACAGGTTAAATGAAGTGGTTAATGATGAGTCATTTATCAAATTGAGAGAAAGATTACAGAATAAAGATAATAATATCTTTAGTATAGTAGGGACAACTGAAACAGAACATTGGCATAGTAGTTTTTATAAATGGATTTTATCTCCTAAAGGATCTCATGGATTTGGAAGTTTACCATTAAAGAAATTCGTTGAATTATATAACAATAAGGCTAAGGAAGGCTTGAGTATAGATGACAGCGATTTGGATAAAATGGTTTTTGAGGTTGAGAAGCCTGTTGATGGTCAGAAAATTGACATTTATGGTGAAAGTGATAAATGTATTATAGTGATAGAAAATAAGGTTAATTCATCAGAAAACTTTAATGGTCGAGATAGAGGACAAACAGTCGATTATTATAATTATATAGAAAAAAATAGAGGTAATAAAAAAGCCATATATATTTATCTGACCTATGAGTTTAAGAATCCAGACTGTAGTGAATTTGTAATTGTGACTTATAGTGATTTTTATGAAAAAATATTGAAGGGGCTTTTAACATACGAATGTCATGATGAAGTGGCAGATTTTTTGCTAAAGCAGTATATTAATAATCTCAGAAGTTTAGGTATTGTTATAGATGATGATTTAATTGAAGATCTATGGGAAAAATATGAAGGAGAGATTACTGATATTCATGATTCATGTATTAATAAAGATAAAGATGATAGTGAAAAGAGAGAATTGGTAACTATCTATAATAAAATAGAAAATAAAGAAGTATTTGATGAAATATTTAAAAAGCATTTAGGTGTTCCGCGGAAGCGTGGCATGGCTAGTCCTCAGGAGTTATTTGATGCAGGATATCTGAAGGATGGAGTAAATATGACCTGGAGGTATAAGGGTAATATTCTTTATGCACAAATATGTGTTGTTGATAATGTGGCTAAAATTGCGTTGATTAAGAGTATAGATGAAAAGGGAAAAGAGATTCCATATAAGGATAGTAAGGGTGAATATATTTTCTGCGAAAATACATCGCGTGCTGGGGTAAAGTCCAGAAATCTTTGTTGCGAAGAAAATCATTATGACAAGCCAAGTCAAACCCATGATGGTAAAGGTTGGGATATTTATCCTACAGTAGAGGATGTTGTTGTAAAGTGTAAATACGAAGATTTGGATGAAATATATAACAGAAATATGGAACTAACTATTGATAATTTGCGTGCTATAAACCCCGGTATAGAGGAAATACAAGACGTAAATGTTAATAGAATAGTAAGAGCATATATAAAAAAAACAAGTCATTAAACATGTGACAAGGTGCCTGTCCCCTTGTCACATGATAATTATTGCACTTTATCCGTCAATCTAGTAATATGGTAAGTGTCTGATTGATAATATGATAATCAAGACGCTTATCTGATATTATCATTAGGGCAGTTGTTTGTTTAGCTGATTACGATGTGGTATGAGGCTGTGTTCAAAGCTGACTTTTGAGGTTATGTGTATACGAGGGGGTAAAGTATGAAAAAAGGATTTATGAAAAAAGCTGCTTCAGCGCTTCTGTCGGGAATACTGATTGCTGTTTCCGGAGCTGATATGACTGCTGTTAATGCAGGAAAGAATAGTTTGGTTAATATACAGTATATCAGTCTTGAACAGACCTTTCCGGATGAGACATTACGTACTTATATATCTGATTATTATGATATTCTGGATGATGAGGAAAGCGTTTCACATGATGGATATTTATCTAAAGCGGAATTAAAGGATGTAACATATCTGGAAATAAATGAATTGGGTATTACCAGCCTCAAGGGTATAGAAGAGCTGATCTATCTTGAGAAACTAAACTGTGATGGAAATCCTATTAGTGAAATTGATGTAAGCAGTAACCCTGAGCTGAAGATACTTTCGTGTGCACGTTGTAATTTGACGAGCTTGAACGTAAGTAATAATTCTTTATTAAAAGAACTCTATGTTAATACAGATGAGGAAGCTGCAAATAAGATTTCTAGTCTGGATGTTAGTAAGAATACGGCTTTGGAGGTGCTTGATATTTCAGAACAGGGATTAACCTCGCTAGACATCAGTAAGAATACAGAGCTGACAACGCTCTATGCCGGCTATAATAAGCTAGATACCCTGGATGTTAGTAAAAATGCAAAGCTTGAAGTACTGAACCTTGGCGGAAATAATCTTAAAACGATTGATGTAAGTAAGAATACATTATTAAAGGAACTGTCTATTTACTATAATGACATTTCCTCTCTTGAATTAAGTAATAGTTCGTTGGAATATCTGGATTGTGATGGCAATAACCTTTCCAGTCTGAAGGTTTCCAAACTTAGTAAGCTCAAAGTGCTTTACTGTTCAACTAATTCTCTTACTTCATTAGATGTTTCGGCTAATACGGCTTTGGAGGAATTATACATTGATGATAATCAGATCAAACAGATTGATCTCAGCGGGAACAGTAAGCTGACCTGTTTGGCGTGTCAGGATAATCCTCTGGATGCTTTGGATATTAGAGCCACATTGCTTGGTAAAGCAAATGAATATGATAGCAACGATGATATACCTGACGAACTGCCAGAGGGTACAGGAATATTTATACATGATGCAGATCTCAGGATAATAGAGACAGATGAAGAGGCTGCCAGCTATGAGGCGGAGAAGGCTTCGGATTCAAATTCTGAAAAAGGTGGTAATTCATCTGATAAGAATTCCGGTAATAATGATTCTTCAGCTAAAGGTTCAGGAAGTAATGACTCATCGGGTAGTGGCACAGGAAGTGATGCTTCCTCAAAATCCGGAGTGGGAAATGAGACATCTGATGGCAAGGCTTCATCAAAGGATTCCTCGAAAGAGGATAAAGGAACTTCAGAAAGCGGTACTTCAGGTGAAAAGAAAACACCTAAATATTCAAGTGAATGGATAGACGGAAAATGGTACGAGTCTGATGGTTCTCAGAAATATACAGCAATAGGAAAGTGGATGAGTGATGGTGGCGGCTGGTGGTTTGAAGATTCCAGTGGATGGTATCCGAAAAGCACCTGGCAGCGGATAGATGGCAGATGGTACTATTTCACAGATAACGGATATATGGATTATAGTGAATATAGAGATGGATGCTGGCTGGGAGCGGATGGAGCCTGGGATGAGAACTATGGCTCGGGAACATGGCATTCCAATTCAGTAGGCTGGTGGTTTACTGATGGTGACTGGTATCCTGCAGGTCAGTGGCTCTGGATCAATGGTGTCAACTATTACTTCAACTCAAGTGGCTACCTGGAGATGTAACAGATATCTGGTAACAAAATAATTGCTAAAGGTGATAGGTTATATGTGCCTTGTCATATGGTGGCAAAAGGTATTTTGAAACCTACATCATTATATATGAGGAGGAAAAATAATATGAAAGCGGCAGTAATAATGGGCTCTATGAGTGACCTCGGCAAGGTAGAACCATGTATAGAGCTTCTTAAAAGTAAAGGAGTAGAGGTAAAGGCAAGATGCCTTTCGGCTCATAGAGCGTCGAAGCAGCTTACTGAATTTATAGAAGAATTAAATGAGGATGGTACAGAGGTTATAATAACAGCAGCCGGTATGGCGGCAGCACTTCCGGGTGTTGTGGCTGCCCAGACGGTCATTCCTGTAATTGGAGTCCCTCTTTCCGGTTCTGTTCTTGATGGTCAGGATGCACTTTATTCCATAGTTCAGATGCCTCCCGGAATCCCGGTAGCAACAGTAGCGATAAATGGAAGCAAGAATGCAGCATGGCTTGCAATGGAGATAATGGCTATAAAGCATCCTGAGATGAAAGAGATACTTTTATCAGAGAGAGCTGCCATGCAGAAAGCTGCACTTAAAGCAAATGAAGAGATGATGGAAAAGTTCTAAAAAAAAATGGCTGCCTGTAGAAAGGCGGCCATTTCTTTATTTATGAGAGGTTATGTGACAAGGTGCCTGTCCCCCTGTCACATTTACAGATCCTTGCCAGTCAGCATTTTATAAGCTGAAAGGTACTTATCAATAGTTTTATCAACGATATCCTGTGGAAGCTCCCAGTTCTCAGGTTCGTTGGTGTTGGCATCAGACTTCAGCCAGTCACGGGCGAACTGCTTATCAAAGGAAGGCTGACCGTGCCCCGGTTCATATCCATCTGCAGGCCAGAATCTTGAGGAATCAGGAGTAAGCATCTCGTCTGCAAGAACGATATTACCGTTCTCATCCAGACCAAATTCAAACTTGGTATCTGCTATAATGATACCCTTTGTAAGAGCGTAGTCTGCACACTTATTATAAAGAGCAAGTGTATAATTACGAAGCTTTTCAGCATATTCCTGTCCTTTTCCGGGGAATTCCTTTTCGAGAACCTCAACAGATTTCTCAAAAGAGATATTCTCATCGTGATCACCGATCTCAGCCTTTGTGGATGGTGTATATATTGCTTCAGGAAGCTTGTCGCTCTCGATAAGTCCCTCAGGAAGCTTTATACCACAGACGGTTCCATTTTCCTTATAGCTTGCCCAGCCGCTTCCGGTAATATATCCACGGACGATGCACTCGATAGGAAGCATGGTAAGCTTCTTGCAGAGCATACTGTTACCTTCAAATTCCGGCTTCTGGAAGAACTCAGGCATATCCTTGGTATCAACAGATATCATATGATTTGGAAGGATATCCTCTGTCATGTCAAACCAGAACTTAGACATCTGAGTAAGAACTGTACCTTTTTTGTCAATCTTGTTCTTGAGAATAACATCGTAGCAGCTTATTCTGTCTGTAGCTACCATGATGAGGCTTTCGCCACTCATATAAATCTCTCTGACCTTACCTTCTTTAACAGGTTTCATAGCGACCTCCATATAATTGATTAATTGTACTCTGACCATGCATATATCGAAGAAAAAATTGCATGACATTTGCATGACCATGAGACGCGGCTGTTGGAAAACATGAGCTGTTTCCGTCCGGTCTCTGAATCAGGAATATAGCATAGTATTTTTAAATGCAAAAATCAAGAAATTATTTGAAGATTTTTGAAAGTTATCTTTGTAAAATGTGGCATGTTGTGATAACATAGGAAGTGGCGTGGACTCTGATTAGTTCATGAACTTTATATAATGACATAATTTGGGAGGAATGGGGGAAATGAAGAAACCATTTTCAAATGCATATGAAGCTATAAAAAAGTTATTTAGAACTATATTTGGAATAAAGGCTCCGGAAGAGAATAAAGATAATCAGGAACAGGAAGGTGAAGAAAAAGCAGAGGAGGCTGCTGCCGAAGCGTCGGAAGAGCCGGAGGCCGCTCCTGAAGCAGAACCTGCTAAGGAGGAAGCTGAGCCAGAGCCTGAGAAGGCTATTCAGGATGTTCTTGCAAGCATTGCTGAAGAAGAAGGCATCAAGGAAGAAAAAGTCAGCAAGGGCGAGCTTGACGAGCAGAAGAAGTATGAGAAGGAAGTCAAGAAGCGTGCTGAAAGAGCTGCCAAGAGAGAGGCAGAGGATAAGAAGAAGGAAGCCGCTGCTGCTGCATCTGAAAGAGAAGGTGCTGTCAGAACAGCTATAGATCCTGTGACAGGTGAAGAGGTAGCTATCGATGATCTTCCTAAGGAAGCCAAGTATCTTAAGAAGTATATGCGCATACAGACTACTTCCGATGACATCGCTGTTGCTATCAACTCTATCCTGAAGCATCAGGATATGCCTAAGAATATCGTTATTCTTGGTAGAAATGGTTTCGGTACTGTTAAGGTTGGAGAAGACTTTGCAAGAAGCTTCTATGATCTGGGACTTGTTACCTCAGAGGCAATCGCAAAGACTAAGGCTAAACAGCTTAACAAGATGAGTCTTGAAAAGCTTACAAAACTTAAGGGCGGATGCCTTATCATAGAAAATGCCGGTCTTGTATCCTTTGACAAGCTTGTAGAAGTAATTAAGGATTCGGCTCCTGAAAACAATAATTATGTTGTTATCCTTACTGGTGAGATTGATTCACTTGCTAACTTCTTTGAGGAAAATGAGGATATTGTTGACAGCTTTATCTACCTTATTGATATTCATAAGATTAAGGAACGTGGCATGATGCATCTTGCAAGAGGCTACGTAAAGGAGAAGGGTTACAAGGCTGACAAGTCTGTATTTGATAAACTTAAGGCTGCTCTTAAGACAATGGAAGAAGGAAATATCGACAGATTTATCGCACGTATTGATGAAGTTATAGAGAAGTGCGATAAGAGAGAGGCTGCAGCCGGTGGAGAGCCTTCAAAGGTTATCATTCCTGAGGATGCTAACTAAGTATAGTTTTATTATTTGATTAAAAAGGGCGGATATGAAAATATTCGTCCTTTTAATTATTGACATATATATAACAACATTACAATTTTGATGGCTGTTCTGAGGCTTTATGATCTGGAGGGCTACTGTTTTGCAAAATAAGATGGAGGTAAAATAGTTGAAAAAGGCTAAAGTATTTAGAAGGCTTGCCGCAGTTGGCATGGCGCTTGCTATGCTTGTAGAACTGCCGGTTGTGCAGGTTCTGATGGAGAGAAAGTAGGGGATGATACTATTAAGATCGGATATAACAATCCGACTACGGGTCCTCTTGCGGGAAATGGCAAAGGCTGCGACTGGGCTGTAAAACAGATTACTGACTATGTCGAGGTAAATCCCGTCACCGTTAATGGAAAGATTTCTGCTGGGCTGGGAATAGATCCTTTGCTGACGCTGTTTATCTCAGTTCCGGCAATGTTTATAATAGGTTTTATATTGCAGAGACTGTTTATCAACTGTGCTATGAAAAGAGGGGCAGAGCCGGCGCTTCTGGTAACCTTTGGTATATCCGTTATTCTTAAAGACTGGATGTTGTATCAGTTTACTCCTGATGCCAGACATATAGCTACATCCTATGGCAACAGTACTGTTTCCATAGCCGGACTGGATATATCATTACTAAGTATCATTCTTCTGGCTGTAAGTATAGTTCTCATATTCGGACTCAAGCTTCTGCTGGACAGGACTGATATAGGTAGAGCCATAAGGGCGACAGCAGATGATCCGGTTGCGGCATCTCTTTCCGGAATTAATGTACCGAGAACACTTGCTGTTGCAATGGGAATAGCTGCTGCGACTGCTGCTGTGGCTGGAACCTGTGTAAGCATGAAATGGACCTTCTATCCTACATCGGGCGGCTCTTACCTGCTGATCGCATTTGTGGTTGTAGTTATAGGTGGACTTGGAAATATAAAGGGTACTCTGATTGCCGGAATACTCTTTGGATTCATTCAGGTTTTAGGCGGAGCAAACTACGGACTTCTTATAAGCTACATATTCCTGATAGTTCTGCTGGTACTCGATCCCAGAACCTGGATAAACAGAATGATACCTGATAAAAGAGATAAGGGAGGTGCGAAGCATGAAGCATAGTTCCCTTATAAAGATAATAATATATGCGGTACTCGGAATCATTTTACTGATACTGGGCATCACAGAGGCTGTCTCCGGAAATTTCATGAGATATATGCTGCAGATATTTCTGTATATTACCATAGGCGAGATGTGGAATCTGCTCAGCGGCTTTGCCGGTATGACGAGTCTGGGACAGCAGGCATACATCGGACTGGCAGGGTATTCGGTTGCTATGGTGACTACAGTTTATAAGCTGCATTATTCTGTGGGAATACTTGTTGGTGTTTTGATAGGGACAGTGGTTTCGGCATTTCTGGCATTTCTGCTTCTATATTCTTCATAAATAAAGGAACCATATATCCGGAGAGTGGGTTTAGTATAAGCTGGACCATATCTATGGTTTTTATCGTAATAATAGGCGGAGTGGGAACTATAGAGGGACCGATTGTTGGAACAGTAGTATATGTTATGCTGCAGGAGTTTCTGGCACATTTTCCGGGGCTTTCCAATATAATACTTGGGTTAATTGCAATACTTGTAATCCTGTTTATGCCGGAAGGAATAGTGGGATTTATCATGTCAAAGCTTTCGGCTGTATCTCAGCCGGGTAAAGAAAGGGGTTAATCATGAACGAGAATATTACAAAGAGAAATGAACTATTAGCCAAGAAGGTTATCAAGGGGCTGGAATCCAGAAATATGACCGGCTATTATGCAGCTACTAAGGAGGAGGCTCTTAAAATAGCACTGGATATTATTCCTGAGGGTGCTAAGATTACAATGGGTGGAGGAATGAGCGTCAGGGAGATCGGACTTGTAGATGCTCTGAAGGAAGGTCAGTATTCATTTATTGACAGGGACAACTACGAAGATAAAAGAGAAGCTATGCTCATGGCCTATGATGCAGATGTATTTCTTTCAGGCGTAAATGCCATGACTGAGGATGGTATTCTTGTAAATATAGATGGAAATGCCAACAGGGTATCGGCTATTGCCCAGGGACCTAAAAAGGTTCTCTTTATCGTTGGCATGAATAAGATATGTAATGATGTGGATGCTGCCATGAAGAGAGCGAGAAATGTGGCTGCACCTATAAATGCGCAGAGGTTTGATATTTCCACTCCATGTAAATCAACCGGTTCATGTATGAACTGCAAGTCACCTGATACTATATGCTGTCAGTTCCTTATTACTAGGTATTCCAAGCATGTGGACAGGATACATGTTATACTGGTAAATGATGATCTGGGCTTTTAATCGTCGGCAGGATCTGGATGCGTATGTCCTGTGGTGTCAAAGGGTACTTTTGATATCTGCATCATAGGCGGGTTGATCAGGCTTCGGTGCACCGTAAATCAGATCGGGAAATGATATATGTGTCGCAATATAGTAATCAAATGGAGCTCGGCTGGTAAGTGGCTGAGCTCTGATTATGTATGATAAAAGGGCTCACCGATTGCAGGATCTGAATAGTTACAATAGAATAAGCATTTGAAATGTGGTATTATTTCGGTGTTATTAAACGGGAAAGAGGTTGAAGTATTGTCAAAAAAATTATTTATAGCCGAGAAGCCTTCTGTGGCGCAGCAGTTTGCCGATGCGCTTAAGGTTAAGGGAGGTAAGTCCAACGGTTATATTGAAAATGATAAATATATAGTTACATGGTGTGTAGGTCATCTCATAACAATGAGCTATCCTGATGCCTACGATGAGGCACTTAAGAAATGGAGTATGGCTACATTGCCATTTATTCCTGATACCTATAAGTATGAGGTGATTCCGGCTGTCAGTAAGCAGTTTAATATCGTAAAGGGACTTCTGAACCGGGACGATGTAGAAACAATCTATGTCTGTACCGACTCCGGACGTGAAGGAGAATATATATACAGACTGGTTGATCAGATGGCAGCGGTGGATCCGTCCAAAGACAGAAGAAGAGTATGGATTGATTCCCAGACTGAGGAGGAAATCCTGAGAGGTATCCAGCAGGCAAAGCCGCTGTCGGATTATGATAATCTCAGTTGTTCTGCATATCTCAGGGCGCAGGAAGATTATCTTATGGGAATTAATTTCTCCAGAGCACTGACTCTCAAGTATTCCTATCCTATAAAGCAGTATCTGGGAATAGATAAATGCGTCATAGCGGTTGGACGTGTAATGACCTGTGTTCTTGGAATGATCGTAAAGCGCGAAAGGGAGATCAGGGAATTTAAAGTAACTGATTTCTACAGAGTGCTGGCAAGGGTTGGAAAGAAGGGGAGTGATGCTGCGCAGGATCCTGACTTTATAAAGCTCTTTGATGCAGAGTGGAAGGCGGTATCCGGAAGCAAGTATTTTAACAGCCCCAAGCTGTATAAGGAAAATGGTTTCAAGGAGAGAAAGGATGCGGAGGAGCTTATAGAGTATCTGAAGACTCCGGAGCCTGTGGAGCTTACCATAAGCAGCATTTCCAGAAAGACGGAGAAGAAGAATCCGCCTATGCTTTATAATCTGGCTGAGCTTCAGAATGACTGCTCCAGATTCTTCAAGATAAGCCCTACGGATACCCTTAATATAGTTCAGGAGCTGTATGAGAAGAAGATGGTTACCTATCCGAGAACGGACGCCAGAGTTTTATCTACAGCCATTTCCAAGGAAATAGATAAGAATATAAGAGGTCTCTGCAATTATCAGCCTGTGGCAGCATTTGCTCAGAATATACTTAATCAACAGGGCTATAAAGGGATAGCTTCTTCAAAGTATGTTAATGATAAGCTGATCACAGATCACTATGCTATAATTCCTACAGGTCAGGGACTTGGTCAGCTTGGAAAACTGCCTCCTATACAGGCAAAGGTTTATGACAAGATAGTAAGAAGATTTCTGTCTATCTATTATCCGCCGGCAGAATATCAGAAGCTGGCTGTTGTTCTTACCAGAAATACAGAGCAGTTCAGCGCTTCCTTTAAGCTGCTTATAAAACCCGGATATCTGAAGATAGCAGATCCGACACTGGTAAACCGTATGAGTGGAAGTAATGCTCAGAAGTCAGGCGGTCAAGACGGTGAGGAGGACACAGGGAGTAAAGATACTGATAAGGAATCCGGTGGTTCCGGTGAGGACTCGGATAATCAGGTTGCCACAAAGGATGTGGTGGATTATATTTCCAAGCTTAAGAAGGGGGATGTGCTGTCCTGTGGAGGATTCGATATCAGGGAAGGTAAGACCAATCCTCCGAAAAGATATACCTCCGGTTCCATGATACTTGCTATGGAAAATGCTGGTAATCTGATAGAGGACGAGGAACTGAGAGAGCAGATCAAGGGTAGTGGTATCGGAACCTCGGCTACAAGAGATGCCATCATAACGAAGCTTGATACGAATAAATATATTCAGCTAAACAAAAAAACACAGGTACTGACGCCAACATTTTTAGGCGAAATAATCTATGATGTGGTAAGATACTCAATCAGTGGTCTTCTGAGAGCGGATCTTACTGCAAGCTGGGAATATGGACTTGCCGGCGTTGCAGATGGAAGCATAACGGAAGAAGAGTATAATGAAAAGCTTCGTGGTTATGTGACCAAATATACTAATATAGTTAAAAATGTAAATAATCAGAATCAGATGCATGTGGTATTTGACCAGACGAAGCCATTTTATTCCAAAGTTAAGAAAGCTTCTACGAATAAGAATACCTGATTTCAAAGAAAAGAAGGCTTCTACGAATAAGAATACCTGATTTCAAAGAAAAGAAAGCTTCTACGAATATGAATACCTGATTTCAAAAAAGAGGATTTAAAATACAAGTTGAGAATAGAAAGGATACAGAACATGAGTAATAACGAAAAATTAATGGTACTTAATATGTATGATCTCTCTCACACTAAGGCTGCAGAGCTTCTTAACAGTGTGACTTATCCGTGGGAGGCGCTGCCTTTGATCAAGGACTATATACTTAAGCTGGGAGCTGAGATAGATGCATCCGAGGGAGATGATCCCGAATACATAAAGAGAGGCGAGGACGTATGGATTCATAAGACTGCCAAGGTTTTTGATTCTGCATATATTGCTGGACCATGTATCATAGGGGCGAATACCGAGGTAAGGCAGTGCGCATTTATCAGAGGCTCGGCACTGGTAGGTGAAAACTGCGTAGTCGGTAATTCTACTGAACTGAAAAATGTTATCATATTCGATAATGTTCAGGTTCCGCACTATAATTATGTGGGTGACTCCATACTGGGCTTTAAGTCACATATGGGAGCGGGATCTATTACCTCCAATGTTAAGTCTGACAAGACTCTTGTTGTTGTAAAGGGTCATGATGAATACAGTGACATTAGTATCGAGACAGGACTTAAGAAATTCGGAGCTATGCTGGGAGACTATGTTGAGGTGGGCTGCAACAGTGTTCTGAACCCCGGAAGCGTTATAGGAAGAAATACCAATATTTATCCTCTGTCACCAATCAGAGGCTTTATTCCTGAGAACAGTATAGTTAAGACGGGATGTGTCGTTGTAACTAAGAAGTAGATAACGTAAACAGACTGTCTGGTGAATTTCCGGATATTCTGGAGTATCTATGAAAGATAAGGAAAATAATATATGAGTAAATATATAGGAAAAATCATATCTATCATTTTGGTGCTTGGGCTTATATTCTCATCACAGCTTCTGAGTGGTGCTGGAAATGTTCAGGCTGAGGGCACCACTAAGTCCATTAAGGGATTTCTGCAGACGGCGCTTAAGCCCATGGGAACTACCATGTATATATATGGTGGCGGCTGGAATGAAGAAGATACAGGTGCAGGTACAGAAGCAAGAACTATAGGTCTTAGTCCTAAATGGGCTGAGTTTGCTGCAGAGCAGGGAGCCTCTTATAATTATAAGGATTATGACTATACGAAGGATGTGAGCGTTATTCATCTAGGGCTGGACTGCAGTGGCTTTGCCGGATGGGCTATCTATAACACTCTTGAAACAGAAGATGGAAATGAAGGCTATGTTGATTATTATAACCGGGTTCTGGAAAAGCTGGAGGAAGCCGGTTATGGAACACTCACTATGGCATCTTCAGTAACAGATTACAAGCCTGGTGACATAATGAAATCAAATGGTCATATGTGGATCGTAATAGGAAGCTGCGAGGATGGAAGCGTGGTACTTCTTCACAGCAGTCCTCCCGGAGTCCAGCTTTCGGGAACAGCTACGCCTTCCGGACAGAAGTATTCCCAGGCTAATACACTTGCAACCTATTACATGAAGAACTATTATAGTGACTGGTATTCAAGATATCCTGACAGCAGCAGGTCATCCGGCTATTTATCAGGATATAATCAGTTCAGATGGAGTATAACCTCACAATTTGCTGACGATGAAAAGTATCAGGAGATGAATGCTACAGAGGTGCTTTATGATCTCTTTGGTTCTGTTCCGGAGGGGTATGACATCTATCTCAGCTCTGAACAGAGCGGATCCTCTTCTTCATCTAATGAAGAAACTACCGGTGAAGGTGCATTTGGCACGGGTAGTTGGGAAAAGGATAGTAAAGGCTGGAAGTTTCTGAAGAAAAATGGTGATCTTCTGACATCCGGATGGTTCAAGGTAGATGGAGCCTGGTACTATTTTGATAAGAATGCTTATATAGTAACGGGCTGGCAGAAGATAGGTGGAGTGTGGTATTATATGAGACCGGACGGAACCATGGCAACAGGCTGGGTAAAGGATGGTGGAGTATGGTACTATATGAATAGTAGTGGAGTCATGACTACAGGCTGGGTGCAGGCTGATGGAGTATGGTACTATATGAATAGCAGTGGAGCCATGACTACAGGCTGGGTAAAGGCTGGCAGCAGTTGGTATTATATGGATATAAACGGCGCCATGACCACAGGCTGGATAAAGGACGGAAGTGACTGGTATTATCTGAAGAGCGATGGCTCTATGGCTGCAGCAACATATATTGGAAGCTACTTTGTAGATAGCAGTGGCAGATGGGTAAAGTAATTATAAAACGGGTGTTATATGAAAGAGGGTATAATCGTTGTAAATCCTGGAACTATGAATAGTGATATTCATACGAGGTGCATAGAAGAGCTGGTGCTTTCCATAAAGGACAGGCTGGAGGATGCCGAGGTAGTACATGTATATACTAATGGTGATATCAGAAAGAGACTCCGCGAAGAAACCGGTGAAAAGGTACAGAACCTGAAGGCTGCCATCCTTGGAATGAAGGAAAAGGGTGTCACGCATCTTACTGTGCTTACGACTGATGTGTTTGAAAGTGAAGATTTTGTGCGTCTAAAGGAGGAGACCGGTGGACTTGCCGGACTTTTCATTATTACGAATATAGCAGGTCCTCTTATAAGCGAAGAGGAAGACTATGAGATAACAGCCAGAGCAGTGAGGAGTGCATTTGGAGATATAGTAGGAGATGATATACTGCTTCTTGTTTCCGGAACAGCTCATCCTGCTGCAGACGAAATTGCTGACAGAAGATTGCAGGAATTTGAGAAGAGCATCAGAAAGTATATACCTAATACTTTTGTCGCAACACTGCATGGCGCAAGAAAACCTTATAAGGTTATAAAAGAGATAAAGCAGATTACAGGAACAAGAGTAGTTCTTGCACCTCTTGAATATATTGCAGGTGAAGGGATAGAGAATTCGGTTTCAGAAGAATACCCCGGTCTGGTAGCCAGGCTTGAAGCTGAGGGCTTCGTAGTTGAAGGCGTATTTAATGGGATAGCCGAATATGAAGATTTTCTGAGACTATATCTGAGACGCCTGTATGCTGCCAGAAGGCAGTAAGCGGTTTATACAAAATGATCGTAACTGGTCAGGTCATGCATTTGATGGAGTGACCATAAAGAATTGACTTAATAAGGTCAAAGGAGAATATCGGATTATGAATATTATGATAGCAGGCTGTGGCAAGGTTGGACAGGCTCTTGCAGAAACGCTTTCCACTTCCGGACATGAGGTTACGGTAATGGATAAGAATCACGCAGCCTTGATTGGTGTTACATCCTCATGTGATGTAATAGGATATCAGGGAGACTGTACCAGTATCAGAAGCCAGATGGAGGCGGGGATAAAGGATGCGGATCTTCTGATAGCGGTTACCAGTGATGATGAGATCAACATGCTTGCCTGTCTGATAGCAAGAAAAACAGGAAAATGTCACACCATTGCAAGGATAAGAAGCCCTCAATATACTGATGAGATACGGTATCTGAAGGAAGAGCTTGGACTGTCTATGTCGATAAATCCTGAGATGGTAGCGGCAGATGAAATGGTGAGACTGATACAGCTTCCGTCAGCCCTGGAGGTGGATACATTTGCGAAGGGCAGAGTCAGTCTTATAGGCATGAAGATACCGGAGGGTTCGATACTTGATAATCTTGCCATCAGGGATCTGCCTTCCAAGGTTGGTGTTAATTCCCTGATATGTGTTACTGAACATGATGGAGAGGTAAGCATACCTAATGGTTATAATGTGCTTCATTCCGGAGACAAGATATCAGTAACATTTTCCATGAGGGAAGCAAGCGCATTTCTGAACAAGATCGGGCTCAAGGCTAAAAGCATAAAAAATGTAATGATAGCCGGTGGTGGTACTATATGCTATTATCTTGCAAAGAAGCTTCTGGATCTCAAGATAAATGTTAAGATCATTGAAAAAGACAGGGACAGATGCAAGGAACTGTCGGAGCTTCTTCCCAAGGCGATGATCATTAATGGAGATGCTACGGAGAAGAGACTTCTGATGCAGGAATCAATAGAGGATATGGATGCTGTCTGCTGTCTGATGCATCAGGATGAAGCCAATATTCTTCTGTCACTTTATCTTAGCAATGTTAATCCGAATATCAAGTTTATTACCAGAGTTCACAGAAATTCCTACGAGGATCTGGTGACAGAGCTTCCGGTTGGTAACATTATAAGTACCAAGAACATAACCATAGATTATATAGTAAGGTATGTCAGGTCTATGGAGAATTCTATGGGAAGTGAAGTTGAAGCATTGTATCATATAATGGATGGCAAGGTTGAAGCACTTGAGCTTATTATAGGTGAGGACTTCACCAAGGCCGGCGTAGAGCTTAAGGATCTTCAACTGATTGATAATACACTGATATGTATCATAAACAGGAAGGGCAGGATCATTCGTCCGGGTGGTCGTGATACTATGGAAATCGGAGACAGTGTTATAGTTGTTACAACACATAAAAATATAAACAATATTCGGGATATCATTAAGGAATAGTCATGAATCATAAAATGGTGGTCTATGTACTTGGCCGAGTTACTCAGATAATTGGAATACTAATGCTTCTTCCTGCTGTAGTCGGGCTGATATATCGTGAAAAAGAAATCGTACCTATAACTATTACAGCATTAATCGTTCTTCTGGCGGGTGGATTGCTTAATCTTAAGAAGCCTAAAAAAACTCAGATCAGGGCTAAGGAAGGTTTTGTTATCACAGCTCTGGTCTGGATAGTGATGAGTATTGTTGGGGCTATACCATTTGTTGTGACTGGTTATATCCCTTCTATTACTGATGCTGTTTTTGAAACTGCTTCAGGCTTTACAACGACCGGTGCCAGTATATTAACAGATGTTGAAGCCCTTCCACACTCACTTCTGTTCTGGAGAAGCTTTACTCACTGGATCGGAGGTATGGGAATCCTGGTATTCATGCTTGCTTTTGTTACTTCCAGCGCAGATGAAATGAACATAATGCGTGCAGAAAGCCCCGGGCCTTCTGTTGAGAAGATGGTTCCAAAGGTAAGGGAAACCGCATTTATACTCTATGCAATCTATACTGTTCTCACATGTGCGCTGGTTATGGCGCTTATCATAGCCGGAATGCCTGTATTTGACAGCCTATGTCTTTCCTTTGGTACAGCAGGTACCGGAGGCTTTGGAATAAAGGGAGACAGTATAGCCGGCTATTCAAAGGCGTGCCAGATAATCATTACAGTAGGAATGGTTCTCTTTGGCGTTAATTTCAATGTATATTACCTGATAATAATGAAAAAATTCAGAGATCTTTTCCATGCTGAAGAAGTTATATGTTATCTGGTAATATATGCTGTAGCTACACTGATAGTATCAATAGGTACATTTAATGTTGTTATCGGCTCTATGGGATGGACAGGGGCAGAGGGATTTGACAGCTTTGGTGAGGCTCTTCAGCAGTCTGCATTTCAGGTGGCATCTGTGATGACCACAACAGGATTTGCAACTACAGACTTTAATCTGTGGTCAAATATTTCCAAGACTATTTTGGTTGCTGTTATGTTTATAGGAGCCTGTGCCGGCAGTACCGGCGGTGGTATGAAGGTATCAAGATGGATACTGTATTTTAAGCAGGTAAGGCGTGAGCTTCAGAGCTATATTCATCCTTCCTCTGTCAGAAGTATATGGCTTGACGGAAAGGTGGTTGGCAAGGATACCCTCAGAACTACGAATGTTTATCTGATGGCATACGTTTTCGTGTTCCTGATCTCTCTCGTAATTATCAGCTTTGATGGATATGATGTGGTTACCAGCTTCACAGCCGTAACTGCAACTATCAATAATATAGGTCCGGGTCTTAGTGTGGTGGGACCGGCAGGTAATTTTGCAGGCTTCAGTATATTATCCAAATGGGTTTTTATATTTGATATGATCGCGGGAAGGCTGGAGCTGTTTCCGGTTCTTATAATGTTATCTCTTAGTACATGGAGAAAGAAATAGTGAAGAATAAACTAAAGTCAGAACAACTTATCCCACTCAGCTTCCTGATAGCGATAATCATAGGAACTGTGATATTGATGCTGCCTGTATCTACTGCAGATGGAAAAGGCACAGATGTGATAACGGCACTCTTCACAGCAACTACATCTCTCTGCGTAACCGGTCTTGTAGTTGTTGATACCTATGCCTATTGGAGTCTGTTTGGCAAAATCATCATTCTTATAATGATACAGCTTGGTGGACTTGGAATCATAACAGTTATGTCGGTCATGATGCTGGCGGTTCACAGGAAGATGACACTGGGACATATGGTTGTCCTGCATGATGCATTTAACCTGAGTACCATATCAGGCCTTAAGAGGTTTCTTGCAAAGGTCTTTCTCAGTACCTTGGCGGTAGAGGGATTAGGCGGTATAATCTACTGCATTCGTTTTATTCCGCAGTTTGGAGTGGGGAGAGGAATATGGTATTCCTTTTTTACTGCAATATCAGCTTTCTGTAATGCCGGAATAGATATAATCGGTCCGAACAGCCTTATTGATTATAATACAGACTATCTGATCATATTTAATACCAGTATGCTGATCATTCTCGGCGGACTCGGTTATGTAGTATGGTTTGATATAGCAGGTACCTTTATAA
The DNA here is from genome assembly GCA_002391105.1 of Lachnospiraceae bacterium UBA4381. Taxonomy (GTDB): domain Bacteria; phylum Bacillota; class Clostridia; order Lachnospirales; family Lachnospiraceae; genus Eubacterium_Q. The sequence goes on along the minus strand of DGRT01000064.1, from coordinate 7,472 downwards.
ACGGCATCAGGAAGAAGTATTCCTTTGGGCTTATATGTAAAAGATTCAGCGAGCATACGAAGCTTGTACTCAATCTTACCTTTTTCCTGCTTTTATTCGGTACTGTCGGTATATTTGTAATGGAATATACCAATGCAGAAACTATAGGAAATATGGGAATCGGTGGAAAGCTGCTTAACAGTTTCTTTCAGTCCGTCACCTTCAGAACGGCAGGATTTGCGGCAGTTCCACAGTCTTCTCTGACAAATGGCTCCTGTGCTCTGGGACTACTGCTTATGTTTATCGGAGGATCACCTGTAGGTACAGCCGGTGGTGTAAAAACCATTACATTTTTTGTTGTAGTTCTTAATGCGGTTTCCTATATCAGATCAAGAAAGGAAACGGTTGTATTCAGCAGGCGTATATCTGATGAGCTGATACAGAAATCCACAGCTATTCTTACCGTCAGCTTTGCCATAACCTTTATAATGCTGGTACTGCTTCTGACCACCAATAAGGTGGATATGGTGGATGCGCTTTATGAAACCTTCAGTGCGACAGCTACGGTTGGTCTGTCAAGGTCACTTACACCGACCCTGAATCCTGTCGGGAAGATCATTATTATCATATGCATGTATCTGGGCAGAATCGGTCCTATATCCATGGCTTTGTTTTTTAAGTATCATGGTGCTGAGAAAAATAATATCAGCTTTGTGAAGGGCAATTATTTTGTAGGATAGTACTGGTTAGGGTATGTCGGGGTGCTGCCCCTGTGGAGTATAAAAAGGAGATTAGTATGAATAAGTCATTTGCGGTATTTGGTCTGGGACGTTTTGGCAGAAAGGTGGCACTCAGTCTGTATGATATGGGTGCGGAGGTTATGGTTGTAGATAGGGATCAGGAGCTTCTGGAAAAGCTTTCGGGGCATGTGACCTATGCTATTGAAGCAGATCTAAGCGATGCTGAAGATATAAAGGGACTCGGTATAGAGAATACGGATGTTGTTATCGTAGCCATGGGTTCGGATCTTACATCAAGCATTATGTCGGTAATGGTTTCAAAGGAGATAGGAGTGCCATATGTAGTTGCAAAGGCTTCTGATGAGAGAATGGGCTCCATACTTGAGAAGGTCGGAGCTGATAAGGTCATCTTTCCGGAAGAAGAAACTGCCATGAGAACAGCCAGAAAGCTTATGTCTGACAGCTTCCTGGAATTCTTTGATATAGACGATAATCTCTGTCTTCTGGAAATGCGTCCGAAGAAGGAATGGATAGGCAAGAATCTTATAGAACTTAACCTACGTGAGCAATATAGCATAAATGTAGTGGCAATCAAGAGTAATAACGAGATGCGTTCTTATATAGATCCGAAGAAGCCTCTCAGCGAGAGTGATGAACTGCTGGTAATAGCTGAAAAGGATGATCTGAAGAAACTTAACTAAAGATTTTTATATCGATTCTTAAATGATTGGAACAAATGCCTCTCTGATTAACCTGTTGGCACAGTCTTCAAAGCTTCAGCGTAACTGGATTAAAAAATAAAAGCTCCTGAAATATGTTTCCGGAATTACGGACTGCATATTTTCAGGAGCTTATTTTTTCTGATACTTTACTGATGAACTGTCAGGTTCAGCAGCTTATGAGAAGCGTGTTGAATAAAACCATTATTCGATTGATACCTACTTCATCTCGGAAATACCACCGGCTGATACAAGACCATCCAGAGGGATTCCGGCTTTACAGAACGGACATTCATGGGAAGTATAGGAAGCATAGCCTTCGATATCATTCATGTGGAATACAGAATGAACATCTATTCCTTTAACATTTTCCACGGCAGAGAATATAGAGGTGATTGCGGCTATGTTACCACCGTAATACTCGATACATTCGAGAGCCTTTTCAGTTGTATGACCTGTGGTTACTGTAGCCAGAAGAAGCATCACGTGCTTATTCCTGATCATCGGGATAACATTATCTTTAAATGTGAGCTGTCCCATAGAATTCACTTCTGGTGTGATAACATACATAGTACCATGTTGATTCATAGACATGATTCCTGATTCAGTAAGTGCATCTGCAAGATATGCGCCGATTACATCTGTACCATCTATACATACGATAGTATCTACGATAGTGGTTGCAAGATATTCATGGCTGATGGACTTGGCAACTGCCTTTGCTTCAGCGGATCGAGCCTTCAGAGTAGTAAGGTCAATATAGTAATTGATATGTGAAGAAGTAGTTGCAAAATGTCCCTGGGAAACCTTCAGATTGATCTGATTATTAAATGGTGAAGTTATCTTATATGTTTGCATATTAAACCCCCTATCCGGAAATGATAAAAATTTTTACCTTTCCTAATTATAAAAAAAAATGATTGAATATACAATATTTATATCATCTTTTTACTACTTACTTTAAGCAGACTATATTGATGATTACTTTTATGACTGTTCAGTGATTTCATGACCTGAATAATTGCAATTATTTTTTTATATGATTCAGGCAGGTCTTGATGATGACGATTTTTGTGGTAAGATTTAAAATGTATTATATTTAGCTGATTATTAAGGAGCGCGATATGGAATCTGGTTTTGAGATACTTGCCGGTACTTCCCGGTCCGGAAAAACATATACCCTTTGTACCTGGGTACTGAAGGAAGCAAATGAGCATCCGAAAAATGAATATATAGTTGTAGTTCCGGAACAGGTGGGAAATGAATATGAGAAGAAGCTTATAGAAATGAACTATGAGCTTTTTGGACATCCCGGTTTTATGAATATAGATGTGCTTGGCTTCGGTCGTCTGGCGTATCGGATATTTACCGAGTTTGGCATCAGGGATATACAGCTTCTGGAGGAGTATGAGAAAAATATGCTGGTCAGGGTAGCCGGCGGGCATATCTCAGATAAACTGACTATTTATCAGAAGAGTGTGGGAAGAGTTGGATTTACTGCTGAGGTTAAGTCTCTCATTTCTGAGTTCCTTCAATATGGGGTAGAACCTGAGGATATAGAAAAGGTTTGTAATGAACTGGGAGATGACAGGGCTACTCTTAGGAATAAGCTCGGTGATGTAAGAGCTATATATGAGGAAGTGAAGGATATTATATCAGATATGCGAACCCCTATGTCAGAGCTTTCGTCAGGTCTTCCCAAGGAAATCGCTGCTTCCGGTTCAGCAGTTATTTCAGAAGAAAAACTGAAGCTTCTGACCAGACTTTTAAAGAGTGGGGCTCCATGCAGCGTAACGGACGGTGTAACATTTATCTTTGATGAATATAGAGGTTATACTCCGGATCAGCTAGCTGTTATCGGAGAGCTTGGTAAGAGAGCAGAGTGTCTTAAGTTTGCTCTTTGTATAGATAAGGGGCTTTTGTCTCAGGGAAATGCACCTGCAGAGCATCATTTATTCCATAAGAGCTATATGACCTATAGAAGTCTTGTGGAGAAGCTGGGAAGAAAGCCAAAGGTGATCGGTATCACAGGGCATAGACCTCAGAATATGCTCAGTCATCTGTCGTCAAATATATTCAGATATCCATATAAGGTTTATAGTGGTGATACTACGGATGACCATTCACTTGAGATATATACAGCAAAGAATCTGGAGGAGGAGATCAGACTTGTAGCGCAGTCGGTAAGAGAAAATGTAAAGTCCGGACTGCGTTATAAGGATATGGTGGTATGTGTAAGTGATGTAGAGAGCTTTGACAGCTTTGCCGGAAGAATATTTGACGAGTACGAAATACCTGTATTTTTTGATTATTCCCGAAAGCTTAAGAAGAACCCTTTTACAGAGGCTATCATCAGGGCTCTTAAAATATCAGACAGGGATTATGATTATGACAGCGTATTCGGGTTTGTAAAAACCGGTGTATGTGATGTAACTGATATACATGCTTTGGATAAACTGGAAAATCATGTTCTGAAAACGGGAATCCGTGGAAAGAAGATGTGGAACAGGAAGCTGAGACCTTATGGCAGAAGTAGGGATATCTCAGAGGGAATGAAGAATGAGTATCGTGAGATGAATAAGGTACGCGAGGAGATATTGAAATGTTTAAGTGATTTTTCAGACATAGGAAAGGGACAGGAGAAGGTAAGTATATATATATCAGCGATCCGGGGGATGATGGAGAGACTCTCATTTGAGGAAAAGATGGAGAAAACCAGAGTTCTTCTTGAAGACAGAAATATGATGTCTGAAGCAAGAGTTATGGGTAGCCTGTATAATATGCTGGATAAGATACTGACTCAGACAGACCTGTTACTGGGTCAGGAGGAAATGCAGCTTCATGAATTTATAGATATTCTCTCGGCGGGAATCAGTGAGATACAGATAGGGGTCATTCCGCCTACACTTGATGCTCTTCATGTATGTGATACAGAAAGATCCAGAATAGTGGATGCTAAGGCAGTTTATCTGATAAATGTAAATGACGGAGTTATTCCGGTCAGAAGGTCCTCAGGAAGAATACTCTCTGATAAGGATAAGGAAGAGGTGATTAGGATACTTGAGGATGAGGGTATAGGAAAGACGCTGGCGGACACGGGAATCAGGAAGAGTACTGATGATCTGTTCCAGCTCTATCAGATTATGTCCAAGCCTTCAGAAAAGCTTGTTATCAGCTATTCAGATATGAGTATGTCAGGAGATTCCATAGAGCCATCATATATTATCGGTCGGATTCGTAATCTTTTTTCAGACTTAAGGATAACTAAGAAAAGTGCCAAAGAATTGATGGGTACGGAGAGAAGCGACAGGCTTCATTATATAGGTGATATCAGAAATGCTCTTGAGATTATTCACAGTAAGGATAACAAAGAGTCAGATTCTTATCAGGACAGCAGATATAATGAACTAATGGATGGTATCGTTAAATATATGATATGCAGTAATGATACCGGCATGGAGCAGATGCTTTTACCGGGACTTACCTTTAGTAATACACCTTCAGCTATATCTGATGAAGTAATGAGCAGTATAGATGTAAGATTATCAGTGTCGAAGTTGGAAAGCTTTGCAGACTGCCCATATTCATATTTTATGCAATATATTCTTGGACTGAGGGAAAGGGAAGAGAAGAAGATAGAATCCTATGATGTGGGTAATATACTTCACAGGGCTTTGGAGCTTACTATAAATGAGATAAAGGATCTGGGAAATGACTGGAATGCTGTATCTGATGAGGAACTGAAAGAGAAAGCTCTGGAGTATCTGGATCTCGCCTGGGAAGAAAATGGAATGGACTTTATCGCTGAGAATGACATCTCTGAATATGAGCAGGCGGAAAACTCAGGAACAGAGCAGGGGGAAGAACCGGATAAGGAGCAGAAAAAAGACCTTGAGACAGAACAGGGTAAGGAGCCGGGTAAGGAGCAGAAAAAGGATCTTGAGGTAGAGCAAAGTGAAGAGCCGGATAAGGAGCAGAAAAAGGACCTTGAGACAGAGCAAAGTGAAGAACCGGATAAGGAGCAGAAAAAGGACCTTGAGACAGAGCAGGAGACTGAGCCGGCAGATGGAAAGACCATAGCTATCTATAATAATCTCAAGGAGCTGCTGGTTCATAATATAGATATCATAAAAAAGCAGATAACAGCCGGAAAGCTGCTTCCATTTAGAACAGAGCAGGAATTTACCGCAGAGTTCACTGCACATCGTCCTGATGGCAGCGAGGTTCCGGTATTACTAAAAGGAAAGATAGACCGAATCGATACCCTGAACTCAGATGATGGAAAGCTCTATATCAGAGTTATAGACTACAAAACCGGAAGTCAGTCTTTTGATCCGGTGGAAATTAAGGAAGGAACTACTCTTCAGCTTTCTGTATATGCCAAAATCATAGAAGAGATAATGAAGAAGAACTTTAGTGGTTCAGAAATTATTCCTGCGGGGATGTATTATTATCACATTAAGAATGATACATTTGACGCTCCTGAATCAAAACTAAAGGATGTGATGCCGGATAGTGAGGAAGAGGCTGTGATTCTTGATAATATCAGAACTCAGAAGCTTCGTCTGGACGGTGTATCTAATGGTAATCCTGTTACCGAGCTGAATATTCATGATAATGGACTGGTAGATACAAAAACCGGAAATCTGAAACGTGATAGTAATGTTATAGAAGTATCCATACTTAAGGATGGAACCATGAAAGACGGTTCGCTGGTAATATCCGGAGAAACATTGGAAGCCATAGAGGATTACAGCGTAGGCAAGATGCTGGAGACGGCTGATAAGATATTGTCAGGCTGCATAGACAAGGCTCCGGTAAAGATGCCGGGGAATGAGGGAAATGCCTGCACATATTGCAGCTATAAGCCTGTATGCAGATTCTCTGATTATTCCGGCAAGGAAAGAGTTGTATATAAGCCTAAGGGCACATCCAGAATGCTGCTTGATGAAATCGCGAGGAGCGTGAGCGGTGATACTACAGAAACAGCATCAGAGGATACTAGGGAAACGGCATCAGATGTTCCTACAGAAAAGGTATCGGATGCTGCTGGAGACAGAAAAAATAGAAACATTATTAAAAATGCAAGATTTATAGAGGAATAGATGTACTAGGAGTAAGTATATATTAAGGTGCAGGATATGGCAGGAAAAACAAATTGGAATAAAGGGCAGCAGGAAGTGCTGGACAGCCTTTCAGATAACAGGGATATACTTGTTTCTGCGGCAGCAGGCTCTGGTAAGACAGCAGTTCTGGTTGAACGTATTATAAGAACTATCGAATCAGGTGAGGCTGATATAGATGAGATACTCGTTGTAACATTTACCAAGATGGCGGCAGCGCAGATGAAGGGCAAGATCATAAAGGCTTTGGAGAAGCTGGCGGTGAAAGCGGCAGAGAGTGGTGATGCAGATTATATGGACAGGATTACCAGACAACTGCTTCTTGCTGATAAGGCAAATATCTCAACTATCGACAGCTTTTGCAATACCATCGTGAAGGAGAACTTCAGTATAGTGGATATGGATCCTTCATTTGATGTGTTTGATAAAGACGAGATAGAGCTTTTGAAAAATGATGTTCTTGAGAAAGTTCTGGATGATTACTACAGAGATAATGAGGTATTTGGAGAGCTTTCCCAGTTTCTCATTCAGAAGAATATAAATGATTCTGATCTGAAGAAGCTTATTCTTAGGATATTTAATGTTGCGGACAGCTTTGCAGATTACGAGGCGTGGTTTGAGAAGGCAAGAGGTGATTACGATAATCCGGAGGATGTTCTGAAGGAAAACTGGGTTATAGAATACAGAAAATATATAAATCAGTTGGCTGAAGATTATTATAATCATCTCTGTCATATAAGAGACTATTTTCTTCCGGATATTAATACGGATAAAAAGAAAACAGCAGAAAAGATAATCAAGGCTCTTGAAACAGATATAGCCAAGCTTCGCAGTATTGCTGATGCTGCTTCTCTGGATGCTGTCAAAGCTTCTCTGGAGGTTTCATGGGGGAGATTTCCTGAGAAGGATTC
>DGRT01000063.1 GCA_002391105.1 Lachnospiraceae bacterium UBA4381 | reverse complement strand
GGGGACAGGCACCTTGTCACATTTTGTTATAAAAAAAGCTACTGACCTTAAGACATAGCAAAAGGACAGTAGCAATAATTTCTACTTCTGTACCACATGCTTTCATCTCAAAAGGCTTTGCCTGTTTCAATGTCAGGTTGGCTGATATGTATGTGAATTATAACCTATTAAAAGGTTTTTGTTAAGTGGAAAATTGCTTGGGGCAATGATTTTGAACAGTGAATTTATAGCTGCCTTGTTTTATACCATCCGGTAAATTACCATTTACGACATTCTTTCTTCCATTCGCAACAGATTTGATATAAGTACCTCCGGCTTGTTGTAATATCCAGTCATAAAGAAAAACAAAGCGAGTTAATCGCCAGCATAAAGAAAGATGAGAGAAAGGAAAATGAAGGTAAAAGGTAAAGAAAATACGGTGAAGAATAACAATAAGGTATGTGCTATCCTCTATACAGTTACGGCTTCTATATGGATGATGATAACATTCATGCAAGTATATGAGATATTTGGTGGATATAAGCCGAGCGGCTGGAACTTAGGATTCGATATTTCTATGATTGTAGTATGGGGAAGTCTGGCAGTAGAATATTATCTTAAATACAGAAAAGAGAAGAAAGAAGGTGCATCAAATGAGTATATCGCTTAGTACAGCAATGATTTATTTTGGGATTGTGTGCCTGCTGATCAGTATTATGATATTTGTAGCACAGCATAAGACAAACAGGAAGGTGGCAGGCAGCAAGGTGCTGAACGACAGAATTATCTTTTATAAAAATAAATGGCAAAAAGAGCATGTGAGCCTGATAACTCTTGCCACCTGTATAGTTGTAGGTCTTGTGGTCTTAGGGGCAATTACGGATTTTGTCGCATTTATATATCTGTCAGGAGTTGCATTTCTCGGCTTCTACATATATATTTATAATAAAATGATGATTTACGTGGAAGCACTCGCTTTCAATGGTAAAGGACTTGAGCAGGAGGAAGATCGAGAAGATGAAAAGAATATATAAAATCGAAGAAGGCAAAGTGATTGATGGAGTATGTGGTGGCATAGCTGAGTATTTCAACATTGATCCGCTGGTTGTGAGAATTATATTTGTATTATCACTCTTTTTCACAGGGATAGGTGCGATAGCATATCTGATATGCGCACTTGCATTTCCAAAGAAAAGTCAGGTGATGTGATGGGTGGTACGGATGGTCAAGATGAAAGGTTATAAATATAATTAACATCATAAGATAAAGACCATTTACAAAACGCTTATAAAAATACGTAGGCAGTTATGATTTTGAATAATCAATTTCATAACTGCCTTAATTTATGTTTTTCATAAAAATGAATTATTTAATTCAGACTATTTTTTGAATATCTTTTATGTGTAAATATAGGCTTTGGCAAAAGAAGGTCGCAGCTTTTATTCAGCAGGTAAGCATTTGTTCCGGTTATTTAAAACCGGTGTTCTAGGTGTTTTGGGAGTTGTCTTCATCTATCAGCATTTGTGCTAGTCCCAGAAAACGTTTGCTTACTTCAAGTGTCGGATCGCCTTCAATTACGGTTTTACCCAGATCCTCATAATGAATAATGTCGTTAGTCCGTGGAATATCTGCGACTATATCAAGGCCTGATTTTTCGGCAAAGGCACGAACCTTTTCTTCTTCGCCTTCTACATTCCTGCGGTTCATTACTATTCCTCTGACCTTGGCGTAGCTTCTGTCCTCAAAATTTTTGACAGCGGTACTTATGTTGTTAGCTGCATAGAGTGCCATTTTTTCACCGGAGGTTACGATAAGAACCTTCTCTGCGTAGCCCTCTCTGATAGGTGCGGCAAAACCACCGCATACCACATCTCCCAGAACGTCATAGAGAACTGCGTCAGGCTTATATTTCTTAAAAAGCTCCAGCTCTTCAAGAAGTGAAAATGTCGTTATTATTCCTCGTCCGGCACATCCGAGTCCGGGAGTTGGTCCGCCGGTTTCTATGCAGACAACACCACCGAACCCTTCCCTTACTATCTGATCGAGGGAGGTTGGTTCTTCGTCCATTTCACGCATATAATTCATGACCGGAGTAACCGGCTGACCATTCAGAAGATTTGCAGTTGAGTCAGCTTTGGGATCACAGCCTATCTGAATTACCTTCTTTCCAAGGCTTGCCAGTGCGGCTGAGAGGTTTGATGTGACGGTGGACTTTCCGATACCGCCTTTTCCATAAATCGCTATCTTTATCATGGTTTTAATTGTTCCTTTATACATATTGTATTTTCTTACATATTAAGCAAATTCTGTAAAAAACAAAAATGCTCACTTCTGTTTGCTTTCTATAAATGAAGAGTATTGTTAAAAGCATCAATGCTACGTAATGACTTATTTATAAGATGCATTTCTTCCTTTGTAAAGCATCTTCCGGAAAATGCCATGTGCGGTAGTCTTATAAATACTTTTCCTCTGCAGATAGGCTCAAAGAGAGGATCTGCGATAATAATATCTGATTTTTGAATCTCATTTTCCAGTTCTTCTTCCTCAGAACATGATATATCATCCAGGGCATCCTCTTGTGTCATTTCTGATGTGTTCCGAGCATTAAGTACTGACATTTCTCCATCCCCGACGCTTTCCAAAACTCTGACCGGAATGTGAAACTCTGCATAAATCGCAGCAGCAAGAGAAGCGGCTGTGATGCTTTCTCCGATTATTGCTACTCTGGAACCGCATGGATGATATAGCTTTGCTGCGTTAATATTAGTTCCGGTTATGTATGCTTTGCGAAGTGCCTTCTCCAGCAGTTCTGAAAATGCTTCTCCGTAGGGGGCGCCTATCACATAAGGTATGCCATATTCTTCGTACAGATATTCTGCAAGTGCCATCCCGATTGACGAGACTACCAGATTTACATCAGCATCGGTCAGTCTTTTTATTTCATCCAGATTATTTGATAAATCGTTTGAAGAAGCAGTATTTGTAAAATGCTTTTTTCCGGGATGCATTCCCACGTAGGAGTTAATGGTGTGACCATGCTTTTCCAGCCAGTCGAGCATAGCCTCGCAGGTTCCGTGAAGAGGGAAGTCCAGCGGGGTGAGCCCTAATATATTTACTTTTAATTCTGCTTTAGTATTATCGCTATTCTTCCGCTTTGGTACCGGCTTTGTAAACCTTTTTGCCAGTTCAAGAAATGCATTTCCGGCACCTGTGATGTAGCTTTGCATGGCATTTGTTTTGACTTCAAATGCCGGTATTCCGGTTCGTGTTTCCACCTCGTAAGCGATAGCTTCCATATCAATCCCAACCATAGCCGGCAGGGCAGAGGCGCAGATAGCGATAAATGCCGGCTTTAGTTCTTCAGCGGCAAGGCATAAATCGGATATGAACTTTTCGTCATTTCCCATTACTGCATCACTTTCTGTAAGTCCGGAAATATACATCATGCTGTCCATGCTGTACCATCTCGGTTCATCATGAGTTGTATATGTGGAGTTGCAGCCTGAAGCATCGTGTATGACGGTCATTCCACCGTATTCATACAGGGCAGAGCAGAAGCCGGAGGTGTCTGCAGCATATATTGATATTATTCTTGCAGTTTGATCCATGTGTTGTTCCTTTGTATGTTATTTTATTTGAAGAATCATAAGCAGCTTTCGCAGCCCCAGCCCTTATGACCTATAACCTTCTCTATGTTTTTTGGTGTTTCAAATGCTTCTATCATTAGTTCCGCCAGCTTCCCTATGGCATTATAGCCATACATTCCACCGCCCTCGACAATATCGACAAAGTAAGGGGTGTTATTAAAATATGCAGCCTTCTGTCCGATGGCAAGAATCTTATCTGCAGAAGGATTTTCACTGTCGTTAATTTCATTTGAAGAAGGCATTTCTTTATCGCTGTCTTTTACAAATGAAGCTACATCTCCGCCGGAAATGATTTCTGACTGGGATGCGGCGAATCTCATAGATGGATCATTTGTCGGATAGACCTTGATGTCGGGTTTCAGTACACGTAGTCTCTCGAAGCTATCCCTTTCATCAGCGGGGAATCCATCACTGTATAGGCTTACTACATTGAATCCGTGTCTGGTAAGAAGCTCAGCGAGTTCGATAATGTAAGGAAATGCTGTGTAATCTATAGCTATTGGAGTACTCCTAAGCCTCTGGCTTGCTTTCTTAAGTGCAGTAAAGGCGTTGGAGGAAGCTTCTTCTATATATTTTTTTACGGCATCTTTTTCCAGCTCCAGTTCATTTCCAAGGTTATAAAGATTCTGATCCAGCTTATCTGTATCAAAGTTCATCAGCAGTCTGAGCCATTTCTGATCCAGCCTGTCAGACATCTGTTTCATGGCTGCATCAGCAACGGAAAGATTGGAAATGATGATAGGCGCTGCACCGAGCTCCAGATATTCTTCGTAGCTTGTGCAGTCGGATATATCCCAGATGCTTTTACCGGACATTTTGATAAGCTGGCAGATATCGGACTCCTTATCAAATGGGAGATTACTGCCTGTGAGAGCTACCATTTTATCTGATTTTGGCTTTGGCTTTACGGCTTCGTAGAGGCTTATCTTCATCATAGCATCCGGAGACATGGTCTTTCTCATGGTTGGAATCATGTAGCATTCCACGAAGTCTATATCCGGATACATCTCTGAAAGCTCATCAGTGATCATCTGAAAGTCACAGCCCTCAAACATATGCATACAGCTAAGGTAAATGAGTACACATCTGGGCATTTTCATAGTCTCAGGACTGGAAGCTATCTTCTCTAATATATCGCGTGTTCCTTCGATGACTCTTTTTTCCATTTCGCCATTCCACATGTCTCTTTCGCGGAGTGCCACCCAGGACATACGCTGCATATCATTCATTTCTGCGGCTGTGAGGATAACGCCTCGAAGACAGCCCTGAGCACAGACATATATCTGATGAGACTCAGGAATCAGCATTCCGGTATGGACTATATTCCACACACCACGAGCGGGAGCATTGTACTGAAGACCTTCGTAGAAGGGACTTGGAAATGCTATGTCAGAAAGTGGAACCGGTTTTATTATTCTGTTTTTCTGTTGTAGATTCTTTATCATAATGTACTCTTATCTGCTTTGTTACTATTTGATTATATATTTATGAAATGATTTACTGAGCCATAATGTCATCCGCCAGCTTGAGCAGCTTCTCGCAGATATCACTTTCAGGAAATAGTTCGACAACTGTTTTCCCTGTGGCTTCTGCTTTTTCAAAAAGAGGACTTCTGGGGATGACGGACAGAACCTCTGTATCAAAATCGTTGGCGAGGGTAGTGGCATTTTCCTCTTCATGCTCTACGCCACGACAGTTCAGTATGATACCTCCCAGCTTTGCATAGTCCCTTTTCTTGAAATTCTCAACCGCCATGGCAATGTTGGCGGCGGCGTAGATAGACATCTTTTCACCGGAGGTTACGATATAGACTTTGTCAGCATAACCCTTACGCATTGGCATGGTAAAGCCGCCACAGACTACGTCACCCAGTACGTCATAGATTACTATATCCGGCTTATAAACCTGATAGGCGCCTTTTTGTTCAAGCTGCTCCAGGGCATTTATGATTCCGCGGCCTGCACAGCCAAGACCGGGAACAGGACCGCCGGCTTCTACGCATAGCACACCGGCACTGCTTTCCTTAACCATGTCCTGAAGTGTGAAGGGCTTACCGCTTCTGACAAGATCCAGAACAGTCGTAAGCTTCTCCTTGGGACAGAGCAGAGAGGTGGAATCCGCTTTGGGATCACAACCGATCTGCATGACTGTCATACCTCGCTTTGCAAATGCTGCACTGAGGTTTGAGGATAAGGTGGACTTGCCTATGCCACCCTTTCCATATATAGCAAATTTGATCATAGTATGCTCCTTATAACAGTATGTTAACTTACCCATTATAATCTCCCCTTGCGATAACTATCTTATACCCGATAGCCTCCATCCTTCTTTCGAGACAGCCCCGACATTCACTGGAGGTGTCACCGGTACAGATTTTATTATCATAAAGCATATATTTGTCCCTTACCCGAACAGGCGAAAGGTTTGGCATGATAACATTTGCTCCGGCGAGTATTCCCTGCTCGCGTCCGTTAGGTCTGATGGTTCCGAGTGCTGTGGTAGCTGGAAGAAGTACATGGGGGAGCATCAGACGGCACAGGCTGATCAGGAAAAGAGTCATTTCATAAGAGCCCTTCGGCTTATCCCTGAAGGGAGTATCACTGTGAGGAAGAAATGGTCCCAGACCTATCATTTCCGGTTTAAAATCCTGCATATAAAGCATATCATCCACGAGACAATCGATGGTCTGCTCCGGTGAGCCTATCATTACTCCGCAGCCGGTCTGATAGCCAAGTGATTTGAGGTCATCCAGACATCTCATGCGGTTCTTCCAGGACATATTTTCAGGGTGGAGCTTTCCGTAGTGCGCTTCATTTGCCGTTTCGTGTCTGAGAAGATATCTGTCAGCTCCTGCTTCCTTAAATGCAGCATAGTCCTCGAAGGATTTTTCCCCGATGGATAGAGTTACTGCACATTCGGGATAGCCTTTCTTTAGTCTGCGAACCAGATCACATATCATTTCAGTTGTATAGTAAGGGTCTTCGCCGCTTTGGAGCACGAAGGTTCTGAAACCATATCTGTAACCGTCTTCGCAGCAGGAATATATGTCATCCGGTGATAGTCTGTATCTTTCAAGCTTTGTATTTCCGGCTCTGAGCCCGCAGTAGTAACAGTTTCTGTTACAGGTGTTGGAAAACTCAACTATACCTCTGATATATACATCATTTCCGTATATTTCATCGGCAACGCGTCTTGCCAGGGATGCGGCATATATCCGGTCTTCTTCGGTAAAGGAAGATAGAAGGGTGTGCCATTTTTCGCGGGGAAGTGAATGGCTGGTATTTAGTTCCTCGATTATTGTTTTGTTAACATTGCTTTTCATCGTATTTACCATTTTTGTTCTTTACATAGCCCACTACGCCTACGGTTTTAGCTGATAATTTAAGAAAACACTTTACGCAAAATGTACAGCTAATTACGAAACTGTGTAATAAAAAAGCTGTACTCCTGACAGGGCAGAAGTACAGCGCGTAGTTATAGTTATATCTGTACCACATGCTTTCATCTCAAAAGGCGATGCCTGTTTTGATGTCAGGTTGGAGCGAAATATCTTTTTAATTGTAACAAGGATTATAACTTATTATATGACATAAGTGACAAAAGTCAATATTCGTTCCTATTTGCAGGAATAGCGTATTGTCCGGTAAGCTGCCGGATAAAGGGCGAAGCATCCCGGCAGTTCAGGCAGTTGGGAATATTCATCTTGTCAGATCGGGAATCGGTGCAATGGCTCTGTCCAGTATTCCTTTCATATAAGCTATAGATATTCCGTAGTTTGTAAATGGTACGCCCGTATCAATGGCGCATTTCATTCTGTAAATGAGCTCTCTGGAGCTTAGCATACAGCCGCCGCAGTGGATGATAAGCTGATACTTCTCCAGATTATCAGGAAAATCCGCTCCTGAGGTGGTTTCGATGTTCAGCTCCTTTCCGGTGCGTTCCTTCAGCCATTTTGGAAGCTTTACAGTTCCTATATCACCGCATTGTCTATGATGACTGCAGCCTTCACTTATCAGAACCGTATCACCATCATTTAGCATATCAATAGCTCTTGCCCCCTTTACGGAGGTGTCGAGAAATCCTTTATATCTCGCCATCAGTATGGAAAATGAGGTAAGAGGGATATTTTCCGGTGTAATCCTGCTGACGGGGCCAAATGCCTGACTATCCGTGATCACGAGATCGGGTTTCATGCCATGCTCAGTCATTTTTGTAAGCAGCTCTGCCAGTTCGGTTTCTCTGGTCGTTATGGCGTGGGCTCCCTTATCAAGTATATCTCTGATTGCCTGCTGCTGAGGCAGTATCAGGCGTCCCTTTGGAGCGGACTCGTCGATTGGTATTACCAGAACGACAAGCTGACCTTTCTCTATAAGGTCTCCTACCAGCTTTACCGGATTCTCATCTGAAGGCTTTATATGCCCTATGGACTCTTTCAGTTCCTGAATGTTATATCCGGTAAGAGCGCTGGTGTAAATATAT
>DGRT01000157.1:6477-10582 GCA_002391105.1 Lachnospiraceae bacterium UBA4381 | reverse complement strand
CTTCTGCTGCTCATCAGATACCAGTGAACATCCTTACTCACAATATCAGTTATTGTCGAAAATGTATAACTGCTCTTACCTATATATTTAACTATCGAAGCATCTACACCGGATTCTTCTTTAACCTCTCTAAGCGCAGTCTGGGAATGTTCTTCACCTTCCTCTACTGTTCCTTTAGGAAGAACCCAGCCCTCATATCTGTTACGATAATTCTTATATAAAAGAAGTATCTTTCCTCTGAATACAACAACACCGCCACAACTAATTGCATCTATCATTTGCAATCCTCCCTTCCTGGCGTCCCTATTACACAGATTTATAATTAGCTATACATTTTTCCTGCCTGTTTTTCTTATCTCATCCTCTAAAAAGCCTTGGCGCAACTCACTATGCCTAGATTTTTAGCTAACAATCTAAGGAAACAAACTACACAAAATACTCAGCTAATCTCAAAACAGTGTACTGTATATCTGCAATTACCTGATGCAGATAAATAATATCGGGATATGTTAATAAGCTTCCTGCCCATTATAGTATATATCCATTATCTGTGATGCAACATAAGTGGCAGAAAGTGCATTTATATTATAATCCTCTATTATCACACTTACAACAATATCAGGTTCATCTATATTAGTATAACCCACAAACCAGGAATTGCAATTACCAAAATTATCATATTCTGCAGTTCCTGTTTTTCCTGCTACGGTATATGCTTTTCCGGACATGTAGGAAGAGGCTGTACCACTCAAGCACACCTCCTGAAGCATAGGTATAACCTTTTTAGTAACCTCCGGATCAAGAACCGAACCCAGTGATGTTGGTTTATTCTCACTTACAAGAGTACCTTCAGCACTTTCTATTCTGTCAACCAGAAGAGGCTTCATCATTATACCACCATTTGCTATCGACTGCATTATCATAGCATTATGAAGCGGAGTTATAAGTGTATTTCCCTGTCCGATAACTGTCTGGGGAACATCATACATCGGACTGTCAGCCGTCAGTTCAAACTTCGACTTAGAATATTCTCCATCATAGGAAAGAGAAGAATTAAAAAGAAGCGAGTCTGTCATATCACAAAGTCCTGCTATATCCAGATCTGTAACACCTATATTAGCAAAGCTTGTATTGCAGGATCTTGCCAGAGAATGTGTAAGATCCAGATTTCCATGGGCTGTAGAACCTGCACATTTGATATGAACACTGCTGAATATATCAGACCCGTTACATGTAAAGCTGTAATCCTCATAGTTATCAGGATGCTCTTTTATATATTCCATGGCAGTTATAACTTTAAATGTGGATCCCGGAGCATATAGACCCTGAGTTGCCCGGTTAAGGAACACACTGCTCTCCTGACCTTCCTCCGAATGTACACCTTCCCAGACTGTTGCCATATCATTCGGATCAAAGGTAGGATTGGAATACATTGCAAGGATCTTAGAGGTGGAAGCATCAAGAACGACCACCGCACCGGTAACCTCCCCTAGTGTATCTGCAGCCGCCTTCTGAAGATCATAGTCAAGAGTGGTTATAACATTATCTCCCGGTTTTTTTGTCTGCTGCAAGTCAGACTTTACCTTGGCTGCTATATTTACATGCGACTTCATCAGATCAAAATTAGAAGAAAGCTCTATACCGGATCTGCCATAATCATTATAGCCTACCGTATGCGCAAACAGACTACCGTAAGGATACCTTCTGACCTCGTCTCCCTCCTCATTCATTTCAGTATGAGCCACAACATAACCATCACTGGTAATGATATCGCCTCTGGTTATTATTTCAGCAGCCTGATCCTGTCTTCTGTTGGAACTGTTCGCAACAATTTTTTCAGAATCATGGAGCATAAAATATATTATATATCCAAACATAACCATGAATACCATAACCATGGCATAGGTCATAAATACTATGGGACGGTTCTTTATCTTATTTTTTTCATTTTTCTCTTTCTCATTCTGAAGAAACTCTCTAAGCTCTGGCGGGATTTCCCGGCCTTCTTTCTTCAGGGATACTGAGTCTTGCTTTTTCTTTTTCAAAATGATCCGCCTCTTTACTAACTAATATATACGTATTCTGAATTATGGAAAACATAAAAAGTGTACTGAATACACTGCTGACACCATAGCTGATAAGTGGAAGTGTAACACCGGTTGATGGTATGAACTTAGTTGCTCCACCGATATTTAGCATAACCTGAAATATATAACTTATACCGATTCCAAAGGTTACATATTTGTAAAATGGAGATTTGCATTTCATGGCAATATTCTGTATAGCTATGAAACTGCTAAGGTATATAAGTATCAGAGCCAGTCCGAATATAACCCCCAGCTCTTCACAGATTGCCGAGAATATAAAATCGCTCTCAGCAACAGGAATCATATAAGGCATACCATTTCCAAGTCCAGTCCCCATAAAGCCCCCGCTTCCTATGGCAAACAGGGATTCACATACCTGATAGCCTTCATTCTGCTGATATTTAAATGGATCCTGCCAGGCATGTATCCTGACTATTATATGACTGAAGATATTATCCTTAAACAGCATATATCCTACCATGCAGGCAACAACCATAAGAGCTATGCCGCCTATCAGAAATACAGGACGGGAGGTGGCAAGATAAACCATCATGAAATAACATATATAAAACAGGCATACAGCACCAAAGTCCTTTTCTGCCACAAGTATCAGCATATAAAATGCAGCTATAACAGCATTTAAGATAAGCTGCTTTAAGGTTGATACCTTGACCAGTGAACTTGCAACAAAGAATATAAATATGATCTTTACAAACTCCATCGGCTGAAAGGTAAATCCTGCTATCGACACCCAGTTTCTGGAACCGTTTATAACCTTACCAACACCCGGAACAAAAACAGAGGCCAGCAGTACCAGACCGACTATACCATAAAATACAGTCCAGTTTTTAAGGCTCGGAATCCGGTACATTATCATCGGAATAAATAATGATATAACCAGACCAATCGTTGCCAGCACAAACTGTCTTACCAGCAGGTTCATATTAAGCCTGAGAAGCATCGTATAACCTATAAGCATCATGAATACTATGTTATTGATGATAAGCCTGGAGCAGTCCCTGTATATTACCCTGAACAGAACTATATATAATATGGCTATAAGCAGTTCTACCAGATAATACAGTATGACCTTTACGCTCGGCTTATTGATAATAAGCACCACATGACACAGAAAATGTATCATAAATATATATATAATTTGTTTATTGATATTGCTCTCTCTCTTCGCTCTGTCCTTTGCGGTAAAGTATGTATAGCACTTTATGGTATAAAGAGCCATAAAAAACAGAACAAGTATCTGAGATATCCTGCATATAATCTGAATCATAGCATACCTTCTTTATAATGCCCTATCGTATATCTAACACCACGGGGCATATTGTCATTTAAAATACTCCTAACAGCATCAGCAGATTCATCAGTAAATATATAAAGCCTGCCCTGTTGGATATTATCTTCATAATCCTTTAAGCTGAGAATCTCGCCGCTCAGTATAAGATTATAATCAAACTCCTCCGAACTATATATATGATAATCTCTCTCCTTATCATCTGTGATAATACCTGTCAGATCTCTCAGCCCCTTAGTAACCATAAGAGGAAGACGACCATATATCTGCTTTATACGTTTGATATTTACAAGCTCTGTTTTTCTCTTATAAATATTCCTGATCTCATCTTCACTAAGCTCTATACTATCTTCAAATACTATCTCGCCGGTATGAGCAGGAAGTATATCCAGGAGCTCCTTAACAGCATAGCTGTTATAAGCATATAAGCTGTTGGAAAGTATAAATGTCTTATCGTTATATTTATTTCTAAGGAAAGCCAGATCATCTATACATCTGATATAGAGACCATCTATCATATCAAGAATCCCGCTTTCCATATAAGGTAACAGCTTAACAGCCGGGGCAGTATCGATATAAGGAAGCCCCAGGATTACTTTTACATTCTCCAGCTTAAAACTGAAAATATAATCAACAGCTTCTCTTACACTGGCTTCATTATATTCACCGAATCCCAGATCAATTATTATATCAGCCTCTGCTATATCTC
>DGRT01000157.1:0-6302 GCA_002391105.1 Lachnospiraceae bacterium UBA4381 | reverse complement strand
AAGTCTCTGTTCCGTAGTATCGTTATGCATTACTTCCTTATCGGCATCCGGCTCTCTATCCGCGAGAGAACGTCTGCTTACGGAAATAATACTTTCTCTGAGAGATTCCAAGCCTTCTCTTCTAAGCTGTTTTAATTTATTGACAGGGATAAAGCCCTTATTATCTGTATCAACTATAACTTCGGCAGGAACAAAACCACTTCCGCCCATAGACGAAAGCTTTGCTATAATGTCCTCACGTGTTGTAGGCTTATTCGTAGCTTCTTCTATAATATCACCAGATATTTCAGCTTCTGATATAATCTTCGTCCCTGCCACATCTTCAGATATTTTGGCTTCTGATATTCCCTTCGCCACTGTAACATCACCGGTGATTTCTGTTTCTGATATACTCTTCATCTTTGTCACTTCAGACGATGAGTTATTACATTTTTCTATTCTGATAGAAAGCTTCTCTCCCACAAACGCCCTCGCGTGCAGCTTTACAGGTATATCAGGAAGACTTTTTATCATTTCACCAAGCTCATCAGTAAGCTCTTTATTTCTGGTTCTGTAAATATCTATTCCTTTGTGAAGACTTCTGGTCTTAGGACATGGAAGCTCAACGGTTTGTCCATTTTTTCCTGATATTCCTGAGGTGAGCATCTGCTTATCCTCAGTATCTATAAGCATTTCATCCCCCGGATGCAGATCCTCCAGAAGCTTCACCAGAAGCCTTCCATTTTTAATACCCTTGATGCTTCCAAGCTTTACACCTCTTCGTCCGGGCATACTGCTGTCAATTAAAGCACCGTCCCATTTGATATCCTTTCTTCTGTCACGCATCAGATAGCCGGTAGTAAAGCCTCCTCTGTTAAAGGTATCCAGAAGTCTTTTCTCATAATACAGAGCTTTTTCATCCGTATAACATCCTTTTAGATAATCCTCTGTAAGAGTCTTATAAGCATCAACAGTTGCTGCTACATAATATTCATTTTTGAGACGTCCTTCTATCTTAAAGGAATCAATTCCAGCAGCAGTCAGTTCAGGAATATATCTAAGCGTGCACATATCTCTCATGGAAAGCTTATAGCTGCCATCATATCTCATTCTGCATGGCTGGGCACATCTGCCTCTATTGCCGCTTCTTCCTCCAGCCATAGAGCTCATCAGGCATCTTCCGCTATAGCAAAGACACATGGCACCATGCACAAATGCTTCTACCTGAATATCAGCCTGCTCCTTAACCTCTCTCATCTCCTCCAGGGTCATTTCTCTGGCAGCAACAATCCTTTCTGCTCCCAGTTTTTTAAGTAATACAGCACCTTCAGGACTAAGTATATTCATCTGGGTGCTTGTATGAATCGGTAGAAGCGGAAAGCTGTCACGTATAAACCTCATGACTCCCAGATCCTGTACCAGTACAGCATCAAGTCCGGCTGTATAAAGAGGTTCCAGAAGCTTATATACCCTTTCCATTTCACTTTCTTTTATAAGAGTATTGACGGTCAGATATATCTTAACTCCATACAAATGAGCCAGCTCAATAGCCTGAATCAGTTCTTCATCTGTGAAATTGTCAGCATAGGCTCTTGCCCCAAAAGAATTCCCCGCGAGATAACATGCATCTGCACCTGCCGAAATGGCGGCTCTTAGAACTGACATATTACCACACGGGGCTAAAATTTCCGGTTTCAATATAGTATTACCTCTTCTCATTCTCAGCTTCAAGCTGGACTATCCTCTTCTGAAGAGTATTAACCTGTTCTTTGTATTCTTCCACCAGCTTAAGAGCAGCCTCATGCTTAATCTGAGCCTCTATAACCTCATGTCTTAATTCATATAGCTGCTGCTCTTTATCTGAGTTATCTACAAATGCTTCATCAGCCTTTTCTTTAGCTTTAAAATAATCATCAGCAATATTCAGAGCCAGAAGTACACCCTGATATTCAACATTCATTCTGCGATATTCTTCAGAAGTCTTACATTCTGCAATCTTTCCATTTATGTAAGTGGCTATATTCTGAAGATATTCCTCACCTTCATATCCACTTAATGTATAAACCTTATTATTGATTACAACAGGTATATCTATCCTTTTCTGTCCCATAACTATTACCTCACTGTATGTTACTAATACATTACTGATGAACTCAGCAGATTATAATAAAGCCACTTTATTTCAGACTGTGTAAGCCGGTCATTTAAAATATAATTTAAAGAACCCTTCAAACTATAAACTAACCAAGCATATCCTCCAGTCCAAGATGCTTATATGCTTTTTCTGTCACGATACGCCCGCGGGGAGTTCTGTTTATAAGTCCGGTCTTTATAAGATACGGTTCATATACATCCTCTATAGTTCCGGAATCTTCACCAATAGCTGCAGCAAGAACATCAAGTCCCACAGGTCCGCCGCCATAATTCGTAATGATGGTTTTAAGTATATTACGGTCTGTATCATCCAGACCAAATGCATCGACATCTAATCTGTCAAGCGCACTCCTTGCTACATTATAATCAATTTCGCCGCGATGTTCAACCTCTGCAAAATCTCTTACTCTTTTTAAGAGTCTGTTAGATAGTCTTGGCGTACCACGTGATCTTTTAGCAATCTCAAGCGCGCCTTCATCATTTATCTTAAGCCCAAGCACGTCGGCTGAACGTATAACTATACTCATGAGTTCTACAACATTATACAGATCCAGTCGGCTGACCACTCCAAATCTGTCTCTTAGTGGAGCAGAAAGCATACCCGCTCTGGTTGTAGCTCCGATCAGCGTAAACTTTGGAAGATCCAGTCTTATGGATCTGGACTGTTCTCCTTTACCAATGACTATATCGATTGCATAGTCCTCCATAGCAGGATACAGAACCTCTTCGACCTGCTTGCTAAGTCTATGAATCTCATCAATAAAAAGCACATCATTCTCAGATAGCTGACTAAGAATCGCTGCGAGTTCACCGGGCTTTTCTATAGCAGGACCAGAAGTAACCTTGATATTTACACCCATTTCCTCAGCAACAATAGTAGCCAGTGTTGTTTTTCCAAGTCCCGGAGGACCATAGAGAAGTACATGGTCCAGAGGTTCATGCCTCTTTTTTGCTGCTTCGACAAAAACCTTAAGATTATCCTTAACCTTCTTCTGCCCTATATATTCATCAAAGCTTTTAGGTCTCAGACTTTTTTCTATAGCCTCGTCTTCGACAAGATTTTCAGTTGTAATTATTCTATTCTTCATAATAAACCTTAGTAATATAAATATTTGTTAAATGCGGTATGATTCACTGTTTAAAGATGCTTCAAAGCCTCTTTTATAAGCTCATTTGTATTCATACCGCTGACGTCTCCAATCTTTCTGATAGCCTTTAAGGCTTCGGAATTGGAATATCCGAGACTTACAAGCGCCTGGGCTGCGATGGACATATCATTTGATGATTCGTCAGCATTTGACATATCAACCTCATATCCACTTTGATCAAATATAGTCCCCTCAAGACTAACCTTATCCCTCAGTTCGATAACCACCTTCTGAGCCGTCTTAGGTCCTATACCGCTTGCCTTGGCTATAGCCTTGGAATCTCCCGATATGATAGCAGCAACAAGATTATCCGGTGAAAGCTCATCCAGAATATTCATGGCCCCCTTAGGTCCGATACCACTTACCGTTATGAGCTGCTTAAAAAGAGTTTTCTCCTGCTTTGAAAGAAAACCATAAAGCTTCATATCATCTTCTTTAACATCGAGATAAGTAATAATCTTTACCTCACTACCGATGCTGCCGAGTCCTCGAAGTACATATTCCGGAACCAGAATCTCATAACCGATACCATTTGATTCTATAGTAACGGTATGAGAAGTTATATCCTCTAATCTGCCATTTATAAAAGCTATCATTATTATCTCCTGAATTTCATATGTAAAAACGTGATGTGCTAGAAACACTAAAGAGTGCTACAAATATATTGCAGCACTCTTTATAAGACGTCATAAATATCATTTTAAAGGAATTCGAAATCATCTGATCCTTCTTCTTCTCCGTCCCCGATCATAACCTTGTTAGGCTTACGAGCTTCTTCTATCTCGCCCACGAAGACATCATCTCCATCTCCATATACTTCATCATTTGACTGCTGGAAAAACTTTGATGTTGCTGACTGAGCTTTATCCTCAGCTTCCTTAGCATCATTCTTTATCTCAGCATCTGCAAATGTATTAGAAGCACCGGAACCACCAGCAATCTTATCTCCTTCAGTTTTTGCTCTTTCAAGGATCTCTGCAGCAGTCTTTCTTGCTTCAGCAATAATCTTCTCAGCCTCAGCCTCTGCCTTGGAATTATCTACAACTCCACCAGCCTTATTCTCAAGTTCAAAAATCTTTACTCGGTTTTCTTCAATAACCTTATTAAGTCTATCCTTTTCATCACGAAGATTCTTGTTCTCTGTGTAAAGTTCATCATAGGCTCTGTAAACGGTATCTACATACTGATCTACATCAGTTTTCTTATATCCGAAAAGTCCTTTACCAAAGCTCTGTGATCTGATATCCAATGGTTGCATCATAATAAGTTCGACCTCCAAATAAAATTTTAAGCTAGCACCCCGCCAGTACAGTCTGCATAAATTATAACATATTCTGTGACACTTTCAACCTCAAATTTTTATTTTAAATGCCCTTAAAAATAGTCATCTGCCCTTATATTCAAGAATCTGTGTAATTATTGCACTTATATATTCATTTACCACCTCTTTTCTGCCCAGGAAATCATCCCCAAGCAGATAAAAGTATTCCTTTGACCTTGCCGATTCCTTATATGCCGGAATGAGGCTCAGCTTTGTCCCGTGCGAAGGAACATAGAAGCCGTTTTTTTCCAGAAAACCATCCTTTTCTCTATCAGAATAATAATATCTATATGTATTTATGCTAATTGGAACATTTAATATAGTCCTTTGTCCCTTAACCGAGAGGGAACAGCCATAGGCGCAGGTATCAATCTCAGAAATAAGAGAAAGACTATTTTCCAGAGAAAATCTCAGCATAAGTCTATCCGTACCGGGCTTCGCAGCGGTTTCAATATTCTGTATATTATAATCACCCTTGGTAAGCGAATTAATAGAAAGAACAGCCGATAGAAATATCATACCCTCCATATCATCGCGATTATGTCGAAGAACCATTTCCCTGTGACGGGAATTATGTGTTGTAAGATAACTGAGATATACATTAATCAGTTCACCACCCGTATAAGTATCAACACGGTCAATCCCCAGATATTTCTCTATAGTCTTCTGCTTAATATTAGGAAGCCCCAGTGCAAACTTATATGGTTTTATACATTTCATAAGATCAAAGCTCACGATATCTTTGAAATGATTCGTCATAGAAATATGGAATTTCTGTTCTATAACATTCATCCTTTTTTCAATATATGGAATATCAAAACGGTCTCCATTAAACTCCATCAGTATCTCGTAGTCCTTAATTATCTCCTGGAATGCTCTGATTATTTCCGGCTCTGATTTACCATCATCATTAAAAAGCTGTATTATATTCCATTCGCCATCAACCTTGATATTTACACCAATGATATAAGTAAAAGAATTCAAAGGAGATAGACCTGTGGTCTCTATATCAAACATACAGACTTTTTTATCAGGAAAACAGTCATCTATTACATCATAGAGTTTAACTCTGTCCTCCGGTACTTTTTCGATTATTTTTTCCATTTACCAAACCTGTCCCAGACTATAATTATATATTTGTTTTACTTTTAATACTCTATACTCATTATCAAAAAGTTAGATGTGGTTTCAAAGTATCTATGGATACCATACGACATAGATATTGCTCCATTGCTAAAGTAATTCCTGTAATCCTGAAAGTACCAGGAAACCGTTACTTAATTACAAACTATAAAATCCCGATTCCTAATATATAACTTACCGAAACAAAAGAAAAGTCGAATGAAGTGTGACCTTACTTTTGGACTATCAGTTACCAAAGATTAAAATCAGATGCAATATAACTACCCTACGAAACAGGGGTAATACATCGAGCGTATCAAGATGCATTAAATATTAATCAAAGGAATAACCGCTCACAAATAAAAATACGAGGAAGGTTTATGCAACTCATCCTCGTAATAATCATTTTCTCCATTTATATGATATATATCAGATATGGAGTAGGCGGGAATCGAACCCGCGTCCGAAAGCTCTTCCATTACATCTTCTCCCATTACAGCCTTATGTTTTGATTTTCCCTCGACAAAGCGCCCATAGGCAGGCTCATCATCTTGGTAGCTTCATAAATTTTCTCAAAT
>DGRT01000011.1 GCA_002391105.1 Lachnospiraceae bacterium UBA4381 | reverse complement strand
GAAATGAGTTCGTAACAGGCTCAACCAAGAAGGATATCCACGTTGAAATCTGCTCAAAATGTCATTCTTTCTATACAGGTCAGCAGAAGGCTGCTAAGGCTCGTGGACGTATAGAGAGATTTAACAGAAAATATGGCAGAACAACAGAGAACTAGATAAACTATAATCAGGTGACAATACCAAAACTGAGAAACGGTTTTTGTTTGTCACCTTTTTAACATTGTATTATGCAATAGTAAAAAGGTGATGAATGAATATAGTTTCTCTTTTTTTGTATTTATCAGGGTGCTAAGTTGTAAACTTGAATATTAAAGTGGTGTTAAAATGAAAAAGGTAAATATAGGCGGACAGGCTGTTCTTGAGGGGGTTATGATGAAAGGTCCCGATTCTTATGCTTTGGCAGTCAGGAAGCCTGATAAAGAAATAGAAGTAAAGGTTACTCCGTATAGATCAATAGGAGAAAAACATAAGGGACTCTCTATTCCTATAATCCGGGGAGTTGTAAACTTTGTTGAATCTCTTTACATCGGAATGAAGACACTTATGGATTCCTCCGAGTATTTTGTGGAAGAGGATGAGGCTGCAGCAGGTAAGAAGGCTGAGAACAAAGCATCTAATGAAAAGAAATCAGAAAAAAGCTCTTCTGATACAGCATATCTTATCGGTACGCTTGTGGTTTCGATAGCAATCGCAGTAGGGATATTTATGCTGCTTCCTGCTTTTGTTACGAGCTTTCTCTATAAGGTTACTAATAATAACTTTGTAGTTAATCTTGCAGAGGGACTTCTCAGGCTTGCTATATTCTTAGGCTATGTAGCAGCCATATCACTCATGAAGGATATAAAGAGAACCTTTATGTATCATGGTGCAGAACATAAAACTATTAACTGTATGGAGGCAGGACTTGATCTTACAGTAGAAAATGTAAGGAAGTCATCAAGATTTCATAAGAGATGTGGAACCAGCTTTGTATTTATAGTAATGTTCATAAGCATTTTCGTATTTATGTTTGTCAGCACGGACGTACTCTGGCTCAGACTTCTGTCCAGAATACTTCTTATTCCTCTTATAGCAGGAATATCCTATGAATTTATACGATATGCTGGAAGACATACAAATGCATGTTCCAACGTCCTCAGTGCTCCCGGTCTATGGGTGCAGAGGCTTACTACAAGAGAACCGGATGACAGTATGATAGAAGTAGCGATAAAATCAGTAGAGGGTGTTATAGACTGGAAAGAATATGTCGAGTGTGTCAGAAATAATTCTTTTGAATGATCAGATGTTTATCGGATCAAGGTTTCAGGTATAAAAAAGGTTGAGTGAATAATAAGGATTTGCACAGATGGAGAATAGTTCACGATCACATAAATCAATAGGTTATCTTCTCAAAAAATACTCAGGTGTTCTTGAGACTGCCGGAATAGATAATTCAATGGCGGAAGTCAGATTCCTGATGTGGTATGTGACTGGAAAGGATCTGGGACAGTTATATACAGAGCTGGATAAGGAGCTGAATGATATAGAGGCAATGAAGCTGAAAAAGCTTGTTATGAAGAGGGCGACTCATTATCCTCTTCAATATATTCTCGGCGATACATATTTCATGGATATGCGTTTTCTGTGCCGGGAAAATGTGCTTATACCCAGAAGCGATACTGAAAATGCAGTTATGTGTGCACTTGATCATGCTCCGGAAAAAACCATCAGTGTTCTTGATATGTGTACAGGCTCCGGCTGCATAGGCATTTCATATTATGTAAACCGATACAGGGATGGATATGATGATTATGTGACGATGGTGGATATTTCAGACCATGCTATAGAGCTTGCGCGGGATAATGCCAAATTACATAATGCAGATGTAAATATAGTAAAGAGCAACCTTTTTGAAGAGCTGAAGGATGAAGCCGGAGAGCCGCTTAGAAGATATGACATTATCATCTGTAATCCGCCTTATATAAAGACAAATGATATTAATTATCTGATGAAGGATGTAAGAGACTACGAACCCAGACTTGCACTGGATGGAACCAGAGACGGTCTGTATTTCTATAGAAGAGTTACAGAGGAGGCTTTGGACTTTCTTAAGCCGGGGGGGTATCTCATATATGAGATAGGCTATGATCAGTATATGGATGTATTTACCATAATGAGAAATGCCGGTTTTAAGAGAATAAAGAAAATGATGGATATGGATGGAAATGACAGAGTTGTATTTGGATTAATGCCCGGATGATGCTTGATTATTGTATGAGCAGAAAGATGGAATTAGAGTATATTTGACACAAAATATTATGAGCAAGTAAAGCTTTGTTTGAGAGTATAAATAAAAATCATTGTAGTAGAGGTGAATAGAAATGTTTGATAAGTTAGAAGAATTGGAACTAAAATTGGAACAGATTATGAAGGAGCTGTCTGATCCTGAGGTGGTAAGTGATCAGAACAGATACAGAAAGCTTATGAAGGAGCAGAGTGATCTTACTCCTATAGTTGAAAA
>DGRT01000122.1:14585-19382 GCA_002391105.1 Lachnospiraceae bacterium UBA4381 | reverse complement strand
CACTGATACTGATTCCAGATATTAACCATACGGTCAACCTTCTCATCAGGTGTCTTAACAGCATACTTGGAAAGAAGCTCATCCCACATCTTGTTATTCTCAGCGAGGGCAGCATCAACCTTCTCTACAGTATTGAACTGCTCGATCATGTCATAAGCCTTCTGCTTATTCATAGATCCGTCTGAATTCCACTTGTTCTCGCCATTCTCTACATAGCCGAGCATGAAGATATAAGACTTCTCTTCGCCCGGTGCAAGAGTAATCTTGATAGAATGAGAAGCGATAGGTGACCAGCCATCAGCCTTTGAATTGTTGGACTCATCAGCAAATACTGCATCAGGTCTGTCAAATCCATTATAAAGACCCATGAAGCTTTCCTTATCACAGTCATATCCATTGATTTCAGAATTAACTGTATAGAATGCAAAATGATCTCTACGCTCTTTGTACTCTGTCTTATGGAAAAGTGTAGATCCTTCAACCTCAACCTCGCCAGTATTGAAGTTTCTCTGGAAGTTAGTAGAATCATCCTCTGCATTCCACAGACACCACTCAAGGAATGAGAAAAGTGTGAAATGCTTTGGTGTAGTTCCTTCGTTCTTAAGAACTACCTTCTGTATCTCGGCATTTACTCCCTGAGGAACAAAGAATGTAACCTCAGCTCTAAGCTCATGCTTCTTACCGGTTATAACAGTATAGCCCATACCATGACGGCACTCATAGAAATCAAGCTCAGTCTTAACCGGTGACCAGCCCGGATTCCAAACTATTCCTTCCTCGTTGATATAGAAATAACGACCTCCCATATCAACCGGTATATTATTATAACGATAACGGGTGATACGTCTCAGACGCGCATCCTTATAGAAATGATATCCTCCGGCAGTATTGGAAATAAGTGAGAAGAAGCCCTCTGTTCCAAGGTAATTAATCCAAGGATAAGGAGTTCTTGGGGATGTGATGACATATTCACGTTTAGCATCATCAAAATAACCAAATTTCATGTGTTAATACCTTTCCTTTCTATGATATGTATTTCTGTATATATTTCCTGTGGGCACTTCTCGAAAACCTCACAAGACAGATACTAAGATTATAACAAAAATATGCCCAAAGCACAAGCTATAAACTTGGACTGATTGGGCATATTTACCATACAGCTTACTATTATGCAGGTGTAAACAAAAAGATCAAATTTTACTATCTCAATACTGAATAGTTTCCGGTATTATTTAATCACACTATAAATCTTTTCTGTTACTGTCTTGCTCTCTCTTGGGGCAAGCTCCTCATAGCCTGACTCTTCTCCCGGAAGCGGAAGGTTAGGCGCATCGATCATCCAGGTTGAAGGCTCCGGACAGAAGTAACCCTTTTCGCCAAGATCATTCCAGATTACCCAGAATTTGAAATTATTATCTACCTCATATCTGATCTCATTTCCGGATGCTATATCTGTAACTATTGCACCTCTGAAAGGAACTCCATCCACATCATAGGTTTCACAGTTATATACATCGTTATCGATAATATGCTTAACAGGGATCATAGAACCTGTCAGATACTGTCTGTCATGATTATCCAGCGAAAGGAAATCACAGGTAGGAAGATTGCGTGGATTGAGTGGCCATTTATCTCCTATTGTGACAAAGAGTCTTGTTCCAAACGGATCACCCTTAGAGGTAAAAGGTGCATTTATCGTAGTGTGATTACATATTCCAAACGGAAGCTGTCTCTTGGACTTATTTGTAATCGTAACTGAATACTTCATCCCCTCGTCTGAAAGCTCAAAGGTATAATCAGCTATGAACTTAACAGGAAATGTCACAAAGAAAGGATCATTATCATCATATACATACCTGGTCCTTGCAATAGCTATATCATCCTCTACAGTTGCTTCGACTATAGTATGCTCCCTCTTATGAAGAAATCCGTGAAGAGCATTGTGGCCTTCCTTATCAACTATAGGAAATGTATAAGTATAGTCTGAGCATTTAAGTATTCCATCACGAAGTCTGTTCGGATACAGAAGAGTCGGGAAACCGTAAACCTCTGCACTTGCCTGAAGCTCTTCTATGGAAAGACTCTCATCCTTTCTGAAAAAGTTTATGTCATTTTCCACGTCAACCATCGACATGATATTACTGCCAAGGAACGGAGCTATAGTAGCCGTATATCTTCCGGCCTTCATCTGAATCACATCTTTATCCTTGTACTTTTTTATCTCTGAAGCATATGCCATATCATAAACCCCTTTCTAACCCTTGTTCACTGTTGATACTTAACCTTAAATATGTTCAAAAAAGCTTTGCAAGTCTTTCAGCAAGTGCAGCCTGTTCAGCATCATCCGGCTTCATCTGAGGCCATCCGATATTACAGCCATCATTTTCGTATCTTGGAATAATATGCACATGGAAATGGAATACAGTCTGTCCTGCTGCCGTACCATTGTTCTGTACTATATTTATTCCGTCACAGCCCAGCTCATCCTTCAGCTTTGTCGCTATCTTCTTTGCCAGCTTTATAGCTCTGCCGGCCACTTCCTCATCTATCTCAAACAGATCCTTGAAGTGCTGTTTGGGAAGTATCAGACAGTGACCTTCGTTTGCAGGACTAGCATCCAGAATAACTGTGAACTCGTCATCCTCATATATCTTGTTAGTAGGAAATACACCATTTGCAAGCTTACAAAAAATGCAGTTATCATCAACCATCATATCCAACCTCCATTTTCACACTTAATTTCCATGATAAACAGATTAATTCCGTAAACTTCATTTTAAACCAGTATCATGAAAATGTAAAGATTATGCTGTCAATCCGGTATAGAGCTGATAATACTTGCCCTTCTGCTCAAGAAGCTCATCATGGGTTCCTCTTTCTATAATTCTGCCATGCTCAAGTACCATGATACAGTCACTGTTCTTGACTGTGGAAAGCCTGTGAGCGATAACAAATGTAGTACGTCCCTTCATAAGCTGATCCATACCCTCCTGAACATCTCTCTCAGTTCTGGTATCGATAGAGGATGTGGCCTCATCCAGAATAAGTGCAGGAGGATCCGCTACAGCAGCTCTGGCAATAGCAAGAAGCTGTCTCTGTCCCTGACTAAGATTTCCACCGTCTCCGGTCAGCATGGTATCATAGCCATCCGGTAGCTGCCTGATAAAATGATCCGCATTGGCAAGCTTTGCAGCAGCTATACATTCCTCATCAGTTGCATCAAGTCTGCCGTATCTGATGTTTTCCATTACAGTAGCCGTAAAAAGATGTGTTTCCTGAAGAACAAGTCCAAGAGATCTTCTCAGATCACCCTTCTTGATCTTATTTACATTTATATTATCAAATCTTATCTTTCCATCCTGAATATCATAGAATCTGTTTATAAGATTTGTGATAGTAGTCTTTCCTGCACCGGTTGAACCGACAAATGCTATCTTCTGCCCCGGCTTTGCATCAAGTGAAACGTTATGGAGTACCAGCTTCTCAGGATCATATCCAAAATCAACATCATCCATGAATATAGCTCCCTCCAGACGCTGATAATCTATGCTTCCGTCAGCCTGATGCTGATGTCTCCATGCCCACAGACCTGTACGCTCCTTTGTTTCTGTAAGCTTTCCATCAGGGCCTTCCTTGGCATTGACAAGGGTAACATATCCATCATCTGCCTCGGATTTTTCATCCATGAGCTTAAAGACTCTGTCCGCTCCGGCAAGTGCCATAATGATAGAATTGAACTGCATCGACACCTGATTGATAGGCATATTAAAGCTCTTGTTAAACGTAAGGAAGGAAACGAGTCCACCAACCGTAAGAGGAGCTATCCCGCCAAATGCCGCGCCATCCACACCGAACTTTGAAAGAATAAGAAGTGCGCCTATCACAGTACATACAACATAGCTCAGATTTCCAAGCTGTGCCATGGAAGGCATAAGAATATTAGCGTATTTATTAGCATTATAAGCGCTGTCAAAAAGCTCATCATTCAGCTTGTCAAACTCTTCTATGCTTTCCTTCTCATGGCAGAATACTTTGACAACCTTCTGTCCGGAAAGCATTTCCTCTATATAACCATTTGTCTTTCCAAGATTCTTCTGCTGAGCCAGAAAGTAGGTTCCGCTCTTGGAGGATATCTTCATGGTTACCATAAGCATAAAACCGACCATTATAAAGGAAACTATGGTAAGCGGAACACTTCTTATGATCATACATACCACAACACCTATTACGGTAAATGCACTTTGGAAAAGTGAAGGAATACTCTGGCTTATCATCTGTCTAAGAGTATCTACGTCATTTGTATAGATTGACATGATATCGCCATGAGTATGAGTATCAAAATACTTAATAGGCAGTGACTGCATATGATCAAACAGTCCGTCTCTGATTCTTCTCAGGCTTCCCTGGGAAACACTTACCATGATGCGGTTATAAGCATAGGTTGAAATGATACCAATACCGTAGAATATTGCAGTTCTGAGGATTGCCGCAATGAGCGGTCCAAAATCACGACTGTGATTCTTAAGCATTGGATCAATATAATCATCTATCAGGGATTTCATAAACATAGTACCCTGAAGATTGGCAAGCACACTGACCAGTATCATAATGAACACTATAATCATATGTACACCATAATATTTAAATACAAATCCCAAAAGACGTTTTAGTATCTTACCCGGATTCTCAACCGACGGTTTCATACCTCTGGGTGTTCTTCCTGGAGCCGGCATATTATTTCTCCTTATATAAAAATCAAACGATATTAATGTGACAAGGGGACAGGCACCTTGTCAC
>DGRT01000122.1:0-14499 GCA_002391105.1 Lachnospiraceae bacterium UBA4381 | reverse complement strand
GTGACAGGGGGACAGGCACCTTGTCACCAAAATGTGACAGGGGGACAGGCACCTTGTCACACTACTCATCAAAATCCTTAGAGCCTCCCTGCTGTGACTCATATACATCTCTGTATATTTCGTTAGTCTTAAGAAGCTCCTCATGACTGCCAAAGCCTTCCAGCCTTCCTTCATTCAGAACTATAATTCTGTCTGCATCCATTACACTGGATATTCTCTGCGCAATTATAATCTTGGTGGTATCCGGAATATACTCCCTGAAGGACTGCCTGATACGGCTGTCAGTCGCTGTATCAACAGCACTTGTGGAATCATCAAGTATCAGCACCTTAGGCTTCTTCAGAAGAGCTCTGGCTATACAGAGTCTCTGCTTCTGTCCTCCTGATACGTTGGTTCCACCCTGCTCTATCTTTGTTTCATACTTATCCGGAAAACCTTCTATAAAATCATCAGCCGCAGCAAGTCTGCAGGCCTCCTTGCACTCCTCATCTGTTGCATCCGGATTTCCCCATCTCAGATTGTCCAGAATAGTTCCTGAGAAAAGAACATTTTTCTGAAGCACTACGGATACACCGTTTCTAAGGACCTCCATATCATATTTCCTTACGTCGCAGCCACCTACCTTAACCGCGCCCTCTGATACGTCATATAATCTACTTATAAGACTTACCAGACTGGTTTTGGAACTACCAGTAGGTCCGATGATTCCGATGGTTTCGCCCGAATTAATATGAAGACTTATATTATCCAGTACAGGATTCTCTGCATGCTCATCATATCTGAATATTACATTTTCAAAATCAATACTTCCATCTCTGATCTCCTTAACAGGATTCTCAGGATTACGCAGGTCACTTACCTCCTCGATCACTTCAGCGATACGCTTTCCACTGGCTGCCGACATGGTGATCATTACTATAACCATAGAAAGCATCATAAGACTCATAAGTATCTGCATGCAGTACGCAAGAAGCGTGGAAAGATCACCGGTGGTAAGACTTCCGGGACTTCCGGCGCCTTCTACGATAAGCTTTGCACCGGTCCAGCTCACCATCAGGATGCAGAAATATATAGTTGTCTGCATGAGAGGCATGGTAAATGCCATAATGCTTTCAGCCTTAACAAAAAGCTTATAGATCATTCCGCTCGCCTTACCGAACCTGGCTCTCTCATAATCTTCACGCACAAAGCCCTTAACAACACGTATTGCAGAAACATTTTCCTGAACACTTTCATTCATTTCATCATACTTTGGAAATGCAGCAGTGAAGTACCTGGTAACTCTTGATATTAAGAAGCCTCCAACTACTGACAGGAACAGAACTGCCGCGAGATATACCAGCGCAACCTCCGGACTTATCCAGAAGGCAGCCACCATGGCAACTATAAGATTTACAGGTGAACGCGCCATGGTTCTGAGAATCATCTGATAGGCATTCTGCACATTGGTTACGTCTGTTGTCATACGGGTAACAAGACTTGCAGATGAGAACTTATCAATATTGGAAAATGAATAGCTCTGGATATTTCTGAACACATCTCTTCTAAGATTTCGCGCAAGCCCGGCAGATGCCAGAGCACCATACTTTCCGCCCATGATACCCGAAAAAAGCGCTCCAAGAGCCAGCAGTATCATAATGCCTCCATACATCATAATATGAGACATATCTATCTCTTCGCCCTCAGATATATCTATGATCCTGCCCATAACTATGGGGATAATAGTTTCAAATATTACCTCAAGTATCATATAAAACGGAGTGAGCCAGGAGGCTGTCTTAAACTCCTGAACCTTACTAAGTATTATCTTAATTGATTTCAAAACATATTCCTCTTATTTCTTAACTATTTAGCAGAAAAACTAATCCATTCAAAGCGTATGAATCAGTTTAACACACGTTTAAAGACATGACAATTGTATAATTTTTTAAAAAATTACAAATATTGGTGCTGAGAACAAGTGCCTTTTGACACCTACATCTATGTATTATATAATGATTATATCTGTGCTTAAAATGTCAGCCGGATAAGCTGCATTTTACTTAACCGGGAAGCCTCATGGCTTTTCATATATAAAGATCGAGAAATCATAAACCGAAGGGAGATAAACCATGATTGAATATAATATCGGAATACTTGGTGCTGGTCATATAGCCGGAGTAATAGCTGAAACACTGAAGAATCTTAACGGCTTCTGCCCATATGCCATAGCCTCACGTGACCTTGGAAGGGCTAAGGAATTTGCAGAAAAATATGAAATAGAAAAGTACTACGGTTCCTATGACGAGCTTCTTGCCGATCCCGATGTAGAAATGGTCTATATCGCTACAGTTAATTCAAACCATGTAGAGCTTGCTAAAAAGGTGCTTGATGCCGGAAAGCCTGTATTTGTAGAGAAGCCATTTTCCTACAATGCAAAGACAGCCGAGGAGCTTCTGGACTATGCCAAGGAAAAGGATCTCTTCTGCGGAGAAGCCATGTGGTTAAGATTCAATCCACTTATGATCAATATAGCTGAGCAGCTTAGAAAGGGTGTCATTGGTGATGTCAGAACCATCATCGCAGACATTGGTTATAATCTTGCAGGAAAGGAACGCGCTATAAAACCGGAGCTTGCCGGAGGCGCACTTCTGGATGTAGGTATCTATCCAATAACAGCAGTCTTCATGATCATGGGAGGTCCTCCGGTTCAGATGTCAGCAGACCCTATGCTGACCAACACGGGAGTTGACGCATACTCTACCATTTTCATGAGATATCCTCAGGGAAGAACTGCTGTCGTAACCAATACCATGATGAGCAACATGGATAACAGATGTACTGTTTACGGAACCCACGGAAGAGTTGAGATAGATAACGTCAACAATCCTTCCAAGGTAGTTGTTTATGGACCGGACGGCAAACCAAAGGAAGAAATGACTATGGGACGCGAGGAATTCAACGGTTACGAATATGAATTCAAGGCAGCAAGAGAAGCCGCTATAGTTGGCAAGCTTGAAAATAAGGAAAATACAAGAAAAGATATCCTGAATCTTTACAGATTTACAGATACACTCAGAACAGTTTGGAATACAGTATATCCTCTTCCGGGAGAGCCTGAGAAAAGGAAGGTTCAGGAGCCACCTAAAAAGGCTTAAGCAGAAAGTGTAATAACATGACTACTACTATTACAAAAGATGTAAAAGCAATGATAACCTACAGCTTCTCATATGCAGATGAGATCGGCTGGAAGAAAAATGGAACCTATCCCCAGGATGCGGGTATAACTCTGAGGAATCAGCTAAAGGAAGACTTTATCATATTCCTCGCATATCTATATGATGATAATAGCTGTAATCTGACAGAACAGCTTCACTTTATTACTGACAGTCTTATGAGACCTATCAGTACAGATGAGTTTTCTGCCACAGTAGAAAAGGTTAACGGAAATACCCATTTTCTGGAGCACGTTCCACCTTCTCTTCAGTATTTTGTTAGAGATGACCTGTCCCCATATTCAAGACGTGGTGGCTACGGCATATCTCTCGCCAAATATCTGGTTAATACCTACAACGATGTAGGCTGCTATTTTATTGCATTTAACGGAATAAGCGATTACGAAGCAGAACATCTTTCGAATTATATCAATATGCTGAATAACTACCTTGATGCAAATGGGCTTCTGAAAAATACACCTGCGGAGGTACGTCCAATGCAGGCTCCTAATCAGGATACCTCCGGTTATGTTTCCAGAACACGCGCTCCCGGAATCCGTAATCAGATGGGTGGTTTCTATTCCATGTCCGGCTTCGGAAGCGGTTCCAGAAATGTTCATACAGGATTTGGAAACAGCCTGGCAAGAAACTCAGGCCGCAGTTCCTCATCCGGAATCGGGGATGCCCTTCTCGGAGCACTGCTGGGTAGTAGTTCCAGAAAGAGACGAATAAATAACAGCTTTTTCAGTTCCGATGATGACCTGGAACGTCCATACTCCTCCTCTCAGGCTGAGATGGATGTTGCAAGAATGATGTATGAATATAACAGCTCCCACTCCGATGCGGGCACCAATTTCGATGAATCAATGCTAACTGAGGTTCCATCCGGAAATATTGACAGATCACTTATAATCTCAGAGGATGCCGTAGCAGATAACAGCAGGGACACGATAGCTAATCCCGGTCTTCCTTACGGAGCATCACGCAGCTTCTCAGGAAATGACGAAAGACAAATATCTGCAGAAGAAAACAAACAGAATAAAGCCGGAAGTGCCGAGGATGGTTCCAGTCAGGAAACTCTGGAGGATCTCCTTAATACTCTGAACTCTCTCATAGGATTAAAGTCCGTTAAGGAGAATCTGAATAATCTTATAAATCTTGTAAAGGTAAAGAAAATGCGTGAGGAAATGGGGCTAAAGACTCCACCTATGTCGCTGCATCTTGTCTTCTCCGGTAATCCGGGAACAGGCAAGACTACTGTTGCAAGACTCCTCTCCAAGATATATCATCAGCTCGGTGTTGTGAGCAAGGGGCACCTTGTAGAAGTTGACAGAGCCGGACTGGTAGAAGGTTATGTAGGTCAGACCGCTCTCAAGACCAGTAAGGTATGCGACGAAGCTATGGGGGGAGTTCTCTTTATAGATGAAGCCTATACTCTCACAGCCTCTGATGGTCAGGACTTTGGTCAGGAAGCCGTCGATACCATACTTAAGCGAATGGAGGACAACCGCGCTGACCTGATAGTTATCGTTGCAGGCTACAGCGAGGAAATGAAGGACTTCATAGATTCCAATCCGGGACTCAAGTCCAGATTCAATAAATTTATAGAATTTCCTGATTATACGGATGAGGAGCTTTTTAAGATATTTGAGCTTATGAGCTATAGTCAGGACTATATGATGACAAAGGATGCTACAGAATATATCAAGAAATATCTGTCCAGACTTTCTATATCAGCCGGTAAAAACTTTGCAAATGCGAGAGAGGTGAGAAACTACTTTGAACGCTGCGTGGAGCGCCAGGCAAGTCGTATAGTGAACGAAACATCAATCGATGAGAATACTTTAACAACATTTAAGTTAGAGGATGTAACTGAATAAAAATATACATATTTTCTGTATTTTATGATATACTCGTCAAAATCATTTTGGTACTTATATTATTTTCCAGCTTAACAGACGATTAGTACGTAGTTTTTTAGGCCGTGTAATCAATGAACTCCGGTTCAGCGACGAGTGGCCTTATCATTTATACAAAACCAAGTTCAAAAGGAGTAAAAACAAATGAGAAAAACAGGTATCACAAAATTAGTAATATCTACAGCACTTGCAGGAACACTTATCTTTGGTCTTACTGCATGTGGAGATTCTGATGCTGATAAGGCTGAAGCAACTACTGCTGCTGCAGCCACTGAGGCTACTACCGCAGCCCCTGCTACTGAAGCCACTACCGCCGAAGCAGCTACTGAGGCTACTACCGCTGCCCCTGCTACAGAAGCAACCACCGCTGCTCCTGCTACTGAGGCTACTACCGCCGCTGCAGCTACTGAAGCTACTACCGCCGCTCCTGCTACAGAAGCAACCACTGCCGCTGCAGCCACAACCAATGTAGATTATAGCGGAACCTACGCAGAATCATATGCAGGAAGAGGTATCATGACTATAACAGCCGAGGGAGACTGGTACTGTATAGAGGTTAACTGGGCCGGAAGCGCAGCAGAAAAGGGAAGATGGTTATTCCACGGAAACTTTGATGAGAATGGATATCTTGCCTACTCTGACTGCTACAAGCAGCACTGTGTATATGATGAAGATGGAAATGAAACAATAACCGAAGAATATACAAATGGTTCCGGTTCAATCCAGTATTCAAATGGAAGCATCACATGGGCTGATGCACAGGAGGATATTGCAAATGGTTCTACATTTGTAAAGCAGTAGGTACTTAGATCATATAGAAGTATCTCTGCAAAACAGAATAGAAAACAAAATAGAACGAAAAAAAATCGTCACAAGTCGCTATTTCAAACGATTTGTGGCGATTTTCTTTAAACCTTGCGTCCTAGAGGATTCGAACCCCCGACCTTCTGGTCCGTAGCCAGACGCTCTATCCAGCTGAGCTAAGAACGCATGCTATTTTTCACAGCAATGGATATATTAACACTCCCAGCCTATAAATGTCAAGGCATTTGTTTTCATGTTGCAATATCCGCTGTTAACAAATTAAAATATCCGCTGTTATCATATCAGAATATCCGCTGTTATCATGCCAGAATATCCACCCATATTATATTCATTACAGGATTACTTTTCTCAACGCATAGTGTCAGACTATAGCTTCCCTTATCTCCCATAAGCCTTTTTGTAGCTACATGGTAAGAATCGTTATCACCACCAAGTATTGCAGCCGGCACCCCGGAACTTATCCTGCCATAGTCTGCAGTAAAGCTTTTAAGCGGAATCGTAAGACCTTTTCCTATGCATTTGACATAGCTTTCCTTGATGGTCCATACATCCCGAAACCTGCACTGGGCTTCCTCTGTATCAATATCCGTCTCCAGTGCTTCAAAGCCTTCCGGCGCAATATAGTCCATATCATTCTGATCAAACATCCTTTTTGAGATCAGAAATCTCTTATCATCCTTATGTTCAACATCCACTCCAACCGGTTCCTCAGACACAGCCACAGCCACATATTCTCCGGAATGTGAAATGCTGAAATACACTAAACCCTTTCCACCCGACACCTTATTACCTGAAGTCTTATCATCTGATACCTTACTATCTAGTGTCCTATCATCCGATGCCTTACTACCTGACAGCCTATCATCCGATTCCTTACTTTCTGTCGCCTTGCCACAATAACAAAACCCACCTTCATATCCCGACCAGTCTATATCCCGCTCTGATATGCCAAGATAATCAGCAATCGCTATATCCAGTAAACGTCCGGCAGCAATGCTTTCCAGCTTTGCCTTCTCTGCTTTATATTTCTCAGCCTTCTTTATACGCCAGTCAGGGAGAAGTCCCATCAGTTGAGACTCCTCCCTTTTTAACTGTTCGATATTCATTTTATATAAATAAATACGCTCACTCATAGCTAATGATTATACCATCTCTCTCAGTATCACACCACCTTAATATCTGCTACCATCTGATACCTATCTCCCGGAAAAGCATCAGTAAGCACCGTCACACCGTTAAAGTCGGAAAATGTTACCGCAGACCTCAGTCCAAACTTGCACTTGTCTGCCAAAACAAACTTTTTACCGGAAGTCGTACTTTCCATTGCCACTCTTTTGATGAGCGCTTCCCTGACATCATTTGTAGTAAAACCAAGTTTTTCATCAATACCATTGGTTCCAAAGAAGCCTCTGTTAAAATTATATTTCTGCATATGAAGTATGGCATCCGCTCCAACTATAACGTCTGTATTCTCGCGCATCTCACCGCCGATCAGAAACACCTTGAAATGATTCTTCACAAGGTCAGCAGCATGTGATACAGAGTTGGTTACATATATGGCTCTATGCTCCTTGATATAGCCTATCATAAATCCGGTTGTACTTCCGGCATCTATAAATACATACTCACCGGGAAGTATAAGTGAAGCAGCATATTCTGCAATCTTGAGCTTCTGGGCTTTATGACTTGCCTCTCTTCCAAGTATTGATGTATCATCTTGCTTTTCAGACAGATCCAGTCTCATGGCTCCACCACGAACCTTTAACAGCCGTCCTTCGCGGCTTAACTCTATTATATCCCTTCTGATAGTCGAGTCGGACACGCCTACTATCTGAGTAAGCTCATCCAGGCTTATACTTCCTCTTGTATTTACCTCTTTTAGTATAATGGCCTTTCGTTCTTCTGTAAGCATTATCAAACATCACCATCCTTATAGAAAATGTTAATAAATATCCAGCTTAAGCCACTCTCCTATTTTATCGTGACATCTGTTGCTATATTTTTAATCAAGCCCCTTTTCCTTCTTATACTCAATAACATTTGTCTCAAGAACAACCTTTCTAAGTGGAAGTATTCTTCCCGGAGATACTGATAGCTCATCATATCCCATTGCAAGGAATTCCTTTGTCAGTGTCAGGTCCGAACCCAGCTCACCACATATACCTGCCCACGCTCCACCTTTGTGAGCGCCATCAACTATCAGCTTCAGCATCTTAAGAAGTCCCGGATGATGCGGATCATAGAACTCATCAAGGCTCTGATTCTGACGGTCTATAGCAAGAGTATATTGTGTCAGGTCATTTGTTCCTACCGAGAAGAAATCAACCTCCTGAGCCAGCTCCTCAGCCATCATAACTGCCGCAGGTGTCTCAATCATGATTCCCAGCTCGATATTCTTATCATAAGCTAAGCCATCCTTATCAAGCTCTGCCTTAACTCCGGCAACTATTTCCTTGATCTTCTTTACCTCATCCACTGATATAATCATAGGGAACATGATAGATATCTTACCAAAGGCTGATGCACGAAGTATAGCCCTGAGCTGTGTCTTAAATATCTCCGGTCTTGTAAGACATATTCTGATAGCCCGAAGACCCATTGCAGGATTCTCCTCATGAGGCAGTTCAAAATAATCCGCCTGCTTGTCAGCACCTATATCAAGAGTACGTATGATAACCTTCTTACCGGCCATAGTCTGGGCAACCTGCTTATAGATTGCAAACTGCTCCTCCTCTGTCGGATAATCCTCTGAACCAAGATATATAAACTCTGAACGGAACAGTCCGATACCACCGGCATCATTTTCAAGTACAAGAGCAAGATCCTTGGTATTGCCAATATTTGCGTACAGATTGATCTTCTGACCGTCAAGAGTAACATTTTCCTTACCCTTAAGCTGCTGCAAGAGCGCCTTTTTCTCCTGCTCCTGAAGAAGTATCTTCTTCTTTGCTGCAAGAACTTCTGCATCAGGATCTATATAAACCTTTCCCTCAAAGCCATCAACCACTGCTTCTCTTCCATCCATCTCGTCTGTAAGCGGAATATCACAGTTGATGATAGCAGGAATATTCATAGTCTTTGCCAGAATAGAGGTATGTGAATTAGCTGAACCATGAACTGTAACAAAGGAAAGTATCTTATCCTTATCCATCTGAACTGTCTCTGATGGAGCAAGGTCATCTGCCACAACTATTACAGGCTCGTCACTTTCTATACCACTGCTTCCTGCACCTGACAGAATATTGATAACTCTTTCGGAGATATCCTTTACATCAGCGGCTCTTCCTCTAAAATACTCATCCTCCATCTCAAGGAACATCTTCTGGAAATTATCACCGGTCTCAGCAACCGCAAACTCTGCATTGACCTCCTGAGTACGAATGATATTTTCCACAGAATCAATATAGTCTCCATCCTCTACCATAAGCTGATGAGCTTCAAATATTTCCGCGCTCGCCTCACCAACTTCCTTTACTGCTTTATCATGGAGTGCCTGAAGCTGTTCTACTGCAGCCGCCCTTGCATCCTCATACCGCTTGATCTCAGCTTCAACGTCCGATACCTTTTCACGCTTAACGGACTGTTCAGTCTTTTTATAAACCGAAAGCTTTCCAATGGCGATGCCCTCAAAAACAGCCTTACCTTCTAAAACTATCATTTCAGTAAACTCCTCCCTTCTTAGTTTTGATTTTCCTTTATAAGTCCCAGTTTGTAACATTCCAGGAGTTCTTCCAGATCAAATATCTGTTTCTCCAGTTCCTTACCTTTGTCCGTATCCTTTACCAGAATACGTCTCTTCATAGTCTCCGTAACATACATCTCCGGTGTACTCACCCCATCCTTATCAAACTCCCTATGCTCAGCCAGTGCGAGATGATGAGAGTTGAAAATGAGAGTGTACCCGGCAATTCCGGTCTTCGCGTGATAAGCCTTTGAGAGGCCGCCGTCTATAACATACAGCCTTCCATCAGCCTTTACCGGCTTCTCGCCCTTCAAAACCTTGACGGGCACATGACCGTTGATTATATGCGAAACATCTGTAGGCATATCAAATTCTTTAAATATTTTTT
This sequence comes from Lachnospiraceae bacterium UBA4381, assembly GCA_002391105.1. Taxonomy (GTDB): domain Bacteria; phylum Bacillota; class Clostridia; order Lachnospirales; family Lachnospiraceae; genus Eubacterium_Q. The sequence goes on along the minus strand of DGRT01000122.1, from coordinate 4,491 downwards.
CACAGTAGCTTACGATATTGGAATACTCATAGTACGGATTGAAGGTTTCCACAGAAAGCTTCTTATCCTCTATAAAGAGATGCTCAAAGGTTGCCATTCTGTCCTTTCCAAAAAGTGGAGATACAGGTCCCGCCCACAGATACCACATCATATCTACTGCATTTTTCTTCTTCTCCGGTTCATCCAGTTCATTAGTAAAGTACGCATCCACTATCTTTTCCTGGAAATACTCCATAAGACTCCTGCCATAGACCTCTCCCTCTGAGGTTTTGAGTACCATAAAGGAACCATCCTCATTAAATGGAATACATCCATGAAACAGAAGGTTGTTATTACATATCTTATATATACTTCCATGGGAATACAGAAAGCGGATATGCTTCTGCAATCTTCGACTATGAAGAAATGAATATTTTAATGTTTCTACAAGTCCCTCTTCCTCTTCTGTCAGCCGGTATGGATCATCCGGATCAATAGTTGGAAAATGCGTATCCCTGAGTGGATAGCTCACTCCGTCTATTTTCACAGTACCCTTATTATAGTCAATCTTATCCAGAAGAAGACGATTATCCATATCATATTCAGGATGCCTCATAATGAGCTGTCCCGAAAGCTTCAGCTCTATAATGGAAATAGCCTTACACATCTTGGCTGCAAGCTCAGGAGAGACCGAATCATATTTATTGTCATCCAGAAGATGTGGTCTGAAGCAATCGCATGGATCGTCCTTATATACAGCATCGGCAAACATCGAGAGAGGTCTCAGGTTTATACCATAACCATCCTCCAGCACATCGAAGCTGTTATAGCTGGTTGCTATTCTGAGAACCGTAGCTATACAGGTAGTATTTCCCGAAGCGGCTCCCATCCAGCTTACATCGTGATTGCCCCATTCTATATCCACATCCTGGAACTTGATAAGCTCGTCCATGACATAATCTGCCCTTGGACCACGATCATATATATCACCTATTATATGAAGACTATCTATCAGAAGTGACTGTATAAGCTCCGACAAGGCTATGATAAAATCGTCCGCAGCTTCCACATCACCTACAGCATTTAATATCTCCATATAGTATAATCTTTTGTCAGGCTCTGACTCATCTGTATGGATCAGTTCATCTATGGCATATCCATATTCTAACGGCAGTTTCTTACGCACCTTGGATCTGGTATATTTGGAAGCCACTTCCCTGCAGAGTGCGATAAGCTGATGAATGGTCCTCTTATACCATCCATCAGTTATCTCGCCGGAGTGTCTCATATCAGATAAAATCTCTGCAGGATAATATATAAGTCTGGCCAGCTTCTCCTGTTCAGTCTCCGGCATCAGATTCCCAAAAACCTCTTCAATCTTTGCTCTTGTAACACCTGATGCACTTCTGAGCAGGTGAATAAAGCTCTCATATTCGCCATGAATATCCGAAAAGAAATACTCATTTCCCTTTGGCAGCGAAAGAATGGCGCGAAGATTGATCATTTCCGCAGCACAGCTTCTCGCCGAGGGAAATTCATGACTTAGAAGTGTAAGATAGTCCAGGTCTCTCATAGTATTACCTCTGCATATTCCTATGTCATAGACAAATCCATAACATTACCAACAGCATTAAAGATTTGCTTCCATAAATTCCTTTACAGCAGCCATTTCAGCTTCCTCATCCGGACCGTCAAAGGAAAATGTTACTGTATCACCCTGCTTAGCTCCAAGAGACATGATGCCCATAACGCCCTTAAACTGAACCTCCTTGTCTCCCTTGGCAACCTTAACAACTGACTGATAATTCTTAGTCATCTTGAAAAGATCTGTAGCCGGTCTTGCATGGATACCATGCACATCCTTAATTGTGTAATCAAAACTTACCATTTTAAAATACCTCCCTTTATTTTGAGGGACAGCTCCATATTCGCCGAAACTGTCCCATTATTTATGATTTACAAACACATTTTATATCTGCCTCAGCTTATCCATTACTTCCTGCTGAGCATATCCTGTAAAAACAACTTGAAAATGCATTTTAATAATCAGCATTTTCCTGAATAATATGTACAATTACTGCTCAACCGGCTTCTTGATAAAGCCAAGCATCAGACAGGTAACTACAGAACCAATAATCCATGCAAGTATGTAAAGGAATGGATGACCTACTGTAGCGAATACGAACAGTCCGCCATGAGGAGCCATCAGTGTACACTTAAAGAGTGCCGCAAGGAAACCGGCAACTCCGGCTCCAACCATAGTACAAGGTATAACATGGATAGGATCCGCTGCTGCAAATGGGATAGCACCCTCAGTAATAAAGGAAGCACCCATTACTACGTTGGAAACTGCTGAGCCACGCTCTGCCTTGGTAAACTTCTTAGGGAATATCCAGCATGCAAGTGCGATACCTACAGGAGGAACCATACCACCAACCATGATAGCGGCCATTGCTACGTAGCATGCCTCAACCTTAGGATCAGATGCGGACATACCTTCAGCAAGATAGCCTGCTGCAGTTGTAAGCATACCTGTACCAAATACATATGCAGCCTTGTTGATAGGACCACCCATATCTATAGCCATCATCGCACCCAGAATAAGTCCGAGAACTGTGAGCATTCCTGCATCAGAAATAGCTGTAAGCATATTTGAAAGTCCTGTATTAGCAAGTCCGATAAGCGGATTGAGCACGAAGCACATGATGATTCCTTCAAGGAATATACCAACCAGTGGATATATAAGTGTAGGCTTAAGTCCATCCATAGCCTGCGGAAGCTTAGTACATATCTTCTGAAGCCAGAGAACCAGGAAGCCTGCCAGGAAACCTGCAGCTATACCACCGAGGAAACCTGAAACTGTATTACCACCATTAGGCTGCTGGAAAGCAAATCTGGAAATAAACTGGCTGAAGCCGCCAAGTGCCTTACCATCAATAAGTGTTCCTTCAGCAAATGTATATCCTGCAAGACCGGCATTACCACTGGATGCAAGCATACCACCAACGAAACCAACTGCAAGACCGGGTCTGTCAGCTATAGCATAAGCGATATATCCGGCAAGAACCGGAACCATAAGTCCCATAGCCAGACCACCGATATACTTCAGAAGCGCTGCAACAGGAGTGATACTACCGAAGTCACCACCACCGGATGCACCATAGCCGGCTATCGTATCTATAAGGAATGCAATGGCTACCAGGATACCGCCACCGATAACGAATGGAAGCATATGTGAAACACCGCTCATCAGCCAGGTGTAAACCTTATGTCCTGCTCCTCCGCCTTCTTCTGAAGCACTTTCAGCCTGCTCCGATGAATCACCTGAGAACACAGGAGCACTTCCGTCCTTGACTATAGCCATCAGTTCATCTGCTTTGTTTATACCATCGGCAACCTTACGCTGTATAACCTTCTTACCCTTGAAACGATCCATAGGAACCTTTGCATCAGCCGTAACGATTACACAGTCAGCAGCCTTTATATCATCATCGGTAAGTACATTCTTTGCACCGGATGAGCCTCTTGTTTCTATCTTGATCTTGATTCCTGCCTTACCGGCTGCCTTTTCAAGACCTTCAGCAGCCATATAAGTATGAGCTATACCTGTAGGACAGGAGGTAACAGCAACTACCTTAAGACTGCCGGAATCATCATCTGCTATAGAGGTCTCAGCGAGACTGTCATCTACACTTCCTCTCTCCTCATCAGCCTTATCAATTATCTCCAAAAACTCATCAACACTGCCTGCATTTATAAGATTACTGCGAAAATCTTCATCCATGAGCATCATAGACAGCTTGGACAGCACATCCAGATGAACATTATCCTTGGTATCCGGTGCTGCAATCAGGAACAGTATATTTACAGGTTCATCATCCAGAGCCTCATAATCAACTCCATCCTTTATTACCATTGCCGCAAGTCCGGGCTTTGCTACACAGTCACCCTTACCATGTGGTATGGCAATACCTTCTCCTACACCGGTAGTGCTTTCTTCTTCACGAGCATATACAAGCTTTTTATATGCTTCCTTATCCTTGATCTTTCCACTGGCAGCCATCAGCTCCACTGCCATATCGAGCGTTTCATTTTTAGACTTTGGAGCAGCATCCAGCTTTACTGATCTCTTGTCCAAAAGTTCGGTAATCCTCATAAATTCACTCCTTTCTGTGATAGCTTTCCCATCCACCTCTGTTAATTTGTCCCATACAGCCAGTTACTGTATGACACGCAGGTTATGCCGTCCGTACATTATACAGACCACAACTACAGGTTATTCAACTGTACTATTCAACTGTACTATTCAACTGTACTATTCAACCGTACTATACACCTTCATAACCTCTTCTTTGGTTGCCAGAAATTCTGAAAATGCACTTGCAGAGCCAGAACTAAGTCCCATCTTAAATGCATGCAGAAGGTCTCCTTCCGTCAGATAGCCGGCTATAAAACCAGCCACCATGGAATCTCCGGCTCCAACTCCGTTTACAAGCTTCCCTTTAGGTGCTT
>DGRT01000022.1:1584-3034 GCA_002391105.1 Lachnospiraceae bacterium UBA4381 | reverse complement strand
ATGGAGAGGATGCAAAGGATCTTGATGATGCCATATCGCTTTCTTATGAAGATGGTATATATCATCTGGGGGTTCACATAGCAGACGTGTCTCATTATGTTACTGAAGGTTCTCCGCTTGACAGGGAAGCCCTTAAAAGGGGAACGAGCAACTATCTTATAGATAGTGTTATACCTATGCTTCCTCATAAGCTTAGTAATGGTATATGTTCACTTAATCATGATGTTGACAGATTTGCCCTTTCGTGTCTTATGGATATAGATGAAAAGGGTAAGGTTATTAACCATGAGATAGTAGAAAGCATTATTAATGTAAATGAAAGAATGAACTATACTGATGTGGCGATTCTTCTGGAAGGGGAAGACGGAGATACCGTACAGAAGCTTATATCCGATAAAACCAGATCGGATGTTCAGGGAAAGACTCCTGCTGAAATATATGAAGGGCTGAAAAAAAGATATAAGAAACTGCTTCCTATGTTCGACCTGATGCTTAGTCTGTCTCAGATACTTCGTAACGTAAGAAAGAAGAGAGGCTCTATAGATTTTGATATATCGGAAACCAAGATCATAGTAAATGAAGAAGGAGAACCTGTAGATATTCATCCTTATGCAAGAAACTGTGCAACTATGATCATAGAAGACTTCATGCTTATAGCAAATGAAACGGTTGCAGAGGAATATTACTGGGCTGAGATACCATTTGAATACAGAGTCCATGAAACTCCGCTGGCAGAAAAGGTGGATATTCTTAGAGAAACCATGAGAAGCTTTGGGAAATATTTCAAGGTCAGTACGGATAATCTTCATCCGAAGGAGTATCAGAAGCTTCTTGATTCCATAAAGGGAGAACCTTATGAGATGCTTCTTATGAAGATGACTCTTCGTTCCATGCAGCAGGCAAGGTATTCAACTGACTGCATAGGGCACTTTGGACTCGCATGCAAATACTACTGTCATTTTACTTCTCCAATAAGAAGATATCCTGATCTACAGATACACAGGATTATCAAGGAGAATATTCATGGTAAGCTGGACGCCGGTCGTATCCGTCACTATGCCAAGCTTCTGCCAAGAGTCGCTGAGGATAATTCGGAAAAAGAACGCAGGGCAGTAGATGCCGAAAGAGATGTAGTAAAGCTTAAGCAGATTGAATATATGTCAGGTCATATAGGAGAAACCTTTGAAGGTATTATATCAGGATTTACCAATCAGTTGATATTTGTTGAGCTTCCCAATACAGTCGAGGGGGCAGTAAAAGTAGCTTATCTAACAGATGATATATATTCCTATATGCAGGACAGATATGAGATGCAGGGTAAGAATACAGGTAAGATATATAAGCTTGGTGACAGCGTCAAGGTTAAAGTAGAAAAATGCAGCAAAATCGATAGAAGCATCGACTTTGTATTTGCATAAAACATGTGACAGGGGGACAGGCACCTTGTCAC
>DGRT01000022.1:0-1436 GCA_002391105.1 Lachnospiraceae bacterium UBA4381 | reverse complement strand
ATGTCTTTCGCAGAAGGACGGTTTGCAATAATGAGTAAAGAATCAGGCATAAAACTGATTGCAAATAATAAAAAGGCATATCATGATTATTTTATAGAGGAGACCTTTGAAGCAGGGATAGCCCTTGCAGGTACAGAGGTTAAGTCCTTAAGGCAGGGAAACTGCAGTATCAAGGAAGCTTATGTCAGTATTGAAGATGGTGAAGTTATCATACATAAGATGCATATTAATCCATATGAAAAAGGAAATATATTCAATAAGGATCCTCTCAGGAACAGAAAGCTTCTTCTTCATAGACGTGAGATTAATAAGCTTATAGGCAAGGTCAAGGAAAAGGGCTATACCATAATGCCTCTTAAGGTTTATTTTAGTAAAAGCCTAGTTAAAGTAGAGATTGGCATCGCAAGAGGTAAGAAGCTGTATGATAAGCGTGAGACCATGAAGAAAAATGATCAAAAGAGAGAGGCAGAGAGGGATTTCAAGGTCAGACTGCAGTAAATCAATACCAGATGCGAAGCATCTGTCCCTACGAAGTAGGGGTAATACATCGAGCAAAGCGAGATGCATTAAGTATTAATCGAAGGAATAACTTTTCATAATGTATATGTGCTGCTTGGGATAGCCCTAAAAACAGGCTCTATTAATAAGTGTAAAATAAAGACTTGATTTATGCACCTTGTTTGTTATATTATAGCATTTGGTTTGTTGTGAAATATTAACAGCCAAATACACTTGTGGTAGAGGTATTTAAAATGAGTCAGGAAAAAGTTGATAAGTATAAAAAAGAGAAAAAGAATCGTAAGAAGACTATGAAGCTTAATAAGATCAAGAAGGCGCTTATAGTACTTGTTGCTTCTCTTGGTCTCGGAGCACTTATCGGTATTCCTCTTGGAAAGTATATTTATAAGGAACAGAAAGAAGAAGCAGACAGACATAGAACTATTTCTTCAATCGAGTATGAAACATGGTTTGATTCCTATTGGGATGAGAAATACGGTGCTCTCGCTTCTGCAAGTGAGCTTCAGCAGAAGATTGATGAATTCAATGCAGCTTCCAATAGCTCTGAATCAGATGCATCAGAAAGTGATGCTGCAGAGTAAATAAACCAGGGGTAGTACTGGTTTCGACGGGGGGTTAGAATCTGTCATAGCCATCCGAGGTGGGTAAACTCGTAAAACTATCTACAAAAAAATAAACGCTGATAATAGATTAGCACTCGCTGCCTAAGGGCGGCTGTCAGCCCCTGATCATCCGCTGTCAGGGAATCTGGCATCATGCAGGCGGAGCACTTTCCTGTCAAAGCTTGTAGGCAGAGGAAAGAATAACAAGCTACCGTAGATTAAAGCCTGTGAGTGGGCGTTTTTATACGGGAATCCTAGTACACTTACTGTGATGGGAGAAGTGATGGTGGAAGAGCTTTCGGACGCGGGTTCGAT
>DGRT01000066.1 GCA_002391105.1 Lachnospiraceae bacterium UBA4381 | reverse complement strand
CCGGGAGTGATCTCGTTACGGAAGCTCTTGCCGACCTGGCCGATACCGAACGGCAGCTTCTTACGCATGGTTCTCTGAACGTTCTTGAAGTTGACGAACATGCCCTGAGCGGTTTCCGGGCGCAGATAAACGGTGTTCTTGGCATCCTCGAGAACGCCCTGGAAGGTCTTGAACATCAGATTGAACTGACGGATACCGGTAAAGTTATGCTTTCCACAGGATGGGCAAGGAATCTTATGCTCTTCTATAAAGCTCTCCATCTCTTCATTTGACCATCCATCAACAGAAGATTCAAGAGTAATGCCATGCTCAGCAGCAAAGCTTTCTATAACCTGATCAGCTCTGAATCTTTCATGACACTCCTTACAGTCCATCAGAGGATCTGAGAAACTACCCAGATGACCAGATGCAACCCAGGTCTGAGGGTTCATAAGAATCGCTGTATCAACACCTACGTTATATGGACATTCCTGGATGAACTTCTTCCACCATGCCTTTTTTACATTATTCTTAAGCTCAACACCAAGATTACCGTAATCCCAGGTGTTGGCGAGACCTCCATAGATCTCAGATCCCGGATATACAAAGCCTCTTGTCTTTGCAAGAGATATAATCTTTTCCATACTCTTCTGTGATTTATCCATAACTGACTCCTTTTTTATATATTTTTTCACACCAGTTCAGATCAAAAAGCCGCTGAACTAATTGTTATATTCATAAACTATTATAGCTACTCCATCCCCAAGACATCTTGCAGAGGATGCATCAATAGGCTCAACATGATAGTTGGTATAAAGTATCTTTCCATCTGAAATGCTTATAACTATAGGCTCTGTGGTTTTGATCATCATATACGAATCACCGGAGATATCACCTGATTCAGCGACATTTCCGGATGCATCTGTAAATGTCGCAACAGCATCCGAAGCAGTTGCCACTTCACCTGATGATTCATTTATCGCACCGTCCTCCAGATCATCCAGACTGTAACCGGCTTCAGCAAGAGCTTCTTCATCTATCTCCACCTCTTCCGTTACTGTAACAGCAGCCTTCAGCCTTGCCTCTGCCTCGTCACGCGCAACCTCATCAGCCTGATTCTTATCATAGGAAATGTTAACTATATCCATTACATTGAAATCATTATATGTATCTATATCATTATACCGGATGGCACTCTTTACCAGACCGGAATCTTCACGGTACTCCACGAGAGACATCTTGGAAAGACCGCTTTCTTTATTGTAAGCATCAATCTCTCCCCTGATATAGTCCTCAACTCCATTAGTATCAATCCCCTGCTCCGAGTAGTCCTCGCAGGACATCTCAAGCACCGTACCATCAGAACTAAGCTGCAGGGTATTCTCAGTTATATCCTTAAGAACTGATATCTGATCTATGGACATATCTTCAGTAGAAACTTCTTCCTCAAATGTAAAAAAAGAAGCACAGCCACACAGCATGGCTAGCACCAGACTCATTATACAAACAAATCCAACGGATCTTTTGCTTTTAAATCTTCTCATAATCAATTATCATTCCTTCACTTGTCATTTTTAATCATGTATTGAACAGTTATCCTTTCGACTGATATATCATATACGCCACCAGCCTACAAGCAACTGTATAACCAACGGTAAAAGATTGTATCACAAAACCTTCCCAAATAAAAGCATTTGTTTCATCAGCTTCTATAGCGGTGTATGAACCAGCTTTTATAGTGGGTTTTACATCCAATTCTATAGTGGCGCCAATATATCCAGGGATTTAAAATGTCTATCTGTATTAAGAAGTATATATTTATCCATAAGCTCAGAAAGCTCCGCTGAGATTTCAGGCTTTACATCAAAGGAATAAACAGACGAGATGCCTCTGCTCAGTATATATCTGATAGTATAAATCGCTTCATCTGAAATATATACCGGAGACTTTGCAGAGCCAAGAACATCATCAGCAACAAGACCGCCCTCTTCAAGACTTATATGATGAAGTCCGTCCTTTGCGCCAGTTTTGACACATTCATACATCTGAAGCCCCATTCCTTCTATATCCAGCAGCTTACATTCAAATATACTTTTTATAAGCCCCAGGCTGATTCTGTCCGAAAGTATAGTCCTGAAGGTAACGAACAGAAGATTAAGCTCATCCGTAGCACCTATACCCTCTCTGGTAAAATGTCCCATAAGCTCACAAAAATACGAAGCATACGCAAGCTTCTCTATATCATAGGAAAGCTCAATAAAGGATTCCTGTATCTCTGCACCTATCAGAGAATAAGCTTCTCTCCCGCTGGGTCTCACCGTAAAGCTTCCCATCACAAACTTCTGGCTTATGGCAGTAAGGGGGGAGTTCTTCCTTCTGGCACCATTGGCAAATACAGTTATCCTGCCCAGCTCAACAGTTAGGATAACCAGCCGTTTATCATATTCTTTTATAAGAGAGGTATCCAGAACGATACCCTGAACAACTGTACTATCCAACATATTAATTAAACCTTTTTCTTATATCCGTATTCCGAGAGATAATTCTTCTTATCCCTCCATCCCGGACGAACCTTGACCCAAAGTCTCAGGTTAACCTTTTCCTGAAGCATATCCTCTATCTCATGTCTTGCATCTGTTCCAATACGTTTCAGCATGGAACCGTTTTTGCCGATAATGATACCCTTATGACTTTCTCTTTCGCAGATTATAGTAGCCTCTATATCAACTACATTATCACCATTTCTGCCGCTTCTGGTATGCATTTTATCCACAACCACCGCTATACCATGAGGAATCTCCTTATCCAGATTTCTAAGGCACTTCTCCCTTATAAACTCCTCTACTATCTCCCTTTCAGTTTCGTCAGTGACTGTATCTTCATCAAAATACATCGGTCCTTCCGGAAGACGTGAGAATATCTCATCCTTTAAATTATCAAGCCCTGTACCTTTTGTCGCAGACACAGCAAGCATCGTATCAAATACAGTTCCTTCCGACTCCTTCATATATGAATTATATTTGTCAAATGTACTTTGTATCTTTTCCTCTTCAGCAGTATCTGCTTTATTCACAACAAGTATAACCGGAAGACTTTCAACTCCCTCCACAGCCTTACCTATAAGCTCTGCAACATATCTCTCACCGGTTCCTATATAATCCGACGGCTCTATGATCCAAAGTATCATATCGGCTGTTTTAAGAGTATCAACAGCAGCATCCAGCATGTATTCACCAAGCTTGGTTTCTGCCTTGTTAATACCGGGGGTATCCAGAAATACTATCTGACCTCTTTCCTCTGTATATACAGTCTGTATTCTTTTTCTTGTTGTCTGCGCCCGCTTACTGACTGCCGCTATCTTCATCCCTATAAGATGATTCATTATAGTTGATTTTCCGACATTTGGACGGCCAAGTATGGCAACGAAACCGGACTTAAATGATCTATCTTCCATTAAACAATTCCATTTCTGATTTATTATCTATCTGTTTCAGTCATCGCATAATGAGCAGCTATGATGACTATATCAGCTTATCTACCGACTTGAAAAGTCCGGCAGCCGCCCCCAGCTTCTCCTCTCCGCCAACAGTACAGATAATATCCGTATCTGCAAGAACTTTGAGATAAGGAACCAGACTTCTTATGGTTTCCTGATTGGCAGACAGCACTCTGTCTCTGGATTTTTGTCTGTCTTCCTCTGTAGTATTAGTGATGTATGAGCCGAAGGATACTGAACCAAGCAAATAAGGAGGAAGAGGAACATCAGTATTAGATATGGTGCCGATGATATACTTGACCATATCTCTGTCTGAGCAGTCAAAGCTTTCCACATATTCAGCCGCCGACCTGAATATATCATAGGTTTCCTCAAGATTCGGATCTCTGTAAGAAACAAAGGATTCATGACCGAATCTGCTGAAGTCACACATACATCCATAAGCTCCACCCTTTACTCTAACGTTTATCCACAGATAATCATAGGAAAGAATGGTTTTGAGGACGTTAAGTGCACCGTCATACTCCAGACCTGCAGCCTTGAAATCAGCCACCTTGGCAACATACTGAACCTTAGAGGAAGTCTTAAGCCCCTCATTTTTTACTTCAAGAGGAACATTTATTCTGTCTTCTCCCATCTTCTCATCACTCAGCACCTCAGAGAGACTCTTCAGGGATTCTTCAAGCATCGATTCCAGCTTATCAGAGGTATAGGAAACGATCAGGGCATCCTTACGGAATATCTTCCTGTAAAGTCTTTCAAGCTCATCTGCCAGCTCTTCATATACATCATCGAAGTTCTTGTCCAGATACTCTATATATCTATAGAAATCAATCCCCTCCATAGAGTCCATGATTCTGGAGCTTTCTTCAATATAGGAAAGAGCCCTGCCTCTGGCAGTAACATGCCCGCTTTCTACCAGACCCATCTTACCGGACGCTCTGATCTCAGAGATAATCTCCTTCAGCCTCTTCCTGTCTCTGATATGGGAGGTTGAAATTATATCCTTCATCAGACCTATACCATCAAAGAATTTGTCCTCAAAGGTTTTGATACGTGCATCCAGATATACATATATATCATCGCCGATCCTGTCATAACAGCCAAGATTAAAGAAGATACCTCCTGTCAGAAGATCAATCTTCTTGGACAGTTCATTATAAGTATAATTATCAGTATCAACATACTTCAGCAGCTCTGTCAGTATCTGTACATTGCTGAGATCCTTTAGAGAAAAGTCACTTATGTCAAAGTAAAACTCCGCATAGGTTATACCATTTGTAAATATATCGTGAGCCACCACCTTGGTACCTGCAACCTCTGTTTCCCTGTTATAAAGCTTTCTGACCTTCTTATCTATATCCTCCAGACTGAGAAGCGGTATAGTGGCAAGCTCTTCAGGTGTTGAAGGTTCAGACTGATACGCCTTAAGATGCGCTGTCTCCTGTACCAGAGCAGCTATCTCTTCATCTGATAAAGATGCCTTATAAGCCTCAAGCTTATCACGGAGAGCCTTATCCTTCTCCAGATTCATATCAACCACAGGACGCGCGACAATAAGAGACTTATGCTTATTATCCAGAAGATATTTCCGGATAAGCTCCTCAAAATATCCGCATTTTACGCCATCTGATTCTTCCGCACCATCCGTAATCGCACGTCTCAGATAATCAAATACAGGCTGCATGGTAAAGGAATCCTGAGCAAGCGAATCATCATAGAGCCATCCGCCAAAATCAGATAGTCCAAGAGTAAGTCCCTTTGGATAACGTCCGGAAAGGCCTTCCTTATTCTTAAATTCAAAAGTATTCAGAGTTGCTTCTATCGCCTCTTTATCCAGACCTTCTTCAACATATTTTCTAAGATTTTCCTCTATTATGCTATAGAATCTGTCAGCATCAGACGCTTCGGCATCTCTGGCAAGAATAGTAAACAGAGGCTGACGCATAGTGTTGTCAAACTGAGCTTCAACATCCGAGCATATACCCGAGTCCACAAGCGCCTTCTTAAGCGGAGCCCCCGGAGCATCTATCAGTATATACTGGATAACATTAAAGGCTGTTACCAGAATAACATCTGTCGCTTCTCCCACAACAGCATTATAGCTGAGAATAGATCTGGCATCCTCCTCTTCGTCCTTTGTTATGGAATATCCCGTTGTATAGCTGACCGGCTCATCAAATGCTTTCTGCAGAGGAAGCTCAGATGGTACATAGAGATAGTCATAGTTACTTAGATAGTTCTCATCAATATATGAGAGCTGTTCCACTATATCAAGATTTCCATAAAGATATATATAGCTGTTGGAAGGATGATAATAATTCCTGTGATAATCAAGATATTCCTCTCTGGTAAGTTCAGGAATAATATCAGGATCTCCACCCGAATCAACACTGTAAGGAGTATCCGGATACATTTTCTGATTTATCACATTCGCAAGAACATTATCAGGTGAAGAATATACACCTCTCATTTCATTATAAACCACGCCGTTTATTTTAAGCTCACTGTCAGGAGATTCCAGCTCATAATGCCAGCCCTCCTGCTTAAATATCTCTTCTCTCTTATAAATATTGGGATTAAATACAGCATCAAGATATACATCTGTAAGATTACGGAAATCCTTGTCATTACAGCTCGCTATAGGATAAACTGTCTTGTCACTATAGGTCATGGCATTTAAAAATGTATTGAGTGAACCCTTTGCCAGCTCCACAAAGGGATCCTTTGCAGGATACTTATCAGAGCCGCAAAGAACTGTATGCTCTACTATATGCTGTATTCCTCTGGAATTAGTCGGAGGAGTTCTGAAGCCTATGGCAAAAACCTTATTGGTATCATCATTTAATACAACCGAGAATCTGGCTCTGGTCTTCTTATGACTGAGAACCACTCCTATACCGTTCTGCTCCGGAAGATCATTTACCCGGACAATATCATATGTCCCCAGTTCATTTAATGCCATTCTTATCTGTTCTTCATTTCTTCCCATAATATCCTTAAAATCTTTCATATACCACCGGATTTCCTTTCAATTTTTATTACTTTTAATGAGCCTTAATCGTTACAAAAACAAATTAGAGTAAACTAATCAACCACATTAGTTTACTCTAATAAATAATATAATTCAAGAATATAGTTCAACTATTTTCTGACTCCTTCAGCCACTTCGGCATTGGCAGCATTTGCAGCATTTCCATTAGCTGCAACAGGAGCAACCGGCTCAAAATCTGACCCACGAAAAGCTTCGTGAGTCAGATATAAATTACCTGCTTCTCTTTCTGGAAAAATATATGACACCCAGCAGGCACAGGATTCCCAGAATCATCAGACCGGTTACTCCCTGCCATATACCGGTTGGTACCAGCGCATTACGCTCATTAGTAAATGTAACCATAGTATTGTTATCAACTGTAACATTTGCCACATTGCCTTCTACTGCATCACCATCTCCCAGCTTATATGTTGTACTGTAGTCTAAAACAGCCGTTTCTGTGATAGTTACTCCTGTTCCGGGAGGAACATATATTACCACAGAGTCACCATGACTGAGTTTAAATTCACCACCACTCTTAAGCTTATTATTCTGTATCTTACTATTCTTATACCAGGTATATTCAGTAACATCAGAATCATCCGGCTTTGTAAATTTCACAGTGAAGTTAAACTGTTTCTTCTTACTTCCCATGTTACCGCTCACAACCTTCTTTATAACCAGTAAATTATCCTGAGGTGAAGGTTGATTTGCAATCTTGAGAATATACTTATTTACAGAAGGATCAACAGAAGAACCGGAAGCGCTTTCAGATACAAGGCTGGCACCCTTTATTTTATTATCAAGAGTGATCTCACCTGATTCAGTGACGGTAAATATTATATCACCTGATAATCTGATAAATCCCTGAGGAGCATTATTCTCTGTCAGATAATAGGTCCCGGCTGAAAGCGTACCATCAATCTTAGGTATCTTTCCATCTGCGCCAGTTATAAGGCTTTCAAAGCCACTAAGAGGATCATAATCCTTTCTCTTATTACCTTTCAAATCTTCAATTTGTTTATAAAGCGAAAATTCTGCACCACTAAGCGGCTGTTCCGAATCATCATACTTTATGACGCTGAAATCAAGCTGTTTATTATATACATTGATTCTTGCCAGAACGTCCTCATTATCACCGCCTATATTCTGATGATTTGCCCAGCCGTCATCGCTGTTATCAGTGTTCCAGTTTCTCTTCAGATGAACCTTTCTTTCTGCATCAACATAGAATTGTAATTCTCCTGACATGCCTGTATAACCTGTCGGTGCACTGTCCTCTGTGAGAATATAGTATCCCGAGTCATCAGATCCGGTACGCTCCTCAAAATCATACAGAACAGTAACTATTCCAAATTTATCTGAGGTATAGCTTTCAACTGTAGTTTCCGCGCCTTCAGCATCTCTATATTTTAAAGTAAACTTACCATTTTCAATTGGTTCAACTATAGTTCTTGAGCCACCGTTTCCATTCCATTTTCCCAGACATATCTCTATACCACCACTTCTGATATTCCTTACATCAGCGATACGAACATTAGTCTCCGGATCATCTTCATTATAGACAACTCTGTATTTGTATTCCTTATCCGTATCATCCCCTTCATTCGGTATAATGTGACTGATAATACTATTATTCTCAACCTCTGATATGGATTCATATGTAATATTTCCCTCATCATCAGTTCCCGGATTAGTGAGTGTAACTTCACGGACCTCATAGTCAGCAAGCGTCTTACCGTCAGCAAGCTCTTCCATAAACCATTTTACTTTGGTATTTGGATGTGACAGCTTCTTCACCGTACCGGTAACGAGTTCAAAATCATTCGATCCATCCGATTTTTTAACATATAAAGCCAGATAAATATCACCATGAGCTTCTACATAATCATCGTCACTCCATATCTTATTCGCTTCAAATCCATATCCCTTCTGGTTTGTGATATAAAGCTTTGCTGTACCATCATTTTCTATAGTTGTACTTACAATGGTTCCACGGTTAATCTCATCTGCATCAGGAGTATAAGAACCATGCTCCATAACGTATTTTTGCAGTGTATAACCTAGCGGAACTTCATCCTCTCTTTCCTCCACCCAGAACTTGGTTCCAACAGGAAGGTTAGGAACCTCAACAGTATATCCGGCAGGGATTTTTGATATCTTTCCATTAGGAGAGGTATGAAATACAGCATCATTATTATTCTTAGGCATCTCTTTAGTTCCAAGAGACACGAACCTGCCCTCAGCCTTTTCCGGCTCACCTTCCGGAATAACAACCTCCCACTCACAGTAATTACCATTCTCATCAAGAACGTAGTAAGGAACTGTATTGGCAGCATGTTTATCTCTCTCTAATCTGTTATCATTTTCGCTGCCCAGATAAAGGCGGTAATCAAAGACCCCTGTATCATTATTAACAGGATTTCCATTTTTATCTACAACATCTTTAGTAAAACGAAGCTTTCTGAAATTTTCAGGATCTATATAGTTTTCAAAGTTTGCTACCGGACGATTCTTAACCTCAGATGTATCTGTAACATAGTCATAACGTCCTGATCCGGACTGAGTTTCCTGTTCTTTATTTAACTCTGCTTCATTAAATACAACTTTACTATATACACCATTTTCTCCTGTGTTTACACCACATTCTCTTATACGGTAATCAAAGGTATTTTCAGGAAAATTAATATTAACAATATCGTCAGCATACAGGAGAAATACATCATCATAGGATTTTCCACCAACGGTATATCCCTCTTTCACATATCTCACCGGTACTCCGGGTTTATTCTTATATGTGACCTGTCTTATAGTATTCTCAACTCCGTCTTCAACAACCGTTCTGGTATTTTTAAGCGTTTGATAAACACCCTGTGGATCATCCTTAGATCTATACTCAATCTGAAACGGAAAGTCAACGAGCTTGTAATTAAAATCAAGCTTCGCATCTTTATCCATGCCCTCTGCACGGATCTTCTTACTAAGCAATACCTGTCCTTCTTTTACCTCACTAAGATTAAATCTCATATGCAGATTCGAAGCGCCGGCGCCTCTTTCCATATAGAATATCTTCATAGTGTGATTCGAGTAATCCTTAAAGGTATTTAATCCATCCTTAAAATTTGCGGATATAAACTCATCTCTTATGTTTTCTGGCAGATTATCATAAAATATCTGTCTAAGATTCGTTTTGTTCTTCTTAACATATACATCCCCTGTTTTAAAATTAACAGAGCCGCTAAGAGCATCATGGATACCACCTATATCCAGCACCAGTACATCATCAACATAAAGCCAGAAATCATCAT
>DGRT01000077.1 GCA_002391105.1 Lachnospiraceae bacterium UBA4381 | reverse complement strand
ATCTGGGAAAGTGTGAATAGTAACATATCTGTGAAAGGTGTACCGATTAGGGGACATCTCTTGAGATATAGTTTATAGTTAGAATAAATGCATAGATTATCAAATTGATAAAAGCAGGAATTGGGGCTTTCTATTGGCATTTTATTGTGCTATAGAGTATATCAGTGGCTCAGGGCTGCTTTACACGATAAGAAATAATATCAGGATTAATATCAAGATAAAATTTATTGGAGGTTCAGGATTATGAAGATTATTCATACAGCAGATTGGCATCTGGGGAATTCTATTCACTCAGTAGATCGTACTATTGAACAAAGGAGCTTTCTTAACTGGCTTACTCAGGTAATTAAGGATCAGGATATAGATGCTCTTGTAGTTGCGGGAGATATATTTGATACATATTCTCCTTCCATAGCTGCGCAGAGGATGTATTATTCCTTCCTGGCTTCACTGGTGGGTACGAATTGCAGAAATGTGATTATAGTTGGAGGTAATCATGATTCCGGAAAGCTGCTTGAAGCACCGCAGGAGCTGCTGAGTGCTGTGAATGTTCATGTCGTGGGGCGTATAGAAAACAAGAATATAGAAGACATGATATTTACGCTAAAGGGAAATGATGCCGGTGATGATGTCATATGTGCTGCCGTCCCATTTATAAATGATCTGGAACTCAGAAGATTCAGTGACGGAGCAGATATCGAAAGTCTCGGAGAGGGAAAGTTTTCTGATACGGTTTATTCAAAGATCTATAATGCTTTTCTGGAAAAGGCAATAGAAGCATGTAACGGTAAAGATACAACGATAATAGCAACAGGACATCTTTATGCTGCCGGTCTTGAAGGAAGATATGAAGGCGCTGAAAAAGAGGAAAAAGCTGATGATGGTGTAGCGGTTTTAGATGTGGTAGGTAATCTTGGAAAGGTTCACATTGACAGCTTTCCTGAAGGCTTTGATTATGTTGCGCTTGGTCATATACATTATAAGACCAAGGTTGCAAAGAGTAACAGGGTAATGTATTCGGGGTCTCCATTTGTAATGGGATATGATGACTCGAATATAAAGCATTATATTATAAGACTGGATACTAATGATGGAGATGATAAACATAAAGTGGTTGTTACTCCTATTGAAGTTCCGGAGTGGATAAGATTTAAACGGATTGAAGGCTCCAGAGATGAGATTGTTAATAAGGTTAATACCCTGATAACTTCAGAAGAAGAAAATGAACTCCCTATTTATCTGGAGCTTTATTATAGTCCGGAGGATGGTTCTTATCTTCAGGAAAAGATGGATGGAATAGCATTTCCGGATCATATCAGGATAGTAAGCTGGAAGATAAGGAAAAAGGAAGGTGTTTCAGCTCCGTCATTTGGAGATTATGACATTCACAGCATTCAAAATATTGAGCCGGAGGATGTCGTGAAGCAACTGGTGCTTTCAAAATGTTCTCTTTCGGAGGAACAGAAAGCGGAAATGTCAGATGAAGAAATCAGTAAGTATGAAGAAGAAACTGTAAATAAATATCTGCCATACTTTATGAAGGCATTTGACCTGGTATCGAAGGAGGAAAATGATGAGGATAATTAGTCTTGAATTTGAAAATATTAATTCTTATGAGGGTAAGGTCAGGATAGATTTTAGTGATGCTGAATACAGAAGAAATAATAACCAGTTTGTTATAAGCGGAGAGACGGCTGCGGGTAAGTCAACCATTCTTGATGCTATATCTCTTGCGCTCTATGGCTCGACAGAACGTGTCGGCAGGATGGCAAAAAATGCGGAAGCATTAGAGCTTATGAATAAGAAGTCCGGTTATTGCAGGGCGAGTATCATATATGAATGTTCAAAAGGAACATTTAGGAGTAACTTCTATCAGCAGAAGGCTTATGCTAAAAAGGATGGAAGTATCCAGAATCCGACCTGTTCGATAGAGAATCTGGATACCCATGAATTTCTGCTGAATAATGAAAAGACCACAGAGAAGCTGGCTGAGCAGACGGAAAAGCTTATTGGTCTCAACTATGATCAGTTCATACGTTGTACTCTCATACCGCAGGGTGAGTTTGCACGTTTTATTAATAGTGGCAGGCGGGAGAAGGCATCTATACTTGCTAAGCTCAGCAGGACTGAGTTTTATAAGAAGGTAGGAAAGAAGCTTTGTGAAGAGGCTAAAGCCATCAATGATAGGTTTAAACTGGAGACAGAAGTAATAGAACAGATAGAGGTTCTGAGTGATGAGGATAGAAGGGCGAAAGAAAGTGAGCAGATACGTCTGAGTCAGACTGTGAAAGAACTGGAGGGGCAGATTAATGAGCTCGAAAAGTCTATCTATATAAAGCAAAGAGCTGATGAAGCGGAAGCGGACTATAATAAGGCAGTTCTTCGGGTGTCACAGATTAAAGAGAAAGAACCGGAATATCTTAACGCTAGGTCTGAGCTTGAAAATGCTTTGAAGGCTGACAGATGTTCAGGCGAATATGATAATATGAACAGAATTGCCGGAAAGTTAAGTGCTGAGCAAAGTAATAAATCTGGTTCAGAGAATTCTTTGAAGGAAGTGACGGAAAGTCTTTCTGTGGCAAAGCAGCAGTCTGACAAATGTAAGGCTGAACTTGAGAAGCTGAGTGCTGAGAGAAAAGAAAAGAAGGCTTTATGGGATGAAGTAAGGAAACTGGATTCTCAGTTATCTCTTACCGAAGCCTCTTACAGGAACAATAAATCGGCGCTTGAAAAGGCTGATAATGCGCTGAATAGTGGCAGGAAGGATCTTGAGGATCTAAATAAAAGAATCGCTGAACTGGATAAAGAAATATCCGGGCTTTCTTCATATCTCGAAACAAATGCGAAGGATGAAAAGATTGGAGAATTAATTGCTGAAATCAAAGTCAAGAAGGCTTCTGTTATTTCCAAAGAAAAGGAAATAAGTGACAGTATCAAAAGAAGAGAAGAGCTATATGCAAAGCTTGAGACAGAAAAAAAGAATCGCGAGATGCTTTTATCTGAGAAGCAGAAGCTGGAGGAAGAACTGGCTTCATTTGTAAATAGCAAACATGTACTTATTGCAAGTATTCTTAAAGCTGATCTTAAACCGGGTAATCCCTGCCCTGTCTGTGGAGTGGAGTACAGGGCGGCTCATAAACAATTTTTTGCTAATCCTGAAGTGGGATATAATGATCCCGGTGTTTCGATTGAAGAACGTTCAAGTGTTGCGGCTGATATCTCTCAGATGAGTGATAATCTGAAGGAAAAGGAGGAGACTGTTCGGAAGTCGGAAATGGCATTTGGGCAGTATGAGAAGGATATTCAGAATGAGGATGACAGAATCACCAGTGCCAAAGCTGATAGAGCCCAGATTATTAATGATATTAATAATGCTATAAAGGACTGGGGGCTTGAGGTTCGGGAAACAGTCGGAGAAGACTATGCAGCAGGTGCAGTAACAACTGATATAGATCATGTGATAAGTAAGCTCTCGGAGCTTTCTGCAATATATGACAATAAGCTGAAAGAATTAAGCGATAGAGCCAGAGAGAAAGATATCAAATCTGAAAAGATCAAAATTATCGATATAAATATACTTGAAAAAGATAAAGCTTCTGCAGAAACTGATTACATTAATATAGAGAAGGCTTATAATGAACAGAAAAAAAACAGGGAAGCTCTGTTTGGAAGTAAGGTAGTAAGTGAAGAGGAAAAGATATTTGATGAGCTCTATGAAGAATCAGACAGGAAGAGCAAGAAGGCTGAAGAAGAGCTGGGCAATATCAGACGTAAGGAAGATATGCTGAAGTCTGATATAAAACATTCTGAGGATACTATACAGAAATTATCTGATGAACTTAAAGTATCAAATGAAAAGTATAAGAAACTGCTTGCAGAAAATGGATTTGATTCGGAAGCTTCATTTATGGGCAGCAGAAGGGAAGCTGCGGTTATCACCGGACTGGATAATGCTGTGAGGAAGTATGAGTCAGATAAAAAGAGTGCAGACGATAGTCTGAAGGATGCAAAGAAGAGACTTGAGGATATTCATAAAGAAAAGATATCTGAGGATTCTCTGGAAAAGCTGCGCGCTGATTATAATGATCTAAAGAAACAGTATGCAGGTTCCAACCAGCTTGTAGGCAGCCTGAAGGAAGCTCTTGATAAAGATGATAAAAGCAGGGCAAAGAAAGCAGCGGCACAGAAGAATATCGAGGATATTTCCAAAGAGAGAGAAATATATAATGATATCAAGAATATGATAGGTAGTGTGACAGGTGAGGATTTTGAGGTGTTTGTTCAGGCTATAGCTATGAAGAGCCTGATAGTTAAGGCAAATGATTATCTTAGTTACATGCTTCCTGACTATTCACTCGTACAGAAAGAAAATGAGGTGGATTTCTTTGTTCGTCAAACATATAATGATGGAAGCAGTTCGGACAGGAGCATCAAAAATTTCAGTGGTGGTGAGGGATTTATCATCAGTCTGTCCTTTGCACTTGCAATAGCTGAGTTTGCAGGTACTAATGGAAGTGTGGAGTCTATATTCCTGGATGAAGGCTTTGGTACTTTGAGCGGACATCATTTAACGGCTGTAATAGAGGCGCTGAAGAAACTGAGCAGTACCGGAAAGATGTTGGGAATCATAACCCATGTCGATGCGGTAATACAGGAATTCATGCAGCTTGAAGCCAGGAAAGTCGGTAACCGCAGTATTCTCACAGGACCGGGCGTATATATGGAGTGAGAATAATGTGACAAGGGGACAGGCACCTTGTCACCAATGGTGACAGGGGGACAGGCACCTTGTCACCATTCAGTTTAGAAGAAAGGCTGGAAAGAAAAAGACTATGAATAATAAACTATTTAGTAAAGAAGCGGTAAATACGGGTAGGCAGAATGAATTTGACTGGGCAAAGGCATTTACCATCATTGTCATGGTAACTGTGCATGTATATGAATTGCTCAGCGTTGTTGATGCTGAAAATGTACCGGTTGAAGGTTTGTTCAGGAATGTGCTGGAATTTCTTGCCGGACCGCTTGGAGCTCCGCTGTTTATGTTTTCTATGGGAATAGGACTAATATATTCCAGAAATACTACTCCTTCGAAAATGGGAATTAGAGGTGCGAAGCTTATCAGAAATGGATATCTGCTTAGCTTCTTCAAGGGTACGCTTCCTATACTGATTGGAATGGTGCTGGGGATCAAGTCACCGTATCCGGTATGGGATTCACTGTTTCTGGTTAGCATCCTTCAGTTTGCAGGTATGGCATTCTTTACTATAGCGCTTATGAAGAGGTTTAACTTTTCACTTCCGGCGATTTTTACTACTTCATTACTTCTGTCTGTAATTGGTACATTTTTAAATACTTATTCCATGGGCGGATGGAAGCAGTACTTCCTTGGTTTATTCTTCATGACTAATAAGATTACATCCTTCCCGCTGTTTCTATGGCTGTATTATCCGGCTGCAGGAATGATCTTCGCATACTTCCTCCAGAGAGTAACGGATAAGAAGAAGTTCTATACATGGTGCTTTATAATATCACTTATAGGTCTTCTATTGACATGTGTTATATATTCTCTTTGCGGTATAAATCTGAAGAGTATGTATGAGCTTTACAATCGTGAATTCTATACTCAGTCATTACTTCATTACGTATTTTCAACCTTTGTCATATTGATCGGAATGTCTGTATATTATGTGCTTTCAGAGCTGGTTAAAGCAAAAAAGGTTGTAAATGCAGTAGCATTTCTGGGACGTAATCTTGATGTTATATACATAGTTCAGTGGATCGTGGTTTCATATACAACAGTTGTTGTAGTTGCTGCAAAGCTTCCGAAGCTTGAGCTTCCATATGTACTTCCGGTAGGAATAGTGCTGCTTCTGGTCAGTGTTGGAATTACAAAGCTTTATCTTGATATAAAGAAAAAACATACAAAGACCAAATCTGCATAACATGAACTGCAATTATGGAAAAGTGCAGTTGAATAGACTGGTAAGAATAAGTAATCAAATGACATTAGTTTTATGTCAGGTTTGGGCTACTGATATAATCAAAATAATAAAAGTGAGATATCTAAAATGAAAAAAGAAGAAAAAACAAATGTTATGCGCGTTCTTGATGGAAAGAAGATACCATATGAGAAGCATTCCTATGAACCGGATCCGACCATGAGCGGAGAGCAGATCGCCGGCATACTTGGGGAAAATCCTGATAATGTATATAAGACACTTGTTACTCAGGGAAAGTCCGGTGCATATTATGTATTTGTTGTTCCGGTAAAGGAGGAGCTGGATCTGAAAAAAGCTGCAAAGGCTGCAAATGAAAAGGCGGTAAGTATGATAAAGCAGAAGGAATTGCTCCCTCTTACGGGATATGTTCATGGAGGCTGCTCGCCAATAGGGATGAAGAAGCCTTTTCCAACCTTTATTCATGAGGCTGCGGCAGAACTGGAGCATATATTTGTAAGTGCAGGGAGAGTCGGATTTCAGATTGAACTTGCGCCGGATGACCTGATAAAAGTGGCTGGCTGTAAGCTGGCAGATATCGTGTAATTGTAAGGCGGGGCATTTGGAGCTGGTGAGAGGATGAGCTATGAATATAAATGATAATGAGCTGATGTGGGAAGAGGTAAGCACAGAACATATAGTGCAGGACGGGTGGATTGATTTCAGACGTCAGGCATTTCGATTCCCGGACGGAAAAATATATGAACCTTATTATACCTACAGCAGACGTGACTATGTTGTGATAGTTGCGTCAGATGAAGAAGGAAGGTATCTCTGTGTGCGTCAGTTTCGTCAGGGTATAAGAGAGGTTACGACTGAATTTCCCGCGGGTGGAATAGAGAGCTCCGGTGCCGGGGGCGCGGAAGATGCTCTTGTTGCAGCTATGAGAGAGCTTAGAGAAGAGACGGGTTATATATCAGACGAATGGACGCATCTGATGACTATTCCTTCAGATGCTACAATATCTGATAATATGGCACATCTTTTTGTCGCAAGAAATTGCAGGAAGGTATCCGGACAGAACTTGGATGATATGGAGTTCATAAATGTTGAAAAACATTCTGCTGAAGAAATAGAGGAAATGATCAGAAGTGGCAGCTTTAAGCAGGCGGTACATGCTCTTGCGTGGCTGATGTCAATCAGGAGAAAAAATGACATAAAACAGTAGAAAATAAAAAACATAAAACACTTGCATTTAGGATTATAAAACCGACGGGATGACAAAAACATATATGCGTGATATTATTTATTCACATACCGGCAGCTAATCAGATTTACTTCTTTGCTTGGGGAGCCGGAGGTCGCAGGTTGGATTCCTGCCAGCTTCTGCAGAGGCTGTAGCTCAGTGCCAGAGCGCCGAAAATTAATCTGATGATATCGTTTTGGTATGGCTAGTATATCGATACTCAAATAACTGGATTATGAGAAAACAGTCCGATGATGTAATTTTAGGGAAACTGTAATCATGAAAACAACTATAAAATATGACAAAAGAACCAGTAAGATATTTAAGATAGTTATGATAATAACCGGTGTTTTATTCCTTGGTTTTATCATGCTTTTTTTGATGCCGGAAGAAAGGGTTGATGCTTTGGGCGGCTTTGCGATATTTCTTGTACTCCTCGGAGAAGCGGCTATTCCTATATTCCTGATAAGCACTGTAGTATATATTTCATCAGTGGTATATCTGAAAAGGCTGGAGTGGAACACATTTCAGGTACCGGACAGGAAGGCTGACTATGATAATGACCTCTCCAGGGTTCCGAGAACTGAGGCTATAGAGGGACGTTATATAGGAGATAGCTATATTGCATTTTATATATCTGTTGGAATGTATATATTATTTCTTGTACTGGATATTCTATATCTTGTTAAATGGAAGAAATATGAAGACAGCTCGATAGCACTTTTTATTATGCTTATGGTCGGTCATCTGCTCTATCTGGTTGTCGGACTGCTGATAAGAAGGCAGAGGAATTTTGATAAATATGTAGATGATGTCGATATCAGAAATGGTAAGAAAGTCCGCATGAATATAGTAGAGTCGATAGGGCTTTTCATCGTACTTGGGCTGATAGGTGCATTTTCAGTTGTGACAGCACATACTATGACGAAATATGTATATAAGAGCAGATATGGAAGCTATGATAAGGAGCTGGAGGACTTTAAAGCCAAAGCGACAATGAGTATATCCTCGCCTAATCTGCAGGATGGCAGATGGGATGACGTGATAACCAATACTGATGCAGGAAGTAATCTGTCTCCGGAGATAAGCTTTGATAATGTAGAGGGAGCTGAGTACTACGTAATATATATGGTAGATGAAAGTGCAAATTACTGGGTTCACTGGATAGCTACTGATATAAGAGAGACAACACTTCCACTTGGGGCAAATAAGGATAAGTATAAGGGAAAAGCGGATTTCAGGTATGTAGGACCATATCCGCCGGCTGGTTCCGGTGATCATGAATATACGATTTATGTATATGCACTTAAGGGAAAGCCGGATATAAAAGCTGAGTATGACTTTGACCGGATATCTCTGAGAGGAGACTATCTGTATTATGACCGGCTTAATGTATCAAAGGATGGAGACATAAAGGAATATGGAAATGTAATAGCCTATGGTTATATTTCAGGTGTGTATGGCAGATGACAAATAAAAATCTCCGAAGCTGGTGAATCGTGAGAATAAGGTGAACATATAAATAGTAGTTATATAGTGTTTGTAATATGAGGTGGTTTGAAATGAATATTACACAGATTAAATATGTTCTTGAGGTTGCTGCATCCTCTTCTATGAGGGAAGCGGCGGGGAAGCTTTTTGTATCCCAGCCGGCACTTTCTGCAAGTATTAAGGAGCTTGAGGATGAGCTTGGAATACTTATATTTGAAAGGACGAACAAGGGTATATTATTAACGGATGAAGGAAGAGAGTTTGCTGATTATGCCAAGAAGGCTATAAGACAGTATGAGATACTGGAAGACAGATATCTGTCAAAGGATAGCGATAAGGAACATTTTTCTGTATCTACTCAGCATTATAACTTTTCGATAAAAGCATTCACAGATGTTATAAAAGCATATGATCCGGAGAAGTTTGTTTTTTCAATTCACGAAACTAAGACGAGAGAGGTTCTGGAGGATGTCAGATCTCTGAAAAGTGAAGTGGGAATCATATCATTTTCAGGGGCGAATGAAGCCATATTAAAAAAGCTTTTCAAGGATTATCAGCTTGAATTTACTCCTCTTATGAGAAGGGAAACCTATGCCTATGTATGGCGTAATCATAAGTTTGCCGGACGTAAGGAGATATCAATAGAGGAACTGTCTGACTATCCGTGTGTTTCCTTTGATCAGAGTGATGACAGCAACTTTTATCTGACGGAGGAAGCTATGGCTGACTATGATTTCAAGAAGATGATCAAGTCGGATGACAGGGCAACTACCATGGAAATAATATCAGAACTGCAGGGATACTCCATAGGTTCGGGAATGTTGTCAAAGGAGGATTCGATACTGCAGGGACTGGTCGGAATAAAGCTGAAGGAAGAGGATCCGCTGACCATAGGATATATAATCAGAAAGGGAAGCAGGCTTTCCTCCTATGGCGAGGCGTATGTGGAAGAACTGTTAAAGTATAAGGAATTATAGATAAGCGAGTGCGGCGATTGCATAATCTGAAGGATTACCGATATAAGGGTATTTTCTTGCCTTTTGTGATAATTAATGCTTATCACTAATGATAAAATCAATAATATTTTCAAACATATAATCAGATGTTATTATTTCTTCATCCTAAAAATAACTAAAGAAATTATTTGAAAAATTTTTGAAGGAGGAAGAGATTATGAGCGATTACAGATTTGAAACATTGCAGTTACATGTTGGACAGGAACAGGCAGATCCTGCTACGGATTCAAGAGCAGTTCCGATTTATCAGACCACTTCATATGTATTCCACAATAGTCAGCATGCTGCTGATCGTTTTGGTCTTGCAGATCCGGGAAATATATATGGAAGACTTACAAATTCTACTCAGGATGTACTTGAGAAAAGACTTGCAGCTCTTGAGGGTGGAAGCGCAGCTCTTGCTCTTGCCTCCGGTGCAGCAGCTATAACCTATACCATAGAGGCTCTTGCAGCAAATGGCGGTCATATAGTTGCCCAGAAAACTATCTATGGTGGAAGCTACAATCTTCTGGAGCATACACTTCCACAGTATGGAATAGAGACTACATTTGTAGATGCTCATAATCTGGAAGAGGTTGAAGGCGCTATCAAGGATAATACCAGAGCTATCTATCTGGAAACACTTGGCAATCCGAATAGTGATATTCCTGATATTGATGCCATCTCAGAGATAGCCCATAAGTATGGACTTCCTGTTGTAGTTGATAATACATTCGGTACTCCGTTCCTTATCCGTCCGATAGAGCATGGTGCTGATATTGTAGTACATTCAGCAACTAAGTTCATAGGTGGTCATGGAACAACCCTCGGCGGAATCATCGTAGAGTCTGGAAAGTTTGATTGGAGCGCAAGCGGAAAGTATCCGAATATAGCTGCTCCAAATCCAAGCTATCATGGTGTGTCCTTCTATGATGTGGTTGGTCCTGCAGCATTTGTCACATTTATCAGAGCCATTCTCCTTAGAGATACCGGTGCTACAATCTCACCATTTAATGCATTCCTGCTTCTTCAGGGTGTTGAGACTTTATCTCTTCGTCTTGAGAGACACGCAGAGAATACTAAGAAGGTTGTAGAGTTCCTGGCTAATCATCCAAAGGTTGAAAAGGTAAATCATCCATCGCTTTCTGATCATCCGGATCACGCTCTTTATGAGAAATATTTCCCAAATGGTGGTGCCTCGATCTTCACTTTTGATATCAAGGGCGGACAGGCTGAGGCCTGGAAGTTTATTGACAATCTGAAGATTTTCTCCCTCCTGGCAAATGTTGCAGATGTGAAGAGTCTTGTTATTCATCCGGCAACTACGACACATTCACAGCTTACTGAGGAAGAGCTTCTGGATCAGGGCATTAAGTCCAGTACTATTAGACTCTCTATAGGAACTGAGCATATAGATGATATTTTGGCAGATCTTGAAAATGCATTTGCGGCTATATAATATGAGTAGTAAAATATTTGTCGAATAGTTAAGAAGTGCATGGGATTTCATATAATTACAAAAAACTGGAATTATAAATTAATATATAAAAAATATATTCCCAAAATATATTGAAAGAATAATTGATAAGAGTATATTGAGAGAGTATATTGAAAGAATATATTGAAAGTATAAATTGAAAGAGTATATTGAAAGAATAAATTAAAAAAATATATTTAAAAATTTATGGAATAATAAATGGAATGATTTATGGAAAGGAGTAGTGTAATGGCGAATATTTACAAAGGAACACTTGGACTTATAGGTAACACTCCTCTGGTTGAGGTGGTAAATATAGAAAAGGAACTGGGACTGGAAGCTACCATTCTTGTGAAGCTGGAATACTTCAATCCGGCAGGCAGTGTAAAGGATCGTATTGCAAAGGCTATGATCGAGGATGCTGAGAAAAGCGGCAAACTGAAGGAAGGCTCTGTAATCATTGAACCTACTTCAGGAAATACAGGTATAGGTCTTGCTGCTATTGCTGCTGCAAAGGGATATCGTATCATTCTTACCATGCCGGAAACTATGAGCGTAGAGCGTAGAAATATTCTTAAGGCATATGGCGCAGAGCTGGTACTTACTGAGGGTGCTAAGGGAATGAAGGGTGCTATTGCTAAGGCTGAAGAGCTTGCACAGGAGATTCCTGACAGCTTTATACCCGGTCAGTTTGTTAATCCTGCCAACCCTGAGATTCACAGGCTCACTACCGGTCCTGAGATCTGGAAAGATACAGATGGAAAGGTAGATATATTTATCGCCGGAGTTGGTACCGGTGGTACTGTCACAGGAACAGGAGAGTATCTCAAGTCACAGAATCCTGATGTCAAGGTGGTTGCGCTTGAACCTGCAGATTCGCCGGTTCTTTCAGAAGGAAGAGCGGGTGCTCACAAGATTCAGGGTATCGGTGCCGGATTTGTACCTGATGTGCTCAGCACTGATATTTATGATGAGGTGTTTACAGCCAGTGGAGAGGATGCATTTGCAACTGCAAAGCTGCTTGCCAAGAAAGAAGGTATCTCTGTTGGTATCTCATCAGGAGCTGCTCTCTATGGTGCGATTACACTTGCCAGAAGACCTGAGAATAAAGGTAAGGTAATAGTGGCTCTGCTTCCGGATAGTGGTGACCGTTACTATTCAACAGCACTTTTTACTGAGTAAGAAGATATAAGGTGCCGGAAGTCAAAATGCTTTTCCTGTGGGAAGAGTATGTTGACTTTTGACACCTTAACTAAAAGAAAGGGCTTGAAAAATAACTTGATAATAATTATCTTATAAAGTGGGTTTGAGTTATAATTACTTAAATTTACTTTATTTTTTTGTGCTGAGAGGCAAAGAATATAATGCTGCTGTATGGCTGATCAGATACCATGCTGTTATAAAGTAATCAGAAATCATGCTTTCTGAGAAGTGATTAGAAACTATGTTCTGTGGGAAATAATCAGAAATCATGCTTTCTGTGTTGTTATCAGAAATAATCGGTGTAAATATATAGGCATAGTAACAGAAATGAGGTGCAGGTTTTGTATAAGAAGCTTACAATGAGTGATATAGCAAAGGACCTTGGGGTGAGTACTGTAACTGTTTCCAAGGCGCTTAGTGGCAAGGAGGGTGTAAGCGATGAAGTGAGAAGCAGGATAATACTGCGTGCTTCTGAGCTTGGTTACGAATATCATAAGGCAAAAAATGTAGAGACCTCCGGGGCGGGGGCTATCTTTGTCGGTATTATCATAATGGACAGATTTGTCAGTGGGGATTCATTTTACTCCAATATACTTACTGCACTTACAAAGAATCTGGTATCAATGAATATGATAGCCATTACAGAAATCGTAGAAAGAAACGATGAGAAAAACTGCGTTCTTCCTGCCTGTGTCAGAAATGCTCAGGTAAGTGCTCTGATAATGCTGGGACATATGGATGAAAAATATGTTGATAATGTTCTTGCAGAAGGACTGCCTTATGTTTTTATGGATGATTATCTGCCACATTCAAAAACCAACTCTGTTGTGGCTGATAATCTGCATGGCTGTTATCTGATGACGAAGCTTCTGATCGAAGCCGGTCACAAGGATATCGGATTTGTGGGCAGCTATAAAGCTACTAATTCCATCATGGACAGATATCTGGGATACAGAAAGGCGTTATATGAGAATAATCTTAATGTAAGGCATGACAGTATATTAGAGGACAGGGATGAGGATGGAGACTTTATCGAGCTCAGCTTTCCTGAAAAGATGCCGACTGCCTTTGTTTGTAATTGTGACGGTATAGCATTTCAACTGGTCAACACGTTAAAGGAGATGGGGAAAAGAGTTCCGGAGGATGTATCTGTTGTGGGCTTCGATGATTCCATTCATGCCAGCCTTTCTACGCCTGCACTTACAACCTTCCGTATAGATATGGATGCGATGGTCAGAGATGTAGTTGGAATACTCAGAAAATCAATGGAAGACAGTGATTACTATGTTGGAAGAGTGGTTGTTGCCGGGGATATAGTCAGAAGAGATTCTGTTATGGCTATAAATGATTAGTGGTTTACCTGAGCTGTAGGCTTTCCAGCATAACAGAAGGGTTAAGAATAATGAAGAGTTAACAGAAAGATTAAGAATAATAAAGAATAATAAAGATAGAGGATATCGCTATATGTGTACCCGTCTTCCGGGAATGGTGATTATACTTATCATATCCGGCTTTGGACTTGTATCCTATCCCAAAATGCTCTATTATCGAAGCAGGCTTGATAAGTATCTGGAGGACATTAAGGAAAGCTGAAAATTTAGCGGAGTTAACGATTGCAGCGTTGATGATTCAACGCTGTTTTTTGTTGCACATTTGTTATCATACTGGTGGTAGAATATATTCTGAGCGAGCCGTTAGGGGCGGCTATGTTTAAAAATCGAAAACCAAAAGAACGTTAGAGGATTGCATGAAGGGAATAGTTAAGGTAAAATTATTACTGGTGTTTATCGTGAAATGTGATTGGTTTTAACACGCCGTGAGCAAGAAATCCCCCACCTCTATAGGTGGCGGGATGAATTGCAATAAACACGGCGAATAGTAGTTCTAAATGTAGTTCTATAATATTAATTTGGCAGGTGAAGAAGTGAGAAATTCTTATAAAACGAAAGCAAGAGAGTATATAATCCAGTATTTGAAGGAACATTCTGACAGGAGATTTACCGCAAGAGAGGTATATAATTATCTGAAGCTGGAGGACAGTGGTGTTAATAGAACTACTGTTTACCGGAATCTGGACCGTCTATGTGAAAATGGAGACCTGGTCCGATATAAAGAGCCCAATCAGGATGCCTGGTATTACCAGTATTCAGAGTCGCATCAGCACTGTGATGAGCATATGCATGCCCAGTGCAGTGAATGTGGCAGGATATTTCATCTGGAGAATCCTTTTGTTCACGACTTTGCCGAGAAGCTGGAGAGGGAATATGGGCTTAATATTGATTCTTCCAAAACCATGATAATTGGTAAGTGCGATGAGTGTAAAGCTGAAGAAAACCATAGTGACAATTCCTGAGTAGCTAGTTAAATTAACAAAAGAATAGCGTTACAAATCTTATGTACCTGACCGGGATGATTGTGAGAAGCCTGTACTTCTCATGATTGATCCGGTCAGGTTTATTTTGTAAAAATGCAACATTGTTGCAAAATGTATTGACATTTATCCGGATGCTGATATAATATGCGACAGTGTTGCAAAATCAATTTGTGAATATGTGATAGTGATAAGTTTTTTATAAAAGATTTGGAGGAAAAATGAAAAGTAAAAAGCTTTTGGCGGGAATGATCAGTGCATCCCTCATACTGGGTGGTCTTACAGGGTGCGGCAAGTCTGGTAGCAGTGCGGCTGCCTCCGGTGATACTACGGATTCAAAACTTAAAATAGTTACTACTATTTTCCCGGAATATGACTGGGTAAAGAACATAATGGGAGACAAGGCTGATGGTGCTGATATAACCCTGCTTCTGGATAATGGTGTCGATATCCACAGCTATTCACCTTCTGTACAGGATATGGCAATGATTAAAGAATGTGATATGTTTGTATATGTTGGTGGGGAATCTGATAGCTGGGTGGATGGAGTCCTTGAATCAACAAGTAACGAAAATATGGTTGTTATCAATCTTCTGGATGTCCTTGGCGAGTCAGTAAAAGAGGAAGAAGTGGTTGAAGGTATGGAGCATGATCATGACCATGGAGAAGCAGAAGAGGATCATGACCACGAAGAAGCAGAAGAGGATCATGATCACGAGGAAGCAGAAGAGGCTCATGACCACGAGCATGAGGAGCCTGAAATGGATGAGCATGTATGGCTTTCTCTGAATAATGCATCTGTGATATGTGAAGAAATTGCTGAGGCGCTCACAAAGCTTGATCCTGATAACAGCAAAGCCTATAAGGCGAATCTGGAAAGCTATAAGGCAGAGCTGTCGGGGCTTGATGCCGAGTATCAATCAGCAGTTGACTCAGCGGATAAGAAAACCCTCCTTTTTGGCGACAGATTTCCGTTCCGTTATATGGTAGATGATTACGGGCTGGATTACTATGCGGCATTTACCGGATGCTCGGCAGAGTCTGAGGCAAGCTTTGAAACAGTTGTATTTCTGGCGGAGAAAACAGATGAGCTGGGACTTACGGCTGTAATGACCATAGACGGCAGTGATCAGAAGATTGCAGAAACGGTTATAAGTAATACTCAGAATAAAGATCAGAAGATACTTACTCTGGATTCCATGCAGTCTGTCACATCAGAAAAAGTGGCTTCAGGGACAACATATATTTCGGTTATGAAGTCCAATCTGGAGGTGCTTAAAGAAGCTCTGAAATAAGCCTTTAAGTATGCATTAAGTAAATCAATAATAAACGGTGTCGGACTATTGCCGGCACCGTTTTTTGTATATTTCAAAGAAAAAGGCTACTACTAATTGCATGAAGGGAATAGTTACGCTAAAATTATACTACGAGAGGTAATTCCGATGATTTGTAATATACTTTTTGAAACCTTGTTCATGGTGATTACGGTACTGTTATTTACCCTTATCATAATCATTTTACTTTTTTCTATGCGCCCGAAGTCTTTGAGAAAGATAATAAAACAATCAAGGGATATCAGTATAGACGAGTTTCTGGAGCTGCGAAATAAAAAATCCGGCGAGGGAAAACGGCTGGCATCAGAAAAAGATGATGTCCCCGGAGTATATATCATTCATAATCACACGAAGCATAAATACTATGTCGGACAGGCAAGAAAGATGGTAAGCAGAGCCAATAACCACTTTACCGGCAAAGGCAATGGAAGGGTGTTCGCGGACTATTCATACGGAGACAGATTTACTATACGATTTGTTGCCCTGAAGGGAAGTGGCGTAAGAGATCTGAACAGACTGGAGAGAATATATATCAAAAGATATAATGCTTACAGTATTGGCTACAACAGGACTAAGGGGAATAAAGGTAAAAATAGCTGATAAAATAATGTGAAAATTCTTGCGGTATAAGCAGATTTAATTAGAAAGGGAGGTTAAGGATATGTTTATGCAGGTGAGGTACAGAGGATCAGGTGTTAATAAAGACCAGGTAGTTATAATCAATACTGATGCAATCTATTTGATTACATGTATCCCGGGGATGATGCCGGAAAAGCTTTATGAGGTATGGATTGGGGAATCAAGTGATGTCAGTGGGAAAATAATAGTAGATCAGACAGATGCCAACAGGATATTTGGTGTAATTGGAGTTGGGTTATAGTATAATAGTTATCGATTGTGAAGCAAGTGGCAACCTGGCGTCGGGTGAAGAGATATTTTTTAGAGGGAACAAGTAAAGGCGTTTATTTTAAAGGAGCTGGTAATGGCATTTATTTAAAAGAAACGTTTGAAGGTGTTTTTAAACGAATCGTTTGAAGACGTTTTTTAAAAGTAACAGTTAAAAGTATTTATTATAAGGAACAGGTGGGGTATGAGTAAAAAGAAGATTAAAGAGCCCAGAAAGCTTGACAGTACAGAGTGGATAATAATAGGAATAGGAATATTTCTTCTGGTGCTGGGAATATATTCTTTTGTTATGGTGAAGGTAAAGATGTATCAGATACAAAATGGTACTGATTTTCATATGGCAGATGCGGTTGTAACAGCCACAGAGCCTGAGAGAAAGCCTCTCACGGTGGCTCAGCAGAATGAAAAGGATAAGCTGGAGGCTATGGGACTGGACTATACGGATTATGAATACCGTTATAAGGTCTGGGTTGATTTTGAAGTGGAAGGTAAGAAGTATTCTGATATGCTTTACAAAGACACCCAGCCTGCCAAGGGTGATAATATAGAAGTAGAGGTATTTGCGGTATTCGGAAAGTACAAGGTGTTCAGTGAAGAAAGCTTTGGTCCTTCTGCATTCTTTTCGTATATAGTTTGTGGAATCGTTGGATGCCTGTTTGGCGTTGGCCTAATAGGACTTATGCTTCTTAATCTGCATATGGATAATGCACCTGTTAAGAAACAGCTTAAAGAAAAAGCCCGGCGACAGGAAGAACATCAAAAAAGAATGGAACAGCGAAGAAAAGAAGGGCAATCAATAGTGGAACAGGAAGAAAATGAGAACCTGTAAAAGAAAAGCTTTTAATACTGCTGGTTCTTAAGATTGAGCTTTCTGTATTCTCTGGGAGATTAGGATAGGTGTTATAGCATTCCTGATCGGACCGCTGGGCTTCAGAGCTGCATGACCTGAACATATACATATTGAGTAAAGTAGAAGTGAGGAAATGGTATGTCATACAAATTTGAAACAGAGCGCCTTATATTACAGACGTCAGACGTGGAGCTGGATGAGAAAATGCTGAAGTACTATTCGGATAATAAGGCTTTCTTTGAAAAGCATGAACCCGAACAGTCGCCTCTTTATTATACACTTCAGATGCAAAGAAGGATACTGGAGCAGGAAGAGAAGAATATGGAGAACGGGCTTTGTGCTTATTATTACTTTGCGCTTAAGGAGGATCCTGATACGATAATCGGTTCTATCAGCTTTGTAAGAATAAGAAAAGAGCCGTATGCAAATGTTATCTTCGGTTATAATCTGCATGAAAAGTATCAGGGACACGGCTACTGTACCGAGGCGTGCAGAGCGTCGATTGAGGATGTACTCAGGTTTGCGCATATTCATAGAATTGAGTCAAGAGTGATGGTGGATAATGTAAAATCCATTCACATACTGGAACGGCTCGGATTTGAGCATGAGGGCTTCGAGAGAGCCAGTATCTTGATAGGAGGCAGCTTCCGGGATCATCTTCGATATGCTTATATCAATGAGAATTACTGATCGGATTTTGTAAGCCGGCTTAAAAAAATCTGCAGGTCGTGTGTGGGATCGGGAGTGTATTCTGAGGTAACCATGAATGGCAACAAAAAAGCATTTTATTTTGAATCTGATATTGAAATAAAGGATGGTATCTAGTATATTATTGTTGTAGGTTCGGTAGCGAAGGAATAACCTTACTGAATTCGCATATAATATATTGAGGAGGTTACTAGAGAAATGGGAAAGCGAGAGCAAATTATCATCTATGAAAACGAGAACTGGTCTATAGACCTTCGTCCACGTAACAACCCACAGCCGGGTGAACCGGAGATGAAGGTGTGGGTATGCACCATGGGACAGGAAGTTGCTAAGTTCTCTGATAGTTATCGTGGATATGGCTATTATAAGGATCATGAGGAGTTGATTCCTGCAAATATTTCTTCAGCCGCAAAGGCTGCCTGGGAGAAGCTTAAGGCAGAGGATTACAGTGATGAGCTTGTTGAAGCTATCAAGGCTGAGGTTAAGGGAATCGTGGAAAGTGAGTAGTCTGGTTCTGATATGGTAGGCTGATAGTTGCTTGATACTCATAAGATATTAATAAAAAGGATATCCGGATTATATGTTGAAACATATGGTCCGGATTTTTTTTGCAATTTTAGTCATACAAATTTGTTATAAATGAATAAAAAGTCACATTTTGTGTTGATAAAATTGTAAAAATTTCATATAGTTATATTAGCGTTTTTCAAAATGGAAAATGTAAATATTATGGGATGAAGCTGTGGAGGTGTTTACATGAATGTATTTACAACTGACAAAATTCGTAATGTAGTTCTGCTGGGTCATGGTGGCAGTGGTAAGACCTCACTTGTTGAGGCAATCAGCTATCTTGCCGGTATTACCAATCGCTTAGGTTCTGTGGATGCAGGAAATACTATAAGTGATTTTGAGAAGGAAGAGATAAAGCGTAAGATGTCTCTGAAAGCAACGGTTGTTCCTATTCCGTGGGAGGGTTACAAGATCAATCTTCTGGATACGCCGGGTTATCCTGATTTCGTTGGTGAGACAGAGGAGGCTCTTGCTGCAGCAGATGCGGCTATCATAGTTGTATCAGGTAAGTCTGGTATAGAGGTAGGTACTAAGAGAGCCTGGGAGCTTTGTGAGAAGAGAAAGCTTCCGAGAATGGTTTTCGTTACAGAAATGGATGATGACAAGGCAAGCTTCAGAGAGGTTGTTCAGTCACTTCAGGAGATGTATGGAAAGAGAATCGCTCCGTTCCACCTTCCTATCAGAGAGAACGAACAGTTTGTCGGATATGTAAATGTTATTCAGCAGAAAGCTAAGAGATGGAATGATAAGGGTACAGTGGATAAGTTTGATGTTCCTGATTATTCACAGGAGAATCTTTCTATCTGCCGTGATGCACTTGTTGAGGCGG
Source organism: Lachnospiraceae bacterium UBA4381 (assembly GCA_002391105.1). Taxonomy (GTDB): domain Bacteria; phylum Bacillota; class Clostridia; order Lachnospirales; family Lachnospiraceae; genus Eubacterium_Q. The sequence goes on along the minus strand of DGRT01000077.1, from coordinate 15,611 downwards.
TTGCCGAGACCAGCGAAGAGTATATGGACAGATTCTTTGAGGGAGATGAATTCTCAGAGGATGAGATAAGAGCTGCGCTCAGAGTTGGTGTACATGACAGTGAGGTTGTTCCTGTGCTTATGGGCTCCAATACACTTGCCAGAGGTATGTACACTCTGATGGCTGATATTATCAAGTATTTCCCAAGTCCTGATATGTGCAAGCTGGCAGGAATCAATACAACCAATAATGAAGTATTTGAAGCAAATTATGACTTCTCAAAGGCTAAGTCAGCTTATATATTTAAGACTATTGCCGATCCATATATTGGTAAGTATTCTCTTATCAAGGTGTGCTCAGGTGTTCTGAAGCCGGATGATACACTTTATAATTATCACAGAGATGCAGAGGAAAAGCTGGGTAAGCTTTATACCATCTGCGGAAATAAGGTTGAGGAGGTCAAGGAGCTTCATGCCGGTGATATAGGAGCTCTTGCAAAGCTTGCTGTCAGCCAGACTACAGATTCCCTTTCTACCAAGAAGACACCGATTACTTATATCAGAACTGCTATTTCCAAGCCGTATGTATATAAGAGATATCAGGCTGTAAAGAAGGGTGAAGAGGATAAGATAGCCCAGTCGCTTGCTAAGATAATGGTTGAAGATCAGACTATAAATGTAGTAAACGACGGCGAAAATGGACAGACACTTATCTATGGTATCAGCGGTACTCATATTGATACAGTTCAGAGTGTTCTTGCTGAAAAATACAAGGTTGAGATAGAGCTTCTTCGCCCGAGAACAGGCTTCAAGGAGACAATCAGAAAGAAGGTTGATACCGAATTCAAGTATAAGAAGCAGACCGGTGGACATGGTCAGTATGGTCATGTAAAGATTACCATGGAACCATCAGGCGATATGGATACACCTTATGTATTTGATCAGATCGTTGTAGGTGGAGCTGTTCCGAAGAATTACTTCCCGGCAGTTGAAAAGGGTATCGCAGAGTCTGTAAAGAGCGGACCTCTGGCTAAGTATCCGGTTACAGGAGTTAAGGTTGTTCTCTATGATGGAAGCTACCATCCTGTAGATTCTTCAGAGCTTGCATTTAAGGTCGCTACAGAGCAGGCGTTCAAGAAGGGCTTTATGGAAGCAAGTCCTGTACTGCTGGAACCGATTGCTTCCTTTAAGGTTGTAGTTCCGAATGATTTTACCGGTGATGTAATGGGTGATCTTAATAAGCGCAGGGGAAGAATACTTGGTATGAATCCTCTTGATGACGGCTATCAGGAGATACTTGCTGAAGTTCCTTATATTGAGCTGTTTGAGTATGATACAAAGCTTTATTCCATGACAAAGGGAAGTGGTGTATTCTCGTATGAATTTGCAAGATATGAGCAGGCACCTGATGATGTGGCGAAGAAGGAAGTTGAAGCTGCAAAGGCTGAATAGTTAAAGTGGTTTAGTTTATTTAATATGTCAAAACAGTCGATTGGCTGTTTTGACATATTTATTTATAATTTATTCATCGAAGGTGGGTATGAAACTTATAAACGAGGTGAAGCTGGATAAGCCCTATATATCTGTGGATGGTTCCTTTGGCGGGAATCAGGGCTGGTTTGCTGATATTGAAAAAAAGAATAAGGGCAGAACACTTAAAGGCTGGGGCTGCGGACTGATTGCTGCATCTGATGTTATCAGCTTTATCCTGTCCGGTTCCTTCAGTGAACCTGAAAGCGGCAAGAAGGCTGATAAACGGAAAAGTATGAACAGCCCTTTACGTAAGCCGGAAAAAAATGAAGCTGCTCCTCATGTGCCGGCGCCAGGTAATTCATATACAAAGGATGAATATATGAATTATGTGCTGGGACTTGAGAAAACATTTTTTCATATACTTCCGAAGCTTGGAATATCCGGCATCCTGCTCTCCCTGGGGATGAATATATACTTTCTGATCAACGGGAGAAAGATACATAAAGCTACCGGTCACAGGTATATGGCACACTGGTTTGTGCGCCCCGGCAGGCTGCTGACCAGCATACAGGAAATGCTTGGAAACGGGATACCGGTAATTATAGCCATAGGCCCCGGATTTCTGAGGAAGGATAAGGTGGTATTCTATGACAGGAAGGAAGAAGGCGGAGGGCTGCATTTTAAGCCTGTTACAAAAACCAAGGATCATTATGTGACGGTAACAGGTCTAATAGAGGCTGAGGGGAGAACCCTGCTTGAGATTTCCTCCTGGGGGAAAAGATATTACATGGACTACGATGAGTACATGAATTATGTCAGAAAAAATGATAATTTTTATTTCAGTAATATTCTATATATAAAGAGATGGTGACTATGGTAAGACAGCATATGCTTATATCCGGTGATGTTCAGGGAGTAGGCTTCAGATATCGTGCCAACTACGCTGCCCGTGCTCTGGGACTTACGGGTTATGTAAGAAATCTGTATGATGGCAGAGTGGAGCTTGAGGTTCAGGGAGACCGGGATTCTATATCCCGTTTTCTGGGAGAGATTGATGCCGGAAGCTTCATACATATAGATGATATAGAGAAGAAGGAACTTCCGGTGCAGGAGGATGAGAGAAGCTTTAAGGTTCTGCATACGGGTGGTTATTAAAGGTATCCCGGAGATTAAATCATTCTTTTAATTTCAGGACTTAGATGATACAATATATTCATGGCGATTAATTATATAAGGAGGTTCAACGAATGAGAGTATTTAAGTGTGTAAAATGTAACAATATGATTTCTTATCTGAATAAGGATAAGTGTGATGTTAAATGCTGCGGTGAAACTATGGTTGAGCTTATTGCCAATACATCTGACGGCGCCGGTGAGAAGCATGTGCCGGTTGTTACTGTAGAGGGTAATACAGTTACCGTTGCTGTTGGTGAGGTAGAGCATCCAATGCTTGATAATCATTTCATTCAGTGGGTTGCTATTGAGACTGAGCAGGGAAGACAGAGAAAGGTTCTTGAGCCGGGTGCAAAGCCGGTAGCTACATTTGCTCTTGTTGATGGAGACAAGGTAAAGGAAGCTTATGAGTATTGCAATCTTCATGGACTGTGGAAGACTGAGGTATAGGCAGAGCCTGTCTGTTAAACAGCATTATAATATTGATCGGGATATATTAGGGGTGTCAAATTCATTTGGCACCTTTAATATTCTGTAGCTGGTGAATAAAATGAGTAATAATGATATGAAATCTGATATAGATCAGGTTACAGGAAGAATAGAAGCTATAGATGTCGCAAAGGGGATAGCCATATGTGCAATCGTGCTGGGACATGTATCCAAAGGTCTTTTGTGGGATACAACACTGATATTTGCCACGGCTGCATTTTTTTTACTTTCCGGACTTACCTTTAATATGGACAGGAAGCAGAAGAATGGGCTTCTATGGAAAACAGATACGCATTTCGGAGATATACTGAAAAAATTATTCAAGCGCCTTCTGGTTCCCTATATCCTGTGGGGGATCATTAGTATAGCTGTCTATATTGCCTATAATGTATGGGTGGTCGGAAATATGGAACCCCGCGGTATTCCAAAGGCTCTTCTGGATAATCTGCTGGGACTGATATATGCTAATAGCGGCAGGGAGCACTTTGAATGGAACAGACCGCTCTGGTTTCTGCCCTGCCTGTTTGTGGTAGAGATAGTGGCCTATGCTTTTCTTAAAATATCCGAGAAGAAAAACTGGTTCCAGATAATTGTGGCGGTGCTGCTGATGCTGGGAGGTCTTGGATGGATGTACAATCTGGATAAGGCCGGATCGGGAGCTTATATATGGCCCTTTGAAGCGGAGACAGCTCTCGCAATGCTATTTTTCTTTATGTTTGGTCTGATATTCAGAAAGATACTGATTAAAGTTTTTCTGCTCTATATTCCGGTAGTACTACGTATTGCGATGATTATTCTTGGTGCTATAATGATAGCTATAATAATGATAATGGTTATCCAGCGTGGAGGAGCAGATACCAGAACCGATCTTTACCGTGGAATGCAGTATTATCTTCTGGGGGCAGGACTTGGGATAACAGCAACATTTTTCTTCTCCTGTGCGCTAAGGGGAACCTATGTTGGAGATAAGCTTTCCTATGTTGGAAAAAGAACTATGGGGATACTGGTACTTCACAAATTTCCGGTAATGTTTGGAAAATATATGCTTGGGATAGTTCCGGCAGCTCTTGGAATTGCGGTAAAACAGGAAGGGGTTCCCTTTGAACTTATATTTGCCCTGATCGTAATGCTTATTACACTGCTGGTTGAGTGGATTATAACATACTTTGTTCCCAGCGCTTTCGGGAGTAAATGATTACAGGACTAATATACTGAATACTGTTCTGTCGGGAGACAGAGTTAAAATATAGATAAATCATTGTAGTAGAGAGGAAAAAGATATGAATATCCGGGGACTTGGAGAGATTACTCAGATGCCGTCCGAAATAATAGATAATATAAAAGAAAAGAAATGGTATAAGCATCTTGCAACCATCAATGAGCATAAGCTTCTTGTGGGTAAGAACTGCTTCAGATGCGGACTGTATCTTCAGGGGATTCTGCATGATCTTTCAAAGTACTCCTGGACAGAGTTTTCGGTTGGTGCTAAGTATTATCAGGGAAACAGAAGTCCGAATGAGGCTGAAAGAGAGGAGAAGGGCTATACCAGCTCCTGGCTGCATCATAAGGGCAGGAACAAGCATCATCTGGAATACTGGCTGGATTATGACCTGGAGAAGAGGGATGGTTCGGTAACGGGCATGAAGATGCCGGATAATTATATAGTAGAGATGTTCTGTGACAGAGTTGCGGCAAGTAAGATATATCACAAGGAGGATTATACAGACAGCTCTGCCCTGAATTATTATCTTAACGGAAAGAGTAAGAATATACTTCATCCATATACAAAGAAGCGTCTGGAGAAGCTGCTTTATCTTCTTGCAGAAGAAGGGGAGGATGCAGCTTTTGACTATGCAAGGCGCTATGTGAAGGGATATCGCAGATATCTTAAGAGGAAGAAGTATAAAGCAAGACTTAACAAAAAAATGGAGAAGAAGCTGGACAGAAAGATAGCTTCTTTGAAAGAAAAGCAGACCAGAAAGCTCGAAGAGGGTATATCTGATCTAAGATCCAGAGAGGAACAGAGGGTTGTCTCCAGATATTCCCGCCTGCTGGAGAGAGACAAAAGAAAGAACAGGAATAATAAATAATAAGTTACTGAGGTAAATAAATGGCATTTACACATTTACACGTGCATACAGTATATAGTCTGCTGGACGGCTTTGCCCGTATTCCGGATCTGGTTTCCAGAGCAAAGGAGCTGGGAATGGACAGTCTTGCAATCACGGATCATGGCGTCATGTATGGCGTTATTGATTTTTATAAGGAATGTAAGGCACAGGGAATAAAGCCTATTATCGGCTGTGAGGTTTATGTGGCTCCCAATTCCCGTCTGGACAGAGAGGTGGGCGTTAATGATGAAAGATATTATCATCTGATCCTTCTGGCGGAAAATGATCTGGGCTATAAGAATCTTACCAAGATAGTATCTCAGGGGTTTATAGATGGCTATTATTATAAGCCGCGTGTGGACAGAGAGATACTTAAGAAGTACCATGAGGGCATCATATGTCTCTCTGCATGTCTTCAGGGAGAGGTTGCATTTTACCTGAGAAGACGCCTTTATCACGAAGCCAAGAAGGCGGCTCTGGATCATCTTGAGATATTCGGACCGGGAAACTATTTTCTGGAGATGCAGAATCACGGCCTGCCGGAGGATGTGATAGTTAATACTGATCTCATGAGGATGTCTCAGGAAACCGGTATCCCGTTAGTTGTCACAAATGATTCGCATTACGTTAGAAAAGAGGACTGGGAGGCGCATGACATACTTATCTGCATGCAGACCAACCAGAAGGTAAATGATCCTGACCGGACCATGAGATATGCAGAGGGTGAATATTATCTGAGGTCTGAGGAGGAGATGGCGGAGCTTTTCCCTTATGCCAGAGAGGCTCTTGAGAATACACATAAGATTGCCGAGAGATGTAATGTAGAGATTGTATTTGGTGAGCAGAAGCTGCCTAAGTATGATGTCCCTGAAGAATATGGGGATGATGCATTTGCATATCTCAGGTTTCTCTGTGAGGAGGGGCTGAAGGAAAGATATGAGGATATAACCAAAGAACTGAGAGACAGACTTGAATACGAGCTTGGTACTATCAGAGATATGGGATTTGTGGATTACTTTCTTATAGTATGGGACTATGTTAAGTATGCCAAGGAGCACGGTATCGGAGTTGGCCCGGGAAGAGGCTCGGCGGCAGGAAGTATCGTCTCCTACTGCCTGAAGATTACCAATATAGATCCCATTAAGTATAATCTTATTTTTGAGAGATTTCTGAATCCCGAAAGAGTAAGTATGCCTGATATAGATATAGACTTTGCTCCTGAGAGAAGACAGGATATGATAGCCTATGTGTCTGAAAAGTACGGACCGGAGAAGGTTGTTCAGATTATAACCTTCGGTACTCTTGCGGCAAAGAATGCTATCAGAAATGTCGGACGAGTTCTGGATGTCAGCAGGAGCGTGGTAGATCAGGTGGCAAAGGCTATTCCGGGCGGAGGGACACCGGTGCCTCTTGCGGTTGCCATGAAGGAAAGTCCTGATTTTATAAAGTATTATAATGGAAGCTCGGAAGTTAAATATATGGTCGATATGGCAATGAAGCTGGAAGGCGTGCTCAGTCATCCGGGTAAACATGCCGCCGGGGTTGTTATAGGCAGGGAGCCGATAGTTGAATATGTTCCGCTATGCAGAAACGGAAGCGATGCGCCTATATCGACACAGTTTGAAAAGGATACTCTGGAAAAGCTGGGACTTCTCAAGATGGATTTCCTGGGACTGAGGAATCTGACGGTTATTCTGGATGCGCTTGAGAATATCAGGGAAAGGACAGGAGAGGTTATCGATATAGATAACATTTCCCTGGCAGATCCGAAGGTGTATGAGCTTATATCCTCCGGTGACTGTGCCGGCGTGTTCCAGCTTGAGAGCAGCGGCATGCAGAGCTTCATGAAGGAGCTTAGCCCGAAAACGCTTGAAGAGCTGATAGCCGGAATCTCGCTGTATCGTCCCGGACCGATGGACTTTATACCGCAGTATCTGAAGGGTAAGAATGCCGGAGAGATTCACTATGATACGCCTGAGCTGGAGCCTATCCTGAGTACAACCTATGGATGCATGGTTTATCAGGAACAGGTTATGCAGATAGTTATGTCTCTGGCAGGGTACTCCATGGGCAAGTCGGATGAGGTGCGCCGTGCCATGTCCAAGAAGAAGGCTGATGTAATGGCAAAGGAGAGAGAGTTCTTCGTATATGGAAATGAAGCTATAGGTGTGCCGGGCTGTATCAAGAATGGTATCGATGAGAAGATAGCAAATAAAATATTTGATGAGATGACGGACTTCGCCAGCTATGCATTTAACCGTTCACATGCTGCGGCTTATGGAGTGGTTACATATCAGACAGCATATCTGAAGCGCTATTATCCGCTGGACTATATGGCAGCGCTGCTTACATCGGTGAGAGATAATGCTCCGAAGCTGAGAACCTATATCGAGGCTGTAAGACGTATGGGGATTAAGATCCTTCCGCCGGATGTCAATAGAAGTCTGGGTAAGTTTACGGTAGATGGGGAGTGCATAAGATATGGACTTTCAGCCATCAAATCCATAGGTGACAGTGTGGTTGATGCTATTATTCAGGAGAGAAATCAGGGAGGACCGTATCTTGATCTTCAGGATTTCTGTATGCGTCTATCCAGCAAGGAAAGCAACAAGAGGGTTATAGAAGGGCTTATAATGACCGGTGCGTATGACTGCTTCGGAGTGAACCGTAAGCAGATGAGTGTTGCTTATCCGGATATTGCCAATGCCGTTGCGGCAGAAAAAAAGAAGAATGCCACAGGACAGATGTCTCTTCTGGACTTTATGTCGGAGGGAGAAACTGAGAATGCTGAGACGAGTAAATTCAAGGTCAAATATCCCGATATGCCCGAATTCTCCAAGGATATCATTCTAAGTGGAGAGAAAAAGATGCTTGGTCTGTATATCAGCGGACATCCACTGGATGAATATAGGGATCTGCTGGAGGAAAAGACCGATATCAGGACTGTTGATTTTGAGATAGAAGAAGAAACCGGTATGACTCAGGCTGAGGATGGCAAAAACTATGTTCTGGGAGGTATGATAGAAAGCGTCACCAGACGTATAACCCGTAACGGAGAGAATATGGCTAACCTTAGAGTGGAGGATCTGTATGGAACGGTAGAGGTTCTGGTATTTCCAAAAACCTATGAGCAGTACAGGGATATAATAGAAGAAAATGCTGCGGTTATTATAAGAGGCAGGGCATCGATTAATGATACAGAGAGCAAGCTTATGGCATCTGAGATAATTCCTATGTCTAAGATGGCTATGGATATGGATGCTGAGAAAACTCAGCTCTGGGTGCTCTTTGATAATATGGAGGCTCTAAAGAAGCATCAGCAGGAATTCTACTCACTCCTTAAAGATAAGGTGGGAATGAGTCCGGTTTATGTTCAGCTTTCTGAAGAGAAAAAGGCTGTCCGTATGAATACAAGAGTTGATCTTTCCAAAGGAGTGGAAAGTGTTCTGAAGCTGGAATATGGACAGGACAGGGTTATGGTAGTAAAGAAAAAATAGTGTTATGGCTTATGTGCTTGCAGTAAGAGAGTACTAAAGAATATGGATAGTGTAAGAGGTATGTTTTATAAGGACAGATAAGAGGTTAAAAGTATGGAGAAAATATTATCGCCCGGTAATGAACGTATTAAGCATATAGCGAAGATGCTGAGCACTGCCAAGGAAAGAAAATATTCCGGCAAATATATGTCGGAAGGTCTTCGTATGGTCAGGGAGGTTCCGGCAGAGGATCTGGATCAGCTTTTCATGACACAGGAGTTCTTTGAAAAACATGTGTCAGAGGACGAGAGACTGATGAGGCTTGTGAATATTTCCAATGACCGTAATGACTGTTTTATAGTTTCCGATGCAGTTCTTCGTAAGCTGGCTGATACTGAGAATCCTCAGGGTATAGTTGCTACGGTCAACATGAAGACCTATGAACTGGATGATCTTCTAGGAGATGCATCAGAGATTCCGCTTATAATGGTTATAGAAAGAATGCAGGATCCCGGAAATATGGGAACTATCATCAGGACTGCCGAGGGAGCGGGGGCTACCGGAATCCTGGTGAGCTATGATTCGGTTGATGTATATAGTCCCAAGGTAGTCAGAGCGTCCATGGGTTCCATATTCAGAAAGCATATAGTGGTAACGGTTGATCTTCTTGGAGATATAAGGAGACTTAAGGAAAAGAAGATCAGGGTATATGGTATGCATCTGAACGGTTCATCTATATATGAGACAAAACTGACAGGTCCCTCTGCGTTTCTTATAGGAAATGAAGGTGCCGGTCTTACAAAGGAGATCAGTGCGGAAGCAGACAAGCTGCTGCGTATTCCGATGATGGGAGAGGTGGAAAGTCTGAATGCCGGAACTTCGGCGACCATCATATCCTACGAAGCTCTGAGACAGAGAATAAAAGCAGGTGAAGATATCCTCTTTGGAGGATTCTGACATTTTTATGAACAATGATTAGAATTTAGTAGTAAAGGTTAAGTTGTTCTAACTCTATGTTATCCTGTATAATGTTTCTATCTGATTTAAATAACTTAAGGAGGTCAAAACCCATGGGAAAGTTAAGTCCCGCCGCAGAGGCACAAATTAAGGAAATCTGCGCCAGACATAAGGATGAGAGAACTCCCCTTATGATGATCCTCAGTGATATCCAGAACGAGTATGGTTACATTCCGCTTGATGTTCAGGAACTTGTATCAGCTGAGACAGGCATTTCTGTTGCAGAAATCTACGGAGTAGTAACATTTTATTCATTTTTCTCTCTTACACCAAAGGGGAAATATGTTATCGGCTGTTGCTTAGGTACAGCCTGCTATGTAAAGGGTGCTCAGAATGTTATTGATAAGTTCTCAGAGCTCCTGAAGATAGCTCCCGGTGAGACATCTGAAGATGGTCTTTTCACACTTGATGCTCTTAGATGTATCGGAGCTTGTGGTATAGCTCCTGCAGTTTCAATCAATGGAAAGGTATTTCCAAAGGTTGAGGTAGGACAGGTTCAGAAGATTATCGATGATTATAAAGCTGAAGCAGGCGCTTAGAGAAGGAGGGTATGAGATATGATAGATAATGTTCAGGCTTTTGATGATTGCTCATCCACTTGTACCAAGTGTCTGGATGACAAGCTTGCCGGAGCAGATGGTAAGAGACATATAGTTCTTTGTGGTGGTACAGGATGTCTTTCCAGTAACTCCATGGAGATAAAGGAAAAGTTTGAGAAGGTTCTTGAAGAGAAGGGACTTACAGACAAGGCTACAGTTAATATCGTAGGTTGTTTCGGTTTCTGTTCACAGGGACCTTTCGTAAAGATTTATCCTGAAGATACACTTTATCGTATGGTTTCCATCGACGATGTTGAGGAGATCATTGAAAAGGATATAATTGGTGGCGAGATCGTAGAGAGACTTCTCTATGTTGACCCTGTTTCAGGAGAAAAGGTTGCTAAGCAGGATGAGATTAACTTCTACAAGAAGCAGAGACGTGTTGCTCTTCACGGTTGTGGAGTTATCAATCCTGAGGATATTAATGAAGCTCTCGGTATGGGCGCTTTCCAGGGTATCAAGAAGGCTCTGTCTATGACTCAGCAGGAAGTTATCGATGAAGTACTTGCTTCAGGACTTCGTGGTCGTGGCGGCGGCGGATTCCCTACAGGAAGAAAGTGGCAGTTCGCATACAATGTACAGGCTGATCAGAAGTATGTTGTATGTAACGGTGATGAGGGTGATCCAGGTGCGTTCATGGATCGATCCATCCTTGAAGGTAATCCTCTCGGAGTTATCGAGGGTATGATGATTGCTGGTTACGCTTTCGGTGCTTCAGAAGGTTACTTCTATGTACGTGCTGAGTATCCTATCGCTGTTAATCGTTTAAAGCTTGCTATCAAGCAGGCAAGAGAGATGGGCTTCTTAGGAAAGAACATCTTTGGTACAGATTTCTCATTTGACTGCCATATCAGACTTGGTGCTGGTGCTTTCGTATGTGGTGAGGAGACAGCTCTTCTTAACTCTATCGAAGGTAAGCGTGGTATGCCTAGACCTCGTCCACCATTCCCTGCAATCAAGGGACTTTGGGAGAAGCCTACCTGCGTTAATAACGTAGAGACACTTGCTTGTGTACCTTTCATTCTTCGTGAAGGAGCTGCTGAGTTCGCTTCTGTTGGTACAGAGAAGTCTAAGGGAACCAAGGTATTCGCTCTTGGTGGTAAGGTCAATAACGTTGGTCTTGTTGAGATCCCTATGGGTACAACTCTTAGAGAGCTCATTTACGATATCGGTGGTGGTATCCCTAATGGCAAGAAGTTCAAGGCTATCCAGACAGGTGGTCCTTCAGGCGGATGTCTGACAGAAGAGTTCCTTGATGAGCCTATCGATTTCGATAACCTCGTTCAGAAGGGTTCTATGATGGGTTCCGGTGGAGCTATCGTTATGGATGAAGATAACTGTATGGTTGACGTTGCTAAGTTCTACATGGAGTTCATCTGTGATGAGTCTTGTGGTAAGTGTTCACCATGCCGTATCGGTACAAAGAGAATCCTCGAGATCCTTACAAAGATCACAGAGGGCAAGGGTACTATGGAAGACCTTGATACACTTGAAGAGCTGAGCAAGACTATCCAGTCTAACTCACTTTGTGCTCTTGGTCAGACAGCTTCTAACCCTGTTAATTCAACACTTAAGCATTTCCGTGATGAGTACATCGCTCATATCGTTGACAAGAAGTGTCCTGCTCATGTATGTAAGAGCCTTATGCAGTACAAGATTGATAAGGATAAGTGTATCGGTTGTGGTCTCTGTGCTCGTAACTGTCCTGCAAGCTGTATCACAAAGACAGATTATATTGCAGAAGGTCACAAGCTTCCTTCAATGGAAATCGATCCTGAGAAGTGCGTAAAGTGCGGACTTTGTATGAGCAACTGTAAATTTGCAGCTATTTCAAAGAATTAAGGAGGTTACTAACTATGGCGATGATAAATATTAAAATAGAAGGCATCTCCTATCAGGTAGAGGAAGGTTTAACTATCCTCGAGGCTGCTAAGAAGTGCGGTTATGAGATTCCTTCACTTTGTGCATTTAATCATGGTGAGTGTAATCAGGGTTCCTGCCGTGTTTGTCTCGTTGAGGCAACAGGTGCAAGAGGTCTTGTAGCATCATGTGTATATCCTGTAGCTGAAGGTATGGAGATTACTATTTCTTCACCTAAGGCAACAGCAGCAAGAAGACAGAGCGTTGAGCTCCTTCTTTCAAATCATAATAAGAACTGCCAGCAGTGTGATAAGAATGGTAAGTGTGAGCTCCTCAATGTTGCTTACCTTACAGGTGCAAGAGAGGGTGCTTTCGAAGGCGTTCACTCAGAGACTCATTATGATGAGCTTGCTCCTGGACTCATAAGAGATACATCAAAGTGTATCCTTTGCGGAAGATGTATCGAGAGATGTAAGAATGCTCATGGTCTTGGAATCCTTGGTTTCGAGAACAGAGGTTTCAATACATTTGTATCACCTGCAGAGAACAGATCATTTGCAGATTCTCCATGTATCCAGTGTGGACAGTGCGTAAATGTATGTCCTACAGGAGCTCTTATGGAGCATTCAGAGATAGATAAGATTGATGCTGCATTTGCAGCAGGTAAGGTTGTTATAGCACAGGCTGCTCCTGCAGTAAGAGCTGCTCTTGGTGAGGAGTTCGGATATCCTATCGGAACACCTGTTACAGGTAAGATGGCTGCTGCTATGAGAAGACTTGGCTTCAAGAGAGTTTATGATGTAAACTTTGGTGCTGACCTTACTATCATGGAAGAAGGAACAGAGCTTCTTGGAAGACTTCAGAATGGTGGAACACTTCCTATGATCACATCATGCTCACCGGGTTGGGTTAACTATGCTGAGTATAATTATGGAGATCTTCTTCCACATCTTTCATCATGTAAGTCACCTCATCAGATGCAGGGAGCTATCATCAAGTCCTACTGGGCTGAGCAGAATGGCGTTGCACCTGAAGATATATTTGTTGTATCAGTTATGCCTTGTACTGCTAAGAAGTTCGAGAAGGATCGTGATCAGTTAAAGGTTAATGGTCTTAACGATGTAGATGCTGTTATTACAACAAGAGAGCTTGCTCGTATGATCAAGAGATCCGGTATCCTCTTTGACAGACTTCCGGATGAAGACTGGGATCAGGATATCATGGGCGATTACACAGGTGCCGGAGTTATCTTCGGTGTTACCGGTGGTGTTATGGAGGCTGCACTTCGTACAGTTTACTTCAAGCTTACAGGTAAGGAATCAGAGCCTATTGAGTTTACAGCAGTTCGTGGTCATGATGCAGGTATCAGAGAAGCTTCTATCGATATCAATGGAACAACTGTTAATGTAGCTATCGCTTCAGGTATGAAGTCAGCTAAGGTTCTCCTTGATGAGATCAGAGAAGGCAAGTCAAAGTATCAGTTCATAGAGATCATGGGATGTCCTGGTGGATGTATCAACGGTGGTGGTCAGCCTTACGTTCGTGAGTGCTTCCTGCCTCATGAGTCAGATGACATCATGGATACATACAAGGAGAAGAGAGCACAGGCTCTTTACTCAGAGGATGAGAGACAGACACTTCGTCAGTCACATAATAATCCTCAGATCATTGAGCTCTATGATAAGTTCCTTGAAGAGCCTAACAGCCATAAGGCACATGAGCTTCTTCATACAACTTATGCAGCAAGAGTTGGCTTCAATGATGTTCAGTAATAATTATTAAGCTTATAAAAGTGTCAGGGATAATCCCCTGGCACTTTTTAATATTGATAAAATCATTCTGGCGATATATATAACGTTAATCAGTGCAAGCGGATTCAAACAAAATAAATATTCCGGAATTATTCAAAATGTTATTTCCGGAGAGGAGTTGTTTGTATAATTGTTGCTTTTTGTTATCCTTTATATGATATGATTCAGAAAAAACAGGAGCAATAAGTTTTGCGGACCATTTACTTTGTGGAATCAGGAAACTTCGCGATATATAGATGACAGCATCAATTATTTGGAAAAAAGGATGTGCAAGCCGGCATCGGACTATTACCTTGCTGACAATACTCAGTCAAAATACGTTTTTGTTAATTCTGTTTTTGGAACGGAAACTACCCCAATTGCCTTGAATTTAACTTGTTATGTCAGTGCGAAGAAAAGCTTTTTTGGTCTCGCCTCCAAGGGAGAGCTGTTCAAATATACTACAGTAAAAGCTATCCCGAATAAGGGTAAGAACCTCAAAGTTGAGTGTAAGACCATAACCAAGGTACTGGCTGCATATTCGCTTAAGAAGCTTGGTAAAAAATTCTCTATCAAGGATATTCGTAGAGATAGGCGATCTTGTTGGATATTTGTGGTTGACATACCATGGGGCAGGTGTTACACTCCCTATTAGTGTAGAGGATGCGGTGATTATTAGTAGCATATTGGATGAGACCGAATCATGTGAAGATATGTGAAAGGGAAAACCGCCGAAGACGTATGAGGTTCGGTAGTCATACGATCTGGGACCTGAATTAACAGTTTGGGGACTGTCATCCTACGAAAAGGATGGAGTGCTACGGTGTCGAAGGATATTTCGCTTGGCTTTTCTGATGATTATATATCAGAGATATTTATGATTATTCAGAAAGCAAATACAACGAAGAAACATTCTAATGAGCCGAACTCCGTTTAGGCTCATTTTTCTTGTTTAATAATAATTCAAGGGAGGATTGAAACATGTCGATTTTTACAGGTTCAGGTGTTGCTCTTGTTACACCATTTAATGAGGATTATACGATTGATTATGGAAAGCTTAGAGATCTGGTTGATTACCATGTAGAGCATAAAACAGATGCAATAATAGTATGTGGTACTTCAGGTGAATCTGCTACCATGACTGTAGAGGAGCATGCTGAATGTATAGCAGTTGTAGCTGAGCATGCAGCAGGGCGTATAAAGGTAGTTGCAGGTACCGGTTCAAATGATACAGCAACAGCTATTGAGCTTTCCAGGGAAGCTGAGGAGTGCGGAGTTGATGGCCTTCTTCTGGTTACTCCATACTACAATAAAGCCACTCAGGGTGGACTTATTCAGCATTATGGAAAGGTTGCCGAAGCAGTAAAGACTCCAATGATCCTCTATAATGTTCCCAGCAGAACGGGGGTTAATATCCTGCCTAAGACAGCAGTAACTCTTGCTAAGAAGTATTCCAATATCGTTGCGATCAAGGAAGCATCAGGTAATATCTCACAGGTTGCTGAGCTTGCCGAGCTGATTCAGAAGGAAGGGGTTAATTTTGATATTTATTCCGGAAATGATGATCAGATCGTGCCTATCATGTCACTTGGTGGAATAGGAGTTATCTCAGTTACAGCAAATATCATTCCTGATGATACACATGA
>DGRT01000168.1 GCA_002391105.1 Lachnospiraceae bacterium UBA4381 | reverse complement strand
AGCTTACTATCAAGCTTATAAACTCTGTAGCGGATGTTGTAAATAACGATCCGACTATCAAGGATAAGATCAAGGTAGTATTCATCGAGGATTACAGAGTATCAAATGGTGAGATCATCTTTGCTGCTGCTGATGTATCAGAGCAGATATCTACAGCTTCCCGTGAGGCTTCAGGTACAGGTAATATGAAGTTCATGATCAATGGTGCACCTACACTTGGTACTATGGATGGAGCTAATGTAGAAATAGTTGAAGAGGTTGGAGCTGAAAATGCATTTATCTTCGGACTCTCAGCAGATGAAGTAATGAAGTACGAGAAGGATGGCGGCTACAATCCATGGGATATCTACAATAATAACCAGAATGTCCGCAGAGTATTAACCCAGCTTATAAATGGTACATATAATGATGATACAGAGATATTCAGAGATCTCTATGATTCACTTACCAAGGAAGATGTTTACTTCATACTTAAGGACTTTGATTCCTATGCTCAGGCTCAGGCAAGAGTTGATGAGGCTTATAGAGATAAGTCACGCTGGGCACGTATGGCTATGATGAATACAGCCTGCTCAGGCAAGTTCTCATCAGACAGAACTATAGAGCAGTATGTAAAGGATATCTGGAAGCTGAAGAAGGTTGAGGTAAGTCTCGACTAGTGTCGGCTACTATGTGCTTGATATTGGAAAGTTATTGTGTTAGGATAACGAAATAGTAATTATTAAATATGGAGGATATAAAGATGGAGAGAATTAAGACTCTGGATACAAGAGATCTTTGCGAGAGTGCTGTAACAGGTGGATGTGGCGAGTGCCAGACATCCTGCCAGAGTGCCTGCAAGACAAGCTGTGGTGTTGCTAATCAGAAGTGTGAGAATGCTTCAGAGCAGTAATCGGTAATGCAGAGACAGCGCCGCCTGATGATGGCGGCGCTTCTCTTTTATTGTGTCACAGTAATTGTAAACCTCCTGCTATGCAGGTGGAGGGAAGCTAAGTAAAGATATAAAACAGAAGGATGAATTATGGTACATCAGTATAAATTAAATGGCTACAATATAGTTCTTGATACATGCTCCGGCTCGGTGCATAGTGTGGATGACGTGGCTTATGACATTATAGAAATGTATCCCGATAGAACCGAGGATGAGATAGTAAAGGTTATAATGGATAAGTATGGTGACAGAGAAGATGTTACCGAAGAGGATATCCGCCTGTGTCTCGAGGATATCCGTGCTCTTGAGAAGGCTCATAAGCTATATACACCGGATACCTTTGCCCCTCTTGCGGGGGAATTCAAGAAGAGAAGTGGAGATGTGATAAAAGCGCTATGCCTTCATGTGTCCCATACCTGCAATCTAAACTGTGAATACTGCTTTGCCAGTCAGGGCAAATACAACGGCGAGCGTGCGCTTATGTCCTTTGAAGTAGGGAAGCGTGCGATAGATTTTCTTATCGAGCATAGTGGCAGCAGACATAATCTTGAGGTTGACTTTTTTGGCGGTGAACCGCTTATGAACTGGGAGGTATGTAAGCAGATAGTTGCCTATGCACGTTCTATCGAGAAGGAAGCCGGGAAGAATTTCCGTTTTACACTGACGACCAATGGAATGCTTATAGATGATGATGTTATAGATTTCTGTAACACGGAAATGAGCAATGTGGTTCTTAGTCTGGATGGACGTAAGGAGGTTCATGACAGAACCAGAGTGGATTATCAGGGACGTGGAAGCTATGATACTATAATCCCTAAGTTTCAGAAGCTTGTGAAGGCAAGGGGCGGAAAGAATTACTACATACGTGGTACATTTACTCACCTTAATACTGACTTTACAGAGGATATACTTTCGATGGCAGATCTTGGATTTAAAGAGCTGTCCATGGAGCCTGTTGTAAGTAAGCCGGGTGATCCGCTGGCTCTTACGGAGGAGGATCTGCCGATACTTAAAGATCAGTATGAGAAGCTTGCCTGTGAGATGCTGAAGCGTGATATAGAGGGAAATGGCTTTACCTTCTATCATTATATGGTGGATCTTAAGTCAGGCCCATGTATATATAAGAGAATATCCGGCTGTGGATCGGGAACTGAGTATATGGCAGTTACCCCGTGGGGTGACCTGTATCCCTGCCATCAGTTTGTCGGTGACGAGAGCTTTAAGCTTGGAGATATCTGGAACGGCGTTTCCAATCATGAAACCCAGGAGGAGTTCAGGTCCTGCAATGCTTATGCCAGACCTGACTGCCGCGACTGCTGGGCTATGCATTACTGCTCAGGTGGCTGTGCGGCAAATGCTTATCATGCGACAGGTGATGTAAAGGGTATATATGAATATGGTTGTGAGCTTTTCCGCAAGAGAATGGAATGTGCCATAATGATCCAGGTGGCACATGATGCTCTGGGACTTGAGCCTGTCAGTGGCGCTACCGCGGGAGGAACCGCAGATTGTGGAGATTGTAATGATTGTGATGCCGGTTAAGGTTATACAGATGTGACCATCATATCGCAGTGAAAGCCTGCTTTAGAAGGCGATTATGATAATGCAAGGATTATAGTGATAGTGTTTGAATAGAAAGATCAGTATGAAAGCAACCCCGATAAAAAACTTTATAGATGAATATAAGCTGCATGGGGCTGACAGACTTCACATGCCGGGGCATAAGGGTGCATTTGGCTATGGTGATGATATAACTGAGATACATGGCGTCAGCAGTCTCTATGAGGAGGAAGGCATCATTCGGGAAAGTGAGGAGATAGCCGGCAGTATTTTTGAAACCGGAAGAACCTTCTATGGTACAGAAGGATCCTCTCAGGTAATAAAGGCGATGTGCTATATGGCTCTTCTGTATCACCGCGGAATCAATGAGAGCTTCAGGAATCATGAATGTACCATAGTGGCTTCGAGAAATGCACATAAGGCATTTATTCATGCGTCCATGCTGCTGGGGTTTAATATAGCGTGGCTTCCGACTGAGTCAGATGCCTATAGCCTGTGCGAATGTAAAGTAACCCCGGAGGGCTTGAATAGATTTCTTGTACAGTACAGGTCGGATCACAGGGATGAGGAAATAGTCGGGGTATATATAACAAGTCCGGATTATCTTGGAAATATACTCGATATTCGTGGACTTTCGGTTATAGCTCATGAAAATGACCTATTACTCATGGTAGATAATGCACATGGTTCGTATCTGAAGTTTATGGAGGAGGACATGCATCCTGTCTCTGTCGGTGCGGATATGTGTTCGGATTCTGCCCATAAGACACTTCCTGTTCTGACAGGAGGCGCATATCTTCATATTTCAAAGACCGCTCCGGGCGAACTGAGGAGTATGGGAAAGAAAGCGATGCTTATGTTTGGTTCCACCAGTCCTTCCTTTCTTATACTCAAATCGCTGGATGAGGCAAATGAAAGACTCGATGTAGAAGGCTACAGAGAATCGGCTTCTATCCTGTCTCAGCTTAAGAAGAGACTCACTTTAGAGGGAAGGCTGCAGCGGTTAGGAATCAGCCTCGTAGGAAATGAACCGCTTAAGCTTACATTTTCATTTTCAGATAGCTGTATAACCGGTTCGTGGTTTATGGATGAGCTTAGAAAATATAATATTGAGTGTGAATATGGAGGCGTGGATTATGTTGTAACAATGTGGTCTCCATATATGGACTGCTGGAAAACTGCGGACAGGCTTTATGATGCGTTGTGGAAAATATTGGATGAGGAGTATCTGCGCCTGAATGCGGGAGCGGATATAGCATCCGGACAGAAGCAGGAGAGGCGCGGCTTTATATCTGAAAGGAGTTTTAATCTTCCGGAGGTAGTATATAAACCATATGAAACAATGTT
This sequence comes from Lachnospiraceae bacterium UBA4381, assembly GCA_002391105.1. Classification (GTDB taxonomy): domain Bacteria; phylum Bacillota; class Clostridia; order Lachnospirales; family Lachnospiraceae; genus Eubacterium_Q. The sequence goes on along the minus strand of DGRT01000168.1, from coordinate 7,375 downwards.
TATGCCACATAAAAGAGTAGAGGTAGGAATGGGTATAGCAGGACGGATTGCTGCTGATTCGGTGCTGGAATGTCCTCCTGCAGTATCGCCTATAGTGGCAGGCGAGAGGATAACTGAGGAGGTTATAAAGGTTCTGGAGCATCTGGGAACAAAATATATAGATATTATCTCGGAGTAATATGTAAAGCCAGATTTGGCATGGAATAGCATACAGAAACCGGCTGGGTATGGAATAGCATACAGAAACCGGCTGGGTATGAAATAGCATACAGAAACCGGCTGGGAATGGAATGGCATACAGAAGCCGGCTGGGTATGAAATAACATCAGAAGCTTTTTGAAATAGATATAGATAATAAAAGGGCTGTCCCGGATTAATCTGAGACGGTCCTTTTGTGATTGGAGTTATAATTCTATTTACTTTTCATGGCTTTAAAAGCTTTGTTTCATCCAATCAGGCATCATCCAGTCAGGCATCATCCAATAAGGCATCAAACCGGATGTTTATAAATCGGGTTTCAATAAGCAGGATTTATATAAAGCGTATCTGTGAACTACTCGGTAATTAAATTACCAGAGCATCTGATTTGCGAAACTTAGTTTCGTAGATTCAGGGTGCGTCCATGACACCAATACTGCTTTTTACACAGCTACTTTAAGGTTGTTCGATGCTTTGAATATTTTACCTGTAGAAAGACTACTCTACAGAACCTTATATATTCAGTTGTAAATAATCGCAATATTGGTAAGTAGGAGATGTAATTTCAATTACATCTTTGCGATTAGTAATTACATTATAACTGCTGTAATAACAGATAACAAGAGCTTTCATCTCGGTAATTGAATAACCGAGGATTCACGCTTAGATATCCTAAAAACAGGTTTTTAATAGATGCGTTTCTATAAATGTACCTCAAATAATCTGGCGATATCTACATCAAGACAGGTAGCGATTCTGTATAGAACAGGAATTGAAGGAGAGGCTTCGGTGTTAGGCGCTTCGATATTGCTCATGTAGGTTCTGCTGATATTGACCATCTCTGCAAGCTGAAGTTGTGATAAGCCTCTGAGCTTCCTGTAATGAGATATATTGAGACCGATATTCAGTAACAGCTTCTGGATATCACTATTATCTTCGGTAATATTTGTTTCGACATTATTGTTGCTTTTGTTAGACATATTAATATACACCATCCGCTTTTTATATTACAAATTTCAAAAAGTAAATTTATTGTATAAATATTGTCGTTTAACATAAACAATCCCAAAGTGCGTAATTGCAAACTGCCAGTTTATATAAGCTGAATGATTACGATTATTTGCATGGCATTATTGCCGTTGAAAGAGGGCGTTCACGGCGAGATGCTAGTCATATCTGCATAATCTGAACAGCCACACATATAACATCCAAGCATATAACAGCCAAGCATGTATAACAGCCACGCATATATAGCAGCCACGCATATATAACAGAAACGGATCTGCATAAAAAAACCTGTTCTATAGGATAAGAACAGGTCAGATATAAATATCAATATGAATATAAGTATAAATAAAATATAAATAGAAATAGAAATAGAAATATAAATATAAATATAAATAGAAGGAATAACTGCTTATATATTAAGCTTTGGAATCAGTCACCGATAGCTTCGGTATTATCAAGCATGCTGTCGGCATCGCCGGCCTGATCCTGATATGTATCCACGGCATCCTGCGCCTGATTCTCAAGCTTTATGCCAAGCTCTGCCTCCTGAGAAACGGGATCCTTGACGGCCTTTTCCTTGCCGCAGGAGGTAATGCCGAGAAGGCATAAGGATAATATGCATAGCAGAAATATTTTCTTCATAATTAGAACCTCTTAATTAAAATCCCATCGTTTATATAAATGGGCACCCTAAGGTTATACAATCTCCAGTATAGTATTTACCATCAGATCATTCTGCTTTGGATTCATGAAGCATATACGGAAGAACTTGCTGTCCAGTCCTCGTATGTCATCACATTTACGGATGATGATACCACGCTTATTACAATGGGCGGCAACATCGGCGGCATTGAGATCGTCACGAAGTATCTTTACCAGCATGAAGTTGGCATCCGGTCTGTAGAGCTTGATGGTCTTGCTGGTTGACATAGCCAGATATACAAGTGATCTCTCTGTATGGATTATGGATCTGGACTGTTCTATGTATTCCGTATCCTTAAACATGTTGGTAATAGCAATAGCAGAAAGTGATGCGATATTATTCTTGGTTGTTATGCGGTCAATGATTTCCTTATGAACAGGATTGTTGATTATGGCATAAGCAAATCTGAGACCGGGAACTGCGAAGAACTTGGAGACGCTTCTCAGAACAGTAATGTTGTCAAATTCATTTACAAGCGGAATGGAAGTATGTGTCTCGTAATCATCCAGAAATTCGATATACATTTCATCTATCATGAGAAATATATCTTTTTCCTTGCAGGCTGCTGCCAGCTTTCTGATATCGGATACTTCCATCTTCTTTGAAGTAGGATTGTTGGGATTCGCCAGAATGACCATATCCAGATCCGTGGTCAGTGCGCTGATAAGATCTTCTACATTTACCTTAAATTCCTCTTCCTCACTTAGGGCATAGAAGCAGAGCTCTGTGTTATAAGCCTTCAGGACAACTTCATATTCGGTTGAGCTGGGGGTAAGAAGCAGAGCCTTTTTCGGCATGATCAGTGAAGCAAAAAGCTTCAGAAGGTCAGTTGAACCATTTCCCATTACAACCTGATCTATAGGCACGCCTGCGTACTCTGAAACTGCGGTACGAAGCTTATTGTAGTATATATCGGGATAATGGACTATCGACTCAATGCTTTCCTCGATAGAGTTTTTTACTGTTTCAGGAATGCCCAACGGGTTAAGATTTGCATTGAATAGAACAGTGGCATATTGTTCAATCCTAAGTGGGTCTTTGTTCATGATAATTTTTCCTTTAATAACAAGATAATATTTGGTATAATCATAAATTAGGTTACTGTCATCTGATTACACCAATCAGATATATCATACAACAGATTTTATATTGGTTGCAAGTCATAAATAAGGGAGTTATTTGGATGAAAGCTATAGTTGAGCAGTATGCGAAGGGAAAGTTCAAGGTGGATCGTCCCGAAGTCATAATCTCAGAGAGTCAATTCAAAATAAATATAGAAGCAGGTACCCTGTATGAGGGTCAGTTTACTGTGGAAAGCGCAAATGGATTTCCTATAAAGGGAATGGTTTATGATAGCAGATATATGCTTCGGTTTGAGGGGCATAATTTTGTCAGCCGCAGTTATACTGTCAGATATACCTTTGACGCTACCTGTCTGGAGGCAGGGCAGAACTTTAAAGGCCACATCAACGTTATTACTGATGGTGGTGAATTCAGGCTTCCTTATGATATCAGCATAGTACAGCCTTGTGTTAAGTATCACGATGAGAAGATTGATGATCTGTTCAAGTTTGCATCTCTGGCTGAGAGAAGCTGGAATGATGCCGCAAGACTTTTTGTAAATGATGATTTCAGACGTACCTTTATCGAGAAAGAGGATACCCTTCGTAAGACCTATGACAGCCTGCTGGAAAGCCGTTCTGTCAATCAGGCGATGGAAGAGTTTCTGGTGCTGGTATCGAAGAAGAGAACTGTAACTCTGTCTGTGCCCAAGGCAAAAGTGGATATTGCTATGCCTCAGGAAACTGAAAGCATAACTGTAGATATATTTAAAAATACGTGGGGATATACATTTTCAGAGATAAGAAGTGATTCGGAATTCATTATTCCATCCAAGAAGACTATTTCTGCAAAGGATTTTAATGGAAATGTTTGTTCGCTCAAAGTCTTTATCTCTCCGGAGCATGTTCCGGAGGGCGAGAATTCGGGTAAGCTTATAATAGAAAACATTTATCAGAAGATAGAGGTGGATATACATCTGTCGAAGCCTCTTACCTCGCGTCCTAATCAGGAGCTGAGAAGGAGGACCAGGGAATACAAGAAGAACAGGATAGCCATAACTCAGGCATATCTTGATTTTCGTATGGATAAGATTAATCTGGATGAGTATGTTTCCAGAAATATCGAGGCATTGAAGAACCTTAGCGAGTTTGAACCGGAAGAAGATATGTATCGTCTGGGAATCATGCATATGAATATACTCGTTGGAGAGTATGCCAAGGTAGAGCAGGAGTTCCTTAGAATAGAAGCAGATGTTGATAAGGAAAGCATGGGCAATCAGCAGCTATGCTATTATAACTATCTGAAGGCTATGATGCTGAAGGAGCCTGAAACCACGGAAAAGACAGCGAATCTCATAAGACGCTACTACAGAACAGAGGAACCGAAGATGTTTTATTTCTGGCTTCTCCTGTTTGTGGATTCTACATATTCAGAGGACAGCTCGGCGCTTTACAGGGAGCTTGCCCAGATGTTTGATGAGGGAGAGACCAGCCCGATAATGTATTTCGAGCTTATGAATCTGCTGAATTCCAATCCTATGCTGCTGAAGAGGCTGACGCCATATGAGATAACCGGAATCAAGTGGGGACTCAGACATAAGTATGTATCCGATGAGGTTCTGCTGGAGTTTGTTAAGCTTGCAGGAAAGAATAAGGAGTTTGACAAGCAGATATTCGAGGTTCTTCGTGAGATATATGATAAAAATGAATATGAGCTGAGAGCTGAAAGGCTGAGAATGGTCGGTGGACAGAGTCCGGATCATGAATACAGTCCCGCCGGTTCCAGAGGAGAAAAGAGAAGAGGTATATCTTCCATTCATGATTATGATGATGAATCCCTGGAGGATATATCCTTTGAATTCGGTCAGCAGGGAGAAGCAAGGCTTGGACTTACCAGATTTAATGATAAGGATGAAGAAAAGCCTGAGCAGGAGGAGGAACCGGAGGCGCTGGCTGACGAGGATGACGAATCAGATGAGGAGTCCGGGTTCTCTGCAGATGCCGGAGAGGATGAAGGAATATATGATCCTGCGGCGGAGAGAGCCAGCTTCATCAGTTCACTTAGTGCATCGCTTCGTCAGGGAGCAACAAAGATAGACAGTGTTCCGGTAGATGAAAATGAAGGCGGCATAACCGAGCTGGATGATTCGACAGATTCCAGATTTGATGCTGCGGTTCGTGCTGATGCTGCTGAAAAGCTCAGCCGTAAGGAGAGTGAGAATCAGGAGGTACTTTCCAGTATCTGCTCCATGCTTATATCAGCGAATATGCTGGATCATAAGTATCACCGTTTTTACAAGGCTGCAGTTGCTAGAAGCCTCAAGTTTATAGGCTTGAATGAATGTTATATCAGAAGCATGAATATGAACAGATATGATCTGATTCCTACTTCAGTTCTGATGTACCTGAACTATAAGAATACCCTTACCGAGGATGAGCTGGCATATCTGTATGCAAATGTCATCTTCAACAAATCGGAGCATATGAAGATATATCATGAATATGCCCAGACCATGGAAGACTTCATGGAAAACATGATTATAAAGGGTAAGGTAAATGATGACCTGACTGTAATATATGATGAGTTCCTGGAGCCGGAAAATGTCAGCTCCATCTATGCCGGTAAGCTTATCAATATTATTTTCAGACGTAAGATAGTATGTAACAACAAAAATGTTGTCGCAGTAATAGTAAGCCATGAGGAGCTGAAGGATGTTCAGAGAGTTCCGCTCCATAATGGAGAGGCATATATAGAGATACTTTCTGATAATGCTTCCATAATATTTGAAGACAGAAATGGTAACAGATATGCAGGTTCCATACCGTACCATTTTGAAAGAATAGTTGATGAGAAGGCATATATGCATATCTGCAGGGAGTACAGTCCGAGAGATTACAGAGTGCTGCTCTTCAATTATGAGAGCATAGGACAGTTTACCTATAAAAATGCCAAAGAGGTAAATGCCGCAAGAGAGATTATCCAGTGTGATGAAATATCATATAATTACAAGCAGCAGGCATGTCTCAATATCATAGAGTATTACCATGAGAATCTTGATACAGATGTGCTTATCAAGTATCTGGGCAAGCTGGATATAGAATATCTGACTCATGCAAATGCCAGAACCATTATTACATATCTCATTGATATGAATATGTTTGATAAAGCTTTCCAGGCGGTTAAGCTTTATGGCTTTAATGAGCTGGATGTAAATGAGCTGTATCGTCTGGCAGACTATGGTGTTACGGACTCGGAGGGCTTTGTAAATGAAGACCTTATGGGAATCTGTATAAACCTTTACAAGACCGGAACCATCAATCCAAATATTCTGGGATATCTGGTTTCGAATTTCAAGGGAAGCATTGACGAGCTTGCGGATCTGTTTAAGCTGGCGAAGGACAGAGTAACAGATATCGGACCGCTGGCTGAGAATACTCTGGCTCAGATGATGTTTGCCAATACATTTATAGAATATATATATGATGTATTCTCTACATATTATTCAGGCAGAAGCAGAGGACTTGTCGTAAAAGCCTTTGCAAGACTATCTGCCAGAAATTATCTGATAAAGGAAACACCTGTACCAAACTTTATCTTTGATGCGCTGTTCCAGGAGATCAGAAAGGGCAATATAGATGATGAGATATCGATAATGTCTCTGCTGCTCTATTTCAGCAAGCTGGAAAGATTCTCGGATGACCAGAAGAACTGGATAGTGGATAATGTAGAGAAGTTTGTGGATGCCGGAAAGATACTTCCGTTCTTCAAGAACTTTGCATCCTTTATCAGACTTCCGCAGGATATATTCCTTAAGACCTATCTTATATATAAAACTGAGAATGAACGTCAGGTATATGTAAAGTACAGCTTTGATACCGGAACAAGATCCAGAGAGAAGACTGAGAGAAGACGTCTGGAGGAAGTGGTCAGCGGAGTATATGTACTGGAATTCGTGGTATTCCATGGAGAGAGACTGGTTTACTCTATAGAGGATGATCCAAATGGCAATACCAAGATTGTAGAAAGTGAAGTGCTGAAGAAGAAGTCCTTTGGAGATACAAGCCTGAGCAGGTTTGAACGTATCAACTCCATGCTTGTAAAGCAGGAAATGAGAAAGGATAAGGAACTGCTGGAAGACCTGGATGTCTATATCAATACAGTTCATTTGTTCGAGGAAACACTTAAGATACTTTAATAAGATTCTTTATAACAGGAGTAGAAAATGACAGATTATTTCTACATAGGAATGGACCTTTGTTCGGATTTTACACAGGTCTCATATTATAACGATATAAAACGTGAGCCGGAATCAGTCAGCCAGCTTAACAATAAGGAGACATATCTCATGCCAAATATCCTGTTCTACAGTATGGATACAGAGCACTGGTATGTGGGCGGTGAGGC
>DGRT01000010.1 GCA_002391105.1 Lachnospiraceae bacterium UBA4381 | reverse complement strand
CAGAATATCGTGATGGCTGCTGGCTGGGAAGTGACGGAGCGTGGGATGAAACCTACGGTGGAGGTAACTGGATGCAGGATGAAACAGGCTGGTGGTACGAGGATGATTCAGACTGGTATCCGGTAAATCAGTGGCTTTGGATAGATGGAAGCTGCTACTATTTCTATGACACAGGCTATATGGCTACAAATACCTATGTAGGAAGCTACTGGGTAAATGCAAATGGAGCATGGGAATAATTCTCTAAAACAAGCTTAATAACAAAATAACAATACTGAATGGCACATAGTGTTTCAGTAAAGTAATAGTATAAAAAGCAACTGTTAATCATATGGCGGTTGCTTTTTGTATGATTAAGAAGCGTTGTTTTATTTTATAGATTTACACGAAGTTCCTTGAGGGCTACAGCCCGAAGATGATCGCGAACTAACTGATGGAGGATAGTGTCTGTATCCCGTCCGGCGGTGATGGCGTTTAACGCACTGCTGAGCAAGGCGTACTGGACAAGGGTGGGCATATGGATGCATTCAACAACAAAATAGATTGCAGTAGTATTGTTATTGTATTATAATTATAATACAATAACAATAAAGGAGGCTATTATTATGGCAAGTGTAATACAGGTAAGAGTAGATGATGAATTAAAAGCCAAATCAGACAGTCTTTTTAAGTCTCTTGGAACAGATACTACAACAGCTATTAGGATATTCCTGACACAGGCTCTTGCAACAAACGGATTTCCTTTTGAAATAAGGAGAAACGCAGAAATATATAGACCGTTAACTGAAAATGAAATTTTAGAGAAGCTGGCGGAGTCAAGGACACACGCTGAGCAGGGACTATATAGAGATGCGGATGACGTTTTAGCTGATGTGAGGGCTAAGTATGGATTATAAAGTTGTTATAACAATAGATGCAGAAAGCGATTTTATTAGACATATAAGGTATATTCTGGAAAAATTCTATAATGATCAGGCTGCTAAGAGTGTGGCTGATGATTTTGAAGAGACAAAGAACAGCTTGGCTAAATCAGCAGGAAGTCTTCAATACTGTGAGAACCCAAGGTTAAGGGCATTAGGATATAAGAGGATTAACTATCTTCATCACGACTATTTTATGCTATTTCGTGTAGTGGAGGATATGGCGATAGTTGATAACATCTTTCATTTTAGGGAAGATTATGAAAATAAGATGAGATAAATCGGAAGGGAGAAGTGTCTGATAAAAAGGGCTGAAAACAGGTAGCAGATGATAAAATGACAGTAATATGAGTGTAAATACAGAAAGGAAATATGATATGAATCCTATGGATATGATGCAGCTTGCAGGAAGACTGAGTACATTTAATGAACAGCATCCCAAATTTGGACTTTTTGTTAAGTCTGTTGCAGCTAGTGGGCTGAAGGAAGGAACTATAATAGAGGTTAAGGTCAAGGAACCTGATGGACAGGAGTATATATCAAATATCAGAATGACCAAAGAGGATGCAGAAACTGTCGAGATGCTCAAGGGGTTAAAGGCGCAGTAATAAAAAATAGGCGTGTGGATATAGCACGCTGTGAGTAAGAAACTCCCACCTCTATAGGTGGCGGGATGAACTGTGGCTGAAATAAGTTATAGAGGTATATATGCACGAAAATGATTATGAGGAAATGGAATATGCAAAGCTGGATATAAGCCGGGAAGAGAGAACAGGATTTCCGGAGGTGGTTTTCTGTCAGGGTAAACCGGATGACTACCTTGTTCAGATCTATCGGAAGCTGGTAGAAAGGGATGGGCGGGCATTTGGAACCAGAGCTACCGGGCAGCAATATGAGCTTATAAAGAAGGCTTTGCCTGCAGCTTCATATAATGAGATATCCCGAATACTCAAGGTGATGCCTGAGCAGCCGGAATATGATGAGAATAATTATATCGTTGTATGTACAGGTGGTACAGCAGATATACCGGTGGCAGAGGAAGCGGCAGAGACAGCAGAGTATTTCGGAACAAGAGTTGAGAGAGTTTATGATGTGGGCGTCAGTGGCATACATCGTATATTATCAAAGAAAGATATACTTAGCGGCGCCAATGCAGTTGTAGCTGTAGCCGGTATGGAAGGAGCGCTTGCCAGTGTAGTGGGCGGACTTGTAGCAAATCCCGTTATAGCTGTTCCTACATCAGTTGGATATGGTGCCAGCTTTGGAGGAATGTCAGCGCTCCTGACTATGATCAATTCCTGTGCGAATGGTATAACTGTTGTGAATATCGATAATGGCTACGGAGCAGGCTACGTAGCGACACAGATTGACAGGCTTGCAAGGAAAAAACCGTGTTAAAGCCTATGACCATTTAACCTCATCTGTGTATTTCTTCTTGCCATATTCATCGCAGCCACGGTTTATGCACATGAATACACCTTTATTTCCACCATCTCTTTCCGGAGCAAGAGGCTGAACATGCTTTCCGCACCTTTTGCATCTTGCCTTTATTTTAGGTGTCATTGTTGCTGCTGATACATCTCTGATACCGCCGGTAACGTCATCAAGCATATTAAGATCAAGAGCTATACTATCCTGATTTTCAACTTTATTTTCCATATAGTTTCCTCTTTCTTTACTATAATCTAATACACTAGGTTCTTATACATTTTGTTCTAATACATTTTGTACAAATTAATTGAAAGCTTTATTGGTCTAAGCATCCGTGTCATATAATTATTAGCAGTATAACACATCAAGCATATCAAAACTATATTGAATTCAGATCAGCAGGTTCTGTTGAACAGCAAAAATAAACCCGAAGACATTATTACAGGTATGCCTTCGGGTTTAATATTTATACTTTATTTGCTTTCATTATATTTATCAAGTGCCTTCTGAGCTGTTTCGTATGCTTCATCAAGGGCTTCCTGTGCGGAGATACCTTCCAGCTCTACCTTGTCGGCAGCGATACCAAGTGCATCATATATCTCTCCACCGGTAGGATCGATAGGTCTTACAGAAGCATGCTTTGACTGCTCCACCGGAACAAGGATCTCAGGATGTTCATCAGCGTAAGCCTTGAACTCCTCTGTTTCCGGAGTGGATTTTCTGACTGAAACATAACCGGTTGCCAGTGACCATTTACCCTGATTCTCAGGATTCGTGAAGAACTTAATAAACTCATAAGCACCCTTTTGTTCTTCCTCAGAAGACTGTGCTACAGAAACAAGTGTCTTAGCTCTAGCGGCAGGATAGGAGGTACTGTCGTCATCCCAGGCAGGCTGTTCCATAGCTCCAACTACAGTAAAGTCAAGGTCTGCCTGATCACCGCTTGAACCAAGATAACCACCGGCGGTTCCGTCTAAAGCATCATCCATTGTATCGTACCAGTATTCCCAGCCCTGACCGCCTGAATGAACTGCCATGATTTCATCATCATGTATCCAGGTGCGGATACTTTCCCATACCTCAACCCACTCATCAGAATTGATAAGAACGGTCTTTCCATCATCACTTATCAGTTTACCGCCATTAGAGTAAACCATATCGATGAGATTGTCCTCATCCCACATCGGCTCCCAGCCATAGGTTGCTATTCCTTCATCCTTTATCTTCTGGGAAACCTCTGCCAGCTCCTTCCAGGTCTTTATATCCTCGGCATTTACGCCAGCCTTGTCAAATACTTCCCTGTTATAATACATAACCTGAGTTGAACCATAGGCAGGAATGGCAAATATTTTTTCGCCATCTACACCCTGGGCAAAGTAAACATCCAGATAGTCATCTCTGTTAAAATCTGCATCCTCATTTACAAAAGAGGAAAGATCTGTCAGAAGAGCTTTATCTGAAAGTGTCTTGGCAGCATCAACCTCGATAAGAGCAACATCAGGAGCAACATTTCCTGCTATACCGGACTGAAGCTTCTGATAAGTTTCATCATAATCTGCCATGGTGGCTGTTTTTACGAAGTAATCGTCCTGTGACTGGTTAAAATCATTAACTATCTCTTCTATAACTCCAACAGCAGTCTTACCGCCGGAATACCAGAACTCAACCTCGGTCTTTCCTTCTGCTGAAGCTTCTGTGCTTTCCGCTGCCGCATCAGAAGTGCTTGCTCCCTGCAGTACGTCATTTTCCTCAGTACCTGCTGCATCAGTTGTGCTGATTCCACAGCCGGTTACAAGACCCATTACCATAGAACCTGCAAGCATTACTGCAGCAGCCTTTTTTACATAGTCATTTTTCTTAGCGTTCTTAAACATTTTAATTCCTCCACTTGTTTATATTTTGATTAACCCTTCACTCCTGTATCACCGGAAAGACCGGAGATAAACCACTTTTCGGTAAATGCAAACAGTATGATCAGTGGTATGATGATCACTGTACTGCCTGCCATTACCCTTGCCCAGTTTGTTCCATAAGCTCCATCCTCGATAAAAAAGCTTCGAAGACCCTGAGCTACCTGATAGTATCTTTCATCCTTTGTTATAAGCGAAGGCCACATATAATTATTGTAGAGACTTATGAAGCTCATAAGACCAAAGGTTATAAAGGATGACTTAGTTACAGGCGCTACCACCTTCCATAGTATCTTCCAGTCTCCTGCACCATCCATTTTGGCAGCCTCCAGAAGCTCCTTTGGAAACTGTAAAAAGGCGGTTCTCAGGAGAAATATGCCAAATATGCTCACGGATTGAGATACTATAAGTCCTGTTCTGGAATTGAGCAGCCCCATCTTTGATAAAAGCACGAATGCCGGAATATAAGTGGCTGCAGAAGGAAGCATGTAGGTTCCCATCACGATTCCAAACAGAAGATTTCTTCCCTTAAAATCTATAAAGGCAAATGCGTATGCAAGCATCGCACCTGTAACCAGTTGAATAGCTGTTGCTATAAGAGCTACGAAAATGCTGTTTCCGATATATTTCATCAGTGGTGTATATTTAAAGACATAGGTAATATTTTCGAGATGAATAATATCGGGCAGGAACATGTCCGGGTTCATAGCCTCCTTGCTGGTCTTCACACTTCCCAGCATCATCCATATAAGAGGAAATACCATCACCAGACATATACCTATGAGTGCCGTATGCCTTAAGGTTGTTATCGTTAATTTCTTCATCAGTAATTCACCCATTTCTTTGATAATCTGAACTGTAAAAATGAAAGGGTCACTGTGAGCAGTACCAGAACAACTACCGTAGCAGATGCCTTACCCATCTTGAATTCCTCAAACCCAAATTGATAGAACAGATAGGTAAGTGTTCTGGTACTTCCAGAAGGGCCTCCCTGTGTAAGCACCTGTATCTGGTCATATGCCTTAAGCGCATCGACCATGGTGATTATAAGAAGGAAAAAGGTTGTTGGAGAAACTCCCGGCAGTGTAATATATATAAGCTTTTTCCAGAAGTTTGCCCCATCAAGCATGGCTGCTTCGTATCTCTCACGGGGTATCTTGTCCAGTGCTGTAAGGTAGAAGATAGAGGCGTAGCCAATGCTTTTCCATACAGTAACAATTATGACACTCAGAAGTGCTGTATCACTACTCTTCATCCATTGACAACTGCTCAGCCCCATCATCTGGAGAAGCTGATTGGCTATTCCGCCCTTAGGCTGAAATATCCAGCTCCATACTATTGAGATGGCAACTGTTGGTGTAATCCATGGAGAAAAGACCAGAAATCTGTAGATGTTTTTACCTTTTAACTCGCTTTGCAGAAGCAGTGCTGTCATAAGTCCTATCGTTATGATCGGAACGATGGTACCAATGGCAAATGTACCGGTTATCCTGAGCGCACTCCAGAACCTTGTATCCTCAAACAGATCCTGATAATTATCAAATCCTACATAGCTGTAATCCGGAGTCATATAGTCCCAGTCTGTAAAGCTTAGCCAGCCGCTCTTCAGGATGGGATATATCCAAAACATAACCATCGGCACCATAGCCGGAAGCGTAAATAGAAGGACTGTATTTAGTTTTTTTAAACTTGATTTGTTCACGACTTCTATTCTCTTTCTTGTTCACGACTTGCGATATTTATGATGTGATGAACATGATACTCCAGAAATCCACTTCTGTCAACACTTTTTTTTATTTTTTGTATCTGGTCAGTCCGTGCAGGTATTACATAAGTGCCAAATACACAAATGCGTTCCTGCTTTCAGAAAATGTTGCGTATGTATTTAACGGACATATCTAATAGAAAGAACAGGAAAAACAAATATTGTTGCAAGATGAGTAAAAAAATAATAAAATCATACTAATTGTGTTCAGGAACAGTTAAATAATGCAATCCGTGAAGGATGGCAGGAAAGTAGGACTAAAGCATTGAATTTTTTAGACACTATTACAAAGTATAATGACATCATTAATTCTTTTGTATGGACCAAGGTTGGAGTATGGCTTCTGATAGCGACAGGCATTCTTCTGACGGTAGTCACCAGATTCTTTCAGGTAACACATATAAGACACTGGATGCGTAAGACTATCGGAAGTATGTTTGATGATAAGGTAAAGGGACATACTGATGACAAGGCTTCGATATCTCAGTTTCAGGCTCTGTGTACCGCTCTTGCAGCAACTGTAGGTGTCGGAAACATAGCCGGAGTGGCTGCCGCAATCATGTCAGGTGGTCCCGGTGCAGTATTCTGGATGTGGGTAGCTGCATTTTTCGGAATGATGACTAACTATTCTGAAAATATTCTCGGTATATATTATAGAAGAAAGAATCATGCTGATGAATGGTCCGGTGGTGCCATGTATTATCTTCAGGATGGTCTTGGAAGCTATAAGAACATGAAGCATTTGGGAAAGGTGCTTGCGGTTATATTTGCAATCTGTGCAACTCTTGCTTCCTTTGGTATAGGAAACATGGGACAGGTTAATAAGATAGTAATAAACTTCACATCTGCATTTAAAATTCCGGCACTTTCCAATATACAGCTTTATTCCACAGAGTCCGGTGAAGTTAGTCTCTATATGCTCATAGTTGGAATAGTTATCATGGTATTAATCGGAATAGTTATTATAGGTGGTATCCAGCGAATCGCAGTGGTTGCAGAGAAGATCATTCCTTTTATGGTAAGTGCATTTGTTATAGGTTCACTGGTTATCATAATTGGAAATATAACTTCTATTCCCGATGCCTTTGCAGCTATCTTCAGGATGGCATTTACCAGAGAAGCGGCCTGGGGAGCAGCAACAGGAATGACCTTTAAGACAGTGATTACGATGGGCTGCAAGAGAGGTGTATTCTCAAATGAGGCAGGCCTTGGTTCCTCTGTAATGGTACATTCCAATTCAAATGTACTTGAGCCTGTTAAGCAGGGACTCTGGGGAATCTTCGAGGTTTTTGCGGATACAATAGTTGTATGTACTATGACAGCTCTTACGATTCTTACTTCCGGAGTTATAGATCTGAAGACAGGTGTAGCTGTTACAGATAATGATTCAACTCTCGTTGCAGAAGCATTTAACACTATATTCAGTGTTGGTAAGTTGGAATTCGGAAAGTATTTTATAGCGCTTGCGATACTGCTTTTTGCATTTACAACTATACTTGGCTGGTCTCACTACGGAAGCAAGGCGGTTGAATATCTGGCAGGGGATAAGGCTCCTGTAGCGGTTAAGATTTACAGGATCATATTCGTTATAATGATTCTGTCCGGAGCTCTTATGACATCCTCTATTGCATGGGATATATCAGATACATTTAACGGACTTATGATGCTGCCGAACCTTATCGGTGTTCTGTCTCTTACACCGCTGGTTATAAGGCTGACTCAGAATTATGTGGATAGACGTCTGAAGGGTAAGAAGGACGTAAGACCGATGCTTTCCTATGACAAGGAGATTGAGGAAGCAAATATCCGCAGGATAGAAGAAACAGGCGAGGAGTAGAACAGTAGAAAAGCATCAGGAAAGCTAGAAGAAACAGGCGAAGAGTAGAAAAGTAGAAAAGAATCAGGAAAAGGATACAGAAACGGCTGATGATAATATCTTAGTCGTCGTAATATATTTAAGGAAACTGACAATCGGAGGTACATTAAAATGATAAAACAGATTTCCATTTTTACAGAGAACAAGAAGGGAGCTATGCTCAGTATATCAAAGGCTATTTCAGATGCCGGAATTGATATATATAATGTAGTCACCAATGACAGTGCAGAGTTTGGTATGGTCAGGATGCTGGTAACGGAGCCGGAGAAGGCTGAGGAGCTGCTTACTTCTCTGGGATATATGTGCAGGATAGACAGAGTTATCGGAGTTGAGATTCCGGATGATGTTGGAAGTCTTACTACGTTGCTTAATAATCTTTATAGTAGTAATATAAATATAGACTATCTGTATGTTTCCTACAGCAGGGATTCCAAGACTCCGCTTGCCGTTATGAAGGTTCAGGGATATGCAGAGGTTGAGGAAAGCCTCAAATCCAGAGGCTATAATATCGTCTGATATTACCTTGTTTAAAGAAATGCAATGATTCATAATAAGTAACAATTCAGGTCATGCAGCTTGGAAATGCGTTTTGAAAAAAATGTTCCGCTAGACGGAGGCTACGCTTCCATATAGATATGACATGTCATAATTGCCTTTGCAAAACGATATGACAGTTATATCTGCAAGACCTGAACAGACACCAAAATAAAAATATCAGGAGGCGTGATATGGCAAAGTATGACTATCTTGTAGTTGGTGCGGGGCTTTTTGGCGCAGTTTTTACTGAACAGGCAAGAAAAAAGGGCAAGAAGGTTCTGGTTATCGATAAGAGAGATACGATAGCGGGAAATGTTTATACTGAGGATGTTGAAGGCATCAAGGTTCATAAATATGGAGCGCATATTTTTCATACCAATAATAAAGAGGTATGGGACTATGTAACAGGTTTTGCTACATTTAACAGATTTACCAATTCTCCTGTGGCAAATTACAAGGGGGAGCT
>DGRT01000096.1 GCA_002391105.1 Lachnospiraceae bacterium UBA4381 | reverse complement strand
CCGTAATTATTAAGGTCAAATGCAGTCGAGTATGCAAGATCTACAACCTCTGAATCTATAAAGCTGTCCACTACCGTATAGACTATAACCGTAATAATGTGAGGCATAACCATAGGGAATGTAACCTTCCAGAAGGTCTCATAAGCCGTCGCGCCTTCTATCTTGGCAACCTCATACATAGAACCGGGTATAGACTGAAGCGCCGCTAGGAATACTATGATCTGAACTCCGGAGGCATTTATAATATCACTGATACGACTGACCGCTCCCATGATATATTCTATCAACACCACCGGAAGTCCCAGAGCAGTAAACATCTGAATGTAATACTCTATACTTACGCCGCTGGATGCAGCAGATTCCAGCACCTCCGCACTGGTATTGGAAAGACCTCCAACCATCAGTCCTCTGGCTATATGCATTGCATCTACTATGGCATCCGAATTCAGGATAACCGGCAGGAAAAATATAGCTCTTATAAGAGTTCTTCCCTTGAAATTTCTGTTGAGCAGCATAGCTATAAACAGACTGAAGAAGGTTATAAGCGGAACATCCACCAGCATATTTCCTACGGAAGTAGTCAGAACCTGTTTAAATGTACCATGCGCCCTGAAGGCATATATAAAATTATCCAGTCCAACAAAGTCAAGTGTATAACCACCGCCGGGACGAACAGTAAGATTTGAAAGCGAAAACTGCACCGTCATTATCAGACTTCTCAGATAAAACCACAGGAAGCCTATCAGCCATGGTACTATGAACAGGAAGCCCTTTGCTGCACGTTTGCGGGTGAGTGTAAGCATTTTCTTTTTCTTCATGATCACCCTCCTATCTCAAAGCTTCCCGGAGCTATATAGATACCATCAACCGTAGTACCAAGTGTACTCTTATTGATATATATCTTAACTCCATTACTATAGGTCGTTACAGTAACTCCCTTATCCACTATCTGATGATCTGTCATCAGCTCTCCATTTACCTGACTGAGAACCTCATTCGATCTGGTGTATATATCTACCGCCATATCCTTCCAGTTATCAAAGGTTGTGGCATACAGTCTGTTTATTCCCGTATCCTTAAGCTCATTTGAGTTTTTCTTTGAGAAAAGGAAATGCGGTGAAGCACCATTCTCAACAAGTCCAAGTACAATGTTATCTGCACTGGTTGTATTTCCCAGATTGATAACAGCACCGGAATAATCTATACAACCATGAATAAGCATCTGATAGAAAGGTATAGTCTCATCAATGATATAGTAATCATTATCAGTAAGCGGAGCATTTATAATATCATCTGCATATGCAAAGGCATAATCATTTGCACCACTAAGCATTACGCTCTTTCCGGTCTCTTTCATGAGTGAAAGCTGTGACTTTACCACATCCAGAGCCTGCTCACGGTTTATGACATTGGTTCGTTTCTTGTCTGAATGAAGCTCATCGCCCAGATCCCTGAGTGATATTCCCGTTACATCATAGTCCTGAATCCTGTCAGCGAATCTGCCTGTATATTTAACCAGAAACTTCGGAGATATAAGCAGGAAATGATTTTCTTCATATCCAAGTCCTGATGTCTGCCTCAGTGTAGTCGGGTTAACCAGTCCGAATTCTGCTACATAGCCTGTTCCGTAATAACGGGAGGTTTCATTATTATCTGAATATCTTGAGCTTACAAGTGTTACCTTCTGGAACGCTGCGTCCACATAGAAGCTTCCACCATTTGATTCCACTGTGCTGCTCAGATCCTCAAGTCCGGACTTTCCTCCAAGCTTTAACGGTACTCTTACCTTACTGAGTACATCATGGTAATAACCGCCCTGGCTCCAGCCCTGGAAGTTCATTACCTGATTGGTAACTCCGGCTGTCTTCAAATCATTGGACATCTCCTCTGCATCCGAGAAGGATGTCATTGCAAAGAGTCCTCTGTACTGTGTTCCCAGGAAGAACTTTCTTCTCTCCACTCCTCCAAGAACATCATAGTACATCTTGATATCACCGGACTCTTCCTTCTGAGAGAGCTTACCCTCTGCAAAGAGTCTGTTTCTGTAATAATTTGCGGCTCCTGAATAGCCCTTGTATTCATCTGTAAGGAATGTATATCGTACAGTAAGTGGTGAATCATAGTAATCCGGCTCAACTATCGGAAGATCAGCCTCGCTTCCCGTTGTACCGAACATCGACAGCTTATCATCACCTCTTAAGGTAAAGGTCGTATATACATTATTATATTCATTTACTTCACCCGAAACATTTGCGGTAACATTTGCAAGTGAAGCACCATCTTCTATAGTGGCAAATATCCCGCTGTTTTCTCTGAAGATTCCAAACAGTGCCAGCTTTGCGTTTTCTGTATTTTCACGAACAGTATAGTCTGCAAGCATGGGATCTATACCATATATATTCTCCGAATAATCATTTCCCGAAGTAACCTTCGCCTTACCATTATTGAAATAAATGATGGAACCGGAGCCGTTAGGAACAAGGATATATCCCTCCTCTTCCTTCGTTGCTGCGCCAAAGAAGTTAAGCATCTGGATACGGTGAATAGCACCGCCGCCATTCTCCTGGATTCCCTTCATATATATACTCGCCTGAAGATAATCATCGTTTATAGTGATATCCAGTGGTATATCAAAGGATATTGGCATCGCATCCTCAAGACCGGCTTCTGTCATTTCCCGCATATAGTCTTCACTGGTAAAGCCCGCCTCTTCAAAATACTCATTCAGATTTCGTATCTGGGAAGCACCCTTGGAGGCTGATTCAAGTATGTCGTAGATTCCCTCATCATCAGCTCTTGCCTTGAACTTCTTTCTGACATACTCAGCACCCTTATCATCAAGAGCAGCTATAACCTTATCCAGCGCTTCTTTACTGATCGTAAGTGGAACTATACCGGTTGATGCTGATTTGTCACCCAGAGAGTACATGATACGAACACCATTTTCTATACTCTCAGCCTCTATCTGTTCCAGCCGTGCAGCATAATTGTAGGAATCAAACAGACTCTCAAGTCTCTGTGTATTGTAGTATTCTACTACTAACTGACTTCTCATATAGCTCTTATTGGCTTCATTGGCTATAGCATCCTCCTCAAGTCCCACAGGATTACTATAGGTAACTGTATCATTTCTCTTATCATAAACAGCAAAATATCCGGTAGCTGTATCCACATAGAGCTTCAGATTATCATTTTCAGCAGCCAGCTTCATTCCCTCTACCTTGGGATCACTGTCCTTTAAAGCCTTGAAGGAGCTGCCCTCAGTATATTCATAATCCGTTAAGTACTGCCTGTATTCATTGTAAAACGTAAACTTTATCAGATGTCTCGCGATCATTATAACCGCTATAAGAGCTATAACTCCCAGAGCAATCTTAGCAAGAGGGGACATCTTACGACGTTTCTTCTTGTCCAGGCCAAGGGATTTCAGCTCTTTTTTCTGTTGTCTGCTTTTACCCACTAGACTCGCCTCCTATGCTCTGTAAACAAGTTCCTGATAGATACTCCTGATAAAGCTGAATACCTGATTGATCAGATCAAAGAACAGCATAACTATGAAGATGATCAAAAGTATCGCAACAAGTGTCAGGAATATAGTAACAAGTGTTTTTCCAAGTGAGAAATTATGTACTGTCATGACTCCGATCAGAAGCATGAAGCAGGTATATGCTATTCCCACTCCGACTATCATATAGTAAAATGCACCTTCATCCTGAGCCAGAAACTGACTGATAATGGTACCAAGTGCTATACATACCATAGCTGGTATCGTAGAATAACCAACCGCTATAGCTATATCCTTAAGCCTTCCTTTACCTTCCATAAGGCATGTGACGGACCAGTTACCTACACATATCAGCAGATAGAACATGAGAACCGCTACAAGCTCTTTAAGCGAATCAACTGTTCCGGGTTCTATATCATTTACGATAAAGCTTGCCGACATACGGTTTATGGAAAATGCTACGGAGAATATGATGACCAGTATAATGGCTACAGGAACGGAGCCTCTGTCTCTGTGTCTTATCTCATAGAAACCATCAGCAGGATGACTTACTGTATAAAAGGCATATTTCCATTTATCCATGGAGAGTAATCTCTTCATCATAGCAGTCCCTCCTGTTTCTTCTTACCCTTTTTCCTGGCATATATTTTGTTACCAATAACAAAGGCAGCTATAACTACTATCAGTACTGTCATGATGACACTCATATTTTCAGCAAGGATATTGTTTCTATATCTCTTAAATGCTATAGAATAATACTTCCTGTTCATTCCGAGCTTAAAATATTTCATTGCCTGCTCGTTGTCGCCTGCTGTAAGATAAGCCTTACCTATACCATTATTGGCAAGCTCATTGTTCTCATCCAGCTTCAGAACCTCTTTCCACTTATCTATGGCAAGAGTTTCATCACCATCAAATCTGAGACCTACAGCATCATTTATAAGAGTACCATAATTAGTTTCCTTGAACTTCAGGATGGAATTCCTTTCAGCATCCAGAACAAGTATCTCATCACCTATTGCCTCGATGGCAACCGGCGTCATAAAGGTTCCCTTCTGGAAGCCAAGTCCGCCGAATATATATAGGAGATTTCCTTCCTTATCATATGTAAAGATACGCCCTCTCTTTCTGTCCAGAAGTGAGTAGATACCCTTACCTCTATATACAACATCAGTTATCTCACTAGCTCCACCGTAATCACCATACAGACTCCATCGAACATCGCCGCCAACATTTCCATTTTCACCCTTCTGGATAACATCCTTACCCTGTGGATTGAGACGACGAACCGCCTGGATTCCCTCCGAATCAATATTGGAGGCATAGATGAATCCACCGCTGTCTACGTCTATTCCTGTAAACTCAGTAGGGATATAGAGCTGCTGATTGCTGCGCTCTTCCTTGGAGGCAAATCTTCTCCAGAACTTCTCCCACGGAGTTATCTTGACCTCGATAGTTCCAAAATATCCTGTGAAGTCTCCCGTGCTTTCAAATACAAGTATTCCTTCAAATGCACCCTTACTGATAACATATACTCTGTCTGCATAGTCCACAGTGACCTTGAGAGGAACAAAGGCGAAGCCGTCATCAAGAATCTCTGACTGAGGATTGTCGATGATCTTAACGAAGTCCCCCTCCGGTGTAAGTACAACTACTCTCGCATTATTTGAATCGGCTATATAAAGCTGATTATTCTCAGATACACACACTCCGTAAGGAGCATTAAAGGTATCCTCAGTACCATTATTATCAAAGCTCTCGATTATTCTGTTTACCTTGGTCATAGCCTGATCCATGACTACTATTCTGTTATTCCCCGTATCTGCCACATAGACCTCTCCGGCATCAGAAACACAGATATCCTGAGGGGCACTGAAGCTCTTTGTATCAAGCGACTGTGCAGTTACTATTCCATCCGGAACATATGCAGCAGGAGTCTTAACTATATACTCCCAGTAATTATAATTATAGGTATCATAGGGAATCTCATCTTCTGCATTTACATATATGCCGGAACCCAGAAGAACAAACAGTGACATACCGGCAGCAAGAAGCTTTGAGAACATTTTATTCAGTTTTTTATTACTAAACCTGCTTTCTTTCTTCATATTCGAATTACCTCTTCGAATTACTCCTTTGAATCACTCCACTGAATAATATCGAATTATTCTTTATTATTCTTTCATGCCGGAGGTTGTCATTGTCTCAAGTACATTACTCTGGCAGGCCAGGAAGAATATGATCGGCACTGCCGCAACGATAAATGTAACTGCAGCCGAAGCTCCTGCTCTGGCTGTACCACCTGCTGCAATCTGCTGAAGAGCAAACTGCATCGGTTTAAGCTGCTCATCTCTCAGGAACATAGCTCCTGTATTGCCCCACATCTGCTGGAACTGGAATATGGCAAGTGTCAGCCAGGCAGGCTTAACATTTGGCATCACTATCCTCCAGAAAATCTGATATTCACTGGCACCATCCAGTCTTGCAGACTCCATAAGTGATGTAGGGAGCTGTTCCATAAACTGCTTCATCAGATACAGTCCCATACCATACTGCCATGCCGGAAGTATAAGCGCCAGATATGTATTGTTGATATGAAGCCAGCTTATGATCATGTAGTTAGGTATCTGTGTTACTGTCCACGAGAACATCATCGACAGGACTACCATATTGAAGAGTATCTTCTTCCCCGGAAACTCATGCTTTGCAAGCGGATAAGCCGCAAGGGATGCAACTATTACATGTCCAAAGGTTCCAAGTCCTGTAATGATTATAGTGTTAAGTATATATCTGGAAAATGGTACCCAGCTGTCATTCATTATGATGAACAGATCTGTGAAGTTCTCCAGAGTAGGATTTCGTACAAACACCTTAGGCGGATACTGGAATATCTCATCCAGAGGCTTAAGACAGTTATTGACTATCATAACCAGCGGCAGGGACATGAATATACCGCAAATGATCATGATAAAGAACAGTATTCCATTTCCTGCAACAGAACGATTAACCTTCTTCTGCTTATAATGCTTTTTGGAAAGCATAGCCACTACAGCATCCGGATCCTCATCAGGAATAGCAGGCTTATGCTCTACAGGTCCCTGAGGTTCCTTGTCCTTATTCTTCTTTCTGAGCCTCTTTATCTCCTTAGGAATATTTGCTTCTTCCTCAGCTTTTCTGGCTCTGACTTTCTTTCTGAGTTCCTCGTAGGTAACAGTTTTCTCCGCCTGCTCTCTGGCACGTTCCTCTGCCTCTCTTGCAATCTTCTCTTTAAGAGCCTTTACTTCAGCTCCGACAACTGCTTCTGACACAGAACTGTCCTCAGACTCTGTCACAGCATTTTCTTCTGTTTCTTTCCCCGTCTCAGGCTTTGCAGCAGTAAACTTTACAGACGATATGCCCTCTTCTTCTGAAGCTGTACTGTCATATGAATCATCATAATCCTCATCGAATTCATCATAGTCGTCGTCCGGTTCCTCCTCACGTCCTTCAACAAACTCCTCATAGATTTCGATATTCATATCAGGATCATGAACGATACTGTCTAAACCTGCCTCACGGATTCTGTCCTTTATATTAGGGTAGTTTCTCTTTGCCATATTATTCACCTACCCTTCTAAGTAATCTCTGTACCAGCTTATTGGTTCCTACCATCAGAAGGAACAAAACTGTTGCTATCGCCGAAGCATAACCCATATCAAATCTCGTTGAACCATAGTCCAGCAGGTGGGTAACTACTGTTGCACCTGCATAATTGACCGATGGATTACCGGCAAGCTGTATGGATATATCAGCTACTGCAAAGGACTGGGTAATCTGCATAACAGCACCAAACATAAGCTGAGGCTTCATAGCCGGAAGTGTTACATACCACAGCTCCTGCCAGCGGTTCTTGATACCATCTATTGCTGCCGCTTCATAGAGTGACTTATCAACTGTCTGAAGACCGGCTATAAATGACAAAAATCCTGTACCAAGTGATAACCAGAGCTGGACAACTATCAGGCAGGGAAGTATAAGCTTTGCGTCCTGCATCCACAGCTTCTGTTCATCTATGATTCCAAGACTTATAAGAATACCGTTCAGATATCCGTATCTGTCACTGGAAAGTATGAGCTGCCATACCATATACGCATTACCGCAGATTGAAGGAGCATAGAATATAAGTGTCAGTATAGTTCT
>DGRT01000074.1 GCA_002391105.1 Lachnospiraceae bacterium UBA4381 | reverse complement strand
TATCCATGTGTATCAGATTCAAATACAGGGGAGAAATATATAGCATTTGCTCCAAGCTTTGTTATATGAGGTATCCAGTCTATAACCTTAAGTATCCTGGAGGTAAGCACTCCATCATTCTCAAATGGCGCCCCACAGAATCCCAGCGGATATATCTGATAAAATACCGACTCCTCGTACCACATATTAATAACCTCCGTTTTCATATTTTTTGCTAGTCACATTTTGTAACTATTCATATTATGTAGCTATTCATTTTTTATAGCTTTATCGTTACTATTTACAGTCAACTCCGAATACACTCCTCATTCCAAGCACCACACAAAGCTTTTATTCATCCGGTCTCATCCATACATCCAGATCCACATAGGTCTGAATCCCATCCACGTAGCCATATGGAGAATACTGATATCCCTCTGTATGATACGGAAAAACAGGCGTATCATAAGATGCAAGCCAGAACTCCCATTTTCCTATTCTATCCAGATCAAGATAGAACAGAAAATGATCCCTGCTGGCATATATCATCGGCGTATATCCAGCCTCCTCTATGGTTTCGCAAAATGCCACAACAGCGTCTGTTCTCTCCTCCACTGATATAACATTTGATCTGGCATCAGGACTTTCAAGAATGTATTCTGTATCTATTACAACAGGCTCTGTTACATCCATTCCCTTGATCTTACTCAGAGTATATTTGGCTTCCTCTATTCCCTCTTCACGATTAACTGCCGAAGAGAAGAAATATACTCCTAGATCCAGCCCGGCTTCCTTAGCGCCCTTCATATTGTACTCAGCCTTTGAATCATCCTTTATGACACCGTTTCCATAGCCTCTGTATGCCACACGGACTATAGCTATGTCTATTCCGGCAGACTTCACCTTGTCCCACTCTATATCATTCTGAAACTCAGATACATCTATGGCAATCTTTCCACGAGCCTCGCCGTCTTTAAAGTAGTTATAATAAAGATCACCCTCTCCAACATAAAAATCTGTATTCCAGTTATAATCATTTCTTGCTACATTTGGACTTATCTTCACATAATCACAATCCGGGTAGGTTCCTATCAATATATAAGCATGTCCAAGATAATTAATATAATTTGCCTCACTATACTCAGCCATACTGCCATATTCGCCGAACAGGCTCTCATCCGTTGTTACTATGAACTTCCTTTTTTCGCTTAGAATCACTGACGAATCAAGAGGAGTTCCCTTTATACGGTTTATATTAGTAACAACTATTCCTATTATAGCACATATCGTAATTATTATAAGGAATATCCACAGCATTCCGACTCTTCTCTCAAGCGTCCTTAATTTCCTTATTAGCTGTTCATTATTACTGTACCGTTCTTTGTTGTCATATCCAGCCTCGCGAGTGCGTTTTGGGTTGTCATATCCGGCTTCACGAGTGCGTTTTTTTCTGCCAGCCGCTTGACTCCTGCCGGCATATTCGTCTCTCCGGCTACGCCTCACATTACTACTTTGCCGATTACTGCTGCCGGCTCCGGTTCTATGTTCCTGCCTGACCCTTCTGCTGTACTGATTCCTGTCACCATATTGGGTTCTTTCATCAAATCTGTCTATATCGTCGTAGCTCTCTGTATCATCGAAACTATCAATATCGTCGTAGCTGTCTATATCGTCAAAGCCGTCTGTATCATCGAAGCTATCAATATCGTCGTAGCCATCTATATTGTCGTATCTGTCTTTATTGTCGTATCTATCTCTCACTTTAAACTATCTTTCTTAATATCAATTATCTTTTATATCATTTTCTTTTTGAAAATCCTTTTTGAAAATATTCTTTTTATGTATGAATATCATCATACCTCCATATATTAGAAGTATTCCTATTACTGCCAGTATGACTGAACTGAGAACAGTCGGCTCCTCTTCAAATATAAGGGGAAATGTCTGCTCCAGCCATCCGGGATAATTCATCTGTATAACCGCCACACTATTATTAAAACAGTGCATCAGCATACCCGGAATAATGCTTTTACTGTAGTAGGTTATAATAGCAAAGCAGGCTCCAAGCAATGCCGTAGGCAGAAACCTGATCAGACTTGTATGATAAGCTCCGAAAATGAGTGAAACAAGTATGATTGTAGTCACAGGCTTATATGACCTGCCAAAACCTGACTGTATAAAGCCCCTGAACATAAGCTCTTCACATATAGCCGGAGCTATAGCCACCACCAGAAACATTACCGCAATACTCTTATTCATAAGAATATCCGTGAGACCACTATTCATGGAATCAAAATCTTCCTTGAAATAAGTATATAGAAAACTGGAAATGGTACTTTCCACTATAAATGTTCCTGCAAAAAGCAGCAAAGCCGCTATCAGATCAAGAGCGCTGAACTTTCTCAGACTATAGGTCTTTCTTATATCACATTTTGTATATATAACCACTATAAGAGGTATAATCAGCACCAGGAGCTGACTGTACAGCACTCCCCTCAGACCATATTTCATCTGAAGCAGCGATCCAAGATACAGATAAATTATAAGTACCAGACATACCACAAACCACGCATCTGCTGCGGTAGGAGTACCACCTGCCTTCATATTCTTCCTTCTCTGGAACAGCGACAGATTGCTGCCGCCCTCATCAAAAAGTATCTCTTCAGAATTATATATCCTTCCCAGAAACAGAACGGCAAATCCGGAATAGATTACATTACTGAGCAGCACTATCAGAACTGTTCCCATGTCTGTCTTGAAAAGCAGCAGATTCTTGATAAGAAGGCATATATTGGCAACCGGCACCATAGCCATACCTGAACTCAGCTCCACATTTGGAATAAATCCTATATATGCTGTCATCATTACTACCAGAGTAACCGGGGTAATATAATTATTTGCCTCCTTATAGGATCTGGCAAATGCAGCCACACACATAGTTACTGCTGATATAAAAAGTGAAAATGCAAACACCGCCAGAATGGTAACTATACTGGCAGGAATAAAGGTTGCTACATGAAAGCCGGATATATCAAACCCCAGAGTATCTGAGCCAAGACTTACAACCCTTATAAGATATGC
The DNA here is from genome assembly GCA_002391105.1 of Lachnospiraceae bacterium UBA4381. Taxonomy (GTDB): domain Bacteria; phylum Bacillota; class Clostridia; order Lachnospirales; family Lachnospiraceae; genus Eubacterium_Q. The sequence continues at coordinate 7,320 of DGRT01000074.1, read as the reverse complement.
AACCATGATCCCCATAGAAAGCAGGTTAAGAAGTGCCGAAATGATTCCCATTATAGCTACCGTAAGGAACTTTGCCATAATAATCTCATGATTCTTAACCGGCATAGTCAGAAGTGTTTCCAGCGTCCCTCTTTCCTTCTCCCCTGCAGTAGTATCAATAGCAGGATACATGGTTCCCATCAGGAGACTTATTATCATCATAAAGGGCAGAATCATTCCAAGTATGCTGCCGGCTGACTGTTCGGTGCTGGCTATATTATTTCTTTCTATGTCAAATGGATCCATGATGCTTTCAGAATCCAGCCCCGCATCATCTATCATTTCTCTTGTCTGTTTATCCGAAAGCTCATCCAGAACTTCCTTCAGTTCTATTTCTCCATAATTAGAAGATGTAATAGAAGATACATATCTTGTACTATAGGTTATTCTTCCATCTGAAGACATTTCGGAAGTAACATATACATCTATTTCTTCATTCTGGAGCAGTTCATCAACATCATCCAGTCCCGAAAAGCTCTTATGTACCACCAGGAGCTGTTCTGTACTTTCTTCACCCGCCTCCAGATTTTTCTGATTATATAGCCTTATCTGCTCCTCCAGTAAACCACCATCATCTGTATCCAGAAGGACTCTGTACTCTGTCTCATTAATACTTTTCTGAATCAGTGTCATAACACCAAATGCTGAGAAGAATATCAGCGGATAAACCAGAAGCGGAACCAGCACGAGCATGATGACCGCCTTATGATCACGAAATACATCCAGCAACTCCTTCTTTAACAGAAGCTTTACAACCTTAATCCTCATCTGCCATGCCCTCCCTTCTTATCACTTCATAGAAGGCTTCACGCATATTAGAGGTTCCTGTCTCCTGCTTCAGCTTCTCCGGGCTCAAATTCGTGATCTGACGCCCTTTATCCAGCATTATTATCCTGTCACAGAGATACTCTGCTTCTTCCATGTAATGAGTTGAGTAAACGACTGTTTTACCCTTTAGCTTTTCCTGTTTCATAAATTCGATAATAGCCGAGCTGCTGATAATATCCAGCCCCAGCGTGGGTTCGTCAAATATATAGATATCCGGATCATGCACTATGCACCTGGCTATAGATACCCTTTGTGTCTGGCCTGTAGAAAGCTTTTCTATCCTGTTATCAATAAAATCAGATAACCCCAGCAGACTCTCCACCTCATTAACCCTGTCCTTTATCCTGCTTTCAGGCATACCATAAAGACCTGCAAACAGCTCCAGCATCTCACGAACATACATCCTGCCATAGAGCTTTGTATTTCCGGACAGATAGCCGATACATTCCTTTATCTTGAGAGGATCAGTTATCAGTTCATTTTTTGAAGTATCATCATGAGCTTTAGCAGCTTCTGAATCATTAGCAGGATTTACTGCTATATTCTTTTCCCAGTCCTGCTCCTTATCATGCGTTATGTAAACCTTTCCGGAGGTGGGATTCATTAATGTAGCAAGCATTCTGAGAAATGTAGTCTTTCCCGCTCCATTCGGACCTAATATACCGACTATTTCTCCGGGACTCACCTTGAGGGATATACCATCTACAGCATTAAATTCTATACGCCTGCCTTTTTCTGTTCTTTTGGAAAAAGTCTTTACAAGATTATCAGCTACAAGCATCCATATTCCCTCCAACTACATTTACATCAGGTCCTTTGACACTATATCACAACATGATATTTTTATAAAGGAGAAAGAGCCTGACAGACCACCTTCCCCAAACTTTGGTCTGACAGACTCTTTCCGATTACGTACGGCACACCCAAATACCTTCCAAATTATACCGGCTAAACCGGCTCATCACTGAATCCCCCTACGCATGAGCAATCAGTGTTTTATAAATCATATTCACAGTTAAACTTTCTCTAACCATGTATATTTTAGCATAATTTAACAAATAGTGATAGTGTTTTTGTGCATTTTATATAATTTTGGTTACTTTTAACAAATATTATGTAAAGTGCCCCACAAAACATTAGCTTTGTGGGGCATCTTTTGAAAAATTGCACAATTAGTTTCGATTTTCCTTATCAACGAGATTCTTTGCTCCATACATTTCACGCAGAAGCGGCTTCTCGATCTTTCCTGTTGCATTTCTTGGTACATTTGCAAATATAATCTTACGAGGTCTCTTATAGCGGGGAAGCTCCAGACAGAAGTTATTCATTTCTTCCTCTGTACACTCTTCACCCTCCTTAAGCTGAATGATGGCTGCCGAAATCTCTCCGAGTCTTGCATCTCCTATACCGATTACAGCAACATCCTGAACCTTACGATTCTTCATGATGAAGCTCTCTATCTGAACCGGATAGATATTCTCACCACCACTGATGATGACATCCTTCTTTCTGTCTACCAGCCATATGAAGCCATCCTCATCGTATTTTGCCATATCTCCGGTATAGAGCCATCCGTCCTTGATGCACTCCTTTGTAGCCTCTTCATTCTTGTAATAGCAGGTCATAACTCCGGGGCCCTTTACGCAAAGCTCACCGACTGAGTCACTGTCCGTTTTATCTACTATATGTCCGTCCTCTGCCACAATCTTTGTTTCCCAGCCATATCCGGGAACTCCGATAGCTCCTACATGATCGATATTCTCTATTCCAAGATGTACACAGCCCGGTCCGATAGATTCTGACAGACCATAGTTTGTATCATAATCATGATTCGGGAACATAGCCTTCCATCTGGTTATAAGACTGGCAGGTACCGGCTGGGCACCTATATGCATGAGTCTCCACTGGTCAAGCTTATAGTTCTCCTTTGACAGCTTACCGCTTTCAAGAGCAACCAGAAGATCCTGTGCCCATGGAACCAGAAGCCATACGATAGTACAGCCCTCTCTGCTGACCGTATCAAGTATATACTCCGGCTTGGTTCCCTTCAGAAGAACAGCCTTTCCTCCTGAGATAAGCGATCCAAACCAATGCATTTTCGCACCTGTATGATAAAGAGGCGGGATGCAGAGGAATACATCATCCTTCTGCTGACCATGATGAGCCTGCTCAACCTTGGCACTGTGCATCAGCGACTTATGCTTATGAAGTATCGCCTTAGGGAAGCCTGTGGTTCCTGATGAAAAGTATATTGCACCATAATCTTCATCAGAAATCTCTATATCAGGTGTGACAGAACTGGAATTGGCAACCATCTCATTATAGTCTTCTGCGAAAGAAGGACAGTTCTCACCAACGTAGAACAGCAGTCTGTTACGGGATATCTTTTCTGCTATCTCCTCAACACGACCTATAAATTCCGGACCAAATACAAGAATATCTACATCTGCAAGATCTACGCAATATTCTATCTCATCTGCGTCATATCTGAAATTAAGAGGCACAGCTATAGCACCTGTCTTAAGAATACCAAAATATATCGGCAGCCACTCAAGACAGTTCATAAGAAGGATTCCCACTTTATCATCCTTCTTGATTCCTCTGCTTAACAGAAGATTGGCAAATCTGTTAGCCTTCTCGTTAAATACACTCCAGGTTATCTCTCTTCTGTATGGAGCCTTGGGATTGGGTTCCATCAGCTCATATTCTCTCCAGGTTACCCTTCTGACTTCTGTTATAGCAGGGTTTACTTCAACAAGAGCTATATCATTTGCATAAAGCTCTGCATTTCTCTCTAGCAATTTTGTAATAGGCATCTTCCTATCCTCCTAGCTTAATCTGGTAAATCCAGTCAAATAGCCACTTCAGGTTACATACCACTCAAAACACTGCCTGATTATCTGACTCTACCTATACTACATCAAATTATCTGTTGCGTCAATGCGTTATCGCTTTAATGTGATAAATCGCGAATGATAATTTAATGATCACTTAACTATAACAGCAAAAAACTCCCGCCACCGGGTGACAGGAGTTTATATATAACTTGTATCAATTACCATTACATCATTCGCAAAACAACCGGACTAATGCCGAAAACGTCTGCCTGAAATTGCAGTTTCAAAAGTATCTTTACCGCTTTACTCATCTACATCCACAACTGATGCATAGTATCTTGCGCCTTCCTTACGTACTACATCATCACGTACCGCAAATATATTGTCGTAGTTCTTAATAAGTATATCTACGATATAACCTGACATAGCACCTGTCTCAACATTCTGCTGTAATGTTGCAATAACCTCATCCTTGGACATACCGCTACGATAAGCTCTGATTTCTGCAACCGCTGAAAATATATCGGCAATCGCTATTATACGCGCTCCCATAGGTATATCGTCTGCCTTTAGTCTGAAAGGATAGCCATAACCATTCAGCTTCTCATGGTGAAGGGCTGCCCATTTTCCTATCTGTTCAAATCCTGCAATGTTCTGAAGAAGAATACTTGTATAATAAGCATATTCCTTAACAATATTGAACTCAGAATCCGAGAGCTTATCATTCTTCTCAAGAACGCTCTTGGGAACCTTCAGCTTTCCGATATCATGAAGATAGCCTGCTATCATCATTTTCTTACATTCATCCTCGGACATACCCATGATTTCAGCAAGTCTTACCGCAGTAACCGCAACACCTGATGAATGCATAGCAGTATATGAGCTTCTAAAATCTATAATACGTGACATGAACTTTGCCATCTCGATCATATCATCAAGCGTCACCGTATTAATATTCGGAATATAATTCAGGAATAGCTCAGGCTGATGAAGCACCTCCATCCATACGTAATCCTTTTCAGCAAATCTAAGATAAGCCTCAATTACATCATTACTTATGCCCTCTGAAGCCATATCCTGAACAGCCATGCTGATATCCTCTACCTGATTAAGGGCAGCATCCTTTGGATCAAGCATAAAGGCAATCTTATCAGCCACCTCTATGATCTCACCAAACTTTTTGTATCTGTCCATACCAAACAGATCCTCTGAAGTCTCCCACTCTGGATCTGCAGCTCTCATTATCTCACAGACAGGCTTTAGTCTCTGAACATCCCCGATAATACCCAGTCCGGCACCTGCCAGCTCTTTAAAGGTATATCTTTCCTTATCTGCACCTCTTTCCGGCATCAGAACTATTCCTACATCATATAGGACACTGGCATACAGCATTTCCTTCAGATCTTCTTCACTGTAATCCATTTCTCTTGCAATATTGTAGGCAAGATATGCCACTCTCTGATGAAGCTTGTCTGTTTCAGGACGAAGAAGATTCATAGCACTTGAAAAGCTTCTTGCTATATCCCTCATATTCGTAAACTTTTTTTCCATATACAGATACCCTCTCTATTTTATACATTTTTGTAAACACCCACATAGAAAATAGTACCATATACAGACTTATATTTCAATAAAACTGTCATTTATATAATATAATTATTCAGGTCATGCAATCGCTGAACTGATTCTGTTCTGCAAGACACAGGCTACGTAAGCTCATCCAGTGTTCTCCCGGATGCAGGCTATGTAAGCTCATCCAGTGTTCTCCCAAATGCAGGCTACGTAAGTTCATCCAGTGTTCTCCCGAATGCAGGCTACGTAAGCTCATCCAGTGTCCTGCCATATGCAGGAAGAAACTCCTCCATAAAATCTTTTACCTCCGGAAGCTCCCGGCTCAGTTTCTCCAGTGCTCTCTCTATAGTTTTCTTTGCAGTGGAGAACTCTGTATTTCCAGCCTTCTCCTCCTCTATGCACTTAATATAGGCAGAAAGCTTATCAGCCGCTTTAACCAGACGTCTCATGTATTTATCATCCTGAGTGCCGCTCCCCTTAAATATTTCCTCATACTCAGGTCTTAGATCCTTAGGAAGCTTCTCCAGAAGCTTGTACTCAGCAATAGTTTCTATCTGCTTATAAGCATCCTGAATATCAGGATTATAATACTTAACCGGAGTTGGCATATCTCCTGTTATTATCTCAGAGCTGTCATGGTATAGTCCGATAAGTGCAGCTCTGTCAGCATTCAGCTCATGACCATACCTCTTATTAGATATCACACACAGCACATGGGCTATCATAGCAACCTCAAGACTATGCTCACTCAGATTCTCCTCTCTGGAATTCCTCATAAGTGCCCATCTGTTGATATATTTCATTCTCGAAATAGTTGCAAAAAAATTATATTCCATTGTCCCCATTCCTCTTAACTATAATCCAAGTATTGACTCTGCATTTTTATGATAGATATATTCAAGCTCTTCCCGGCTTAGTCCCATATTATTCATCCGGTCCACATAGTCCTTCTGGTCAGCCCAGGGCGAATCCGTTGCAAAAAGTATCCTGTCATATCCGAACTCTCTTACCATTATTCTGAACTGATCATCCGACATCTGATGATAAGACTTGTGACGGGCTTTATCCAGCCACTCTATCTCACCTATGGAAAATGCAGTATCCAGGAATATCTGTCCTTGCGAAGAAGAATACTCCTTAACAACCGGTGCAAGTCTCTCCGTCACCTCTTCCCAGTTCATCCAGCCTCCCATATGTGCCAGAACCAGGGTACGTGGTCTTACATCCTCTATTACATCAATTATCGAATCTATCGTACAACAGATCGGCGGATACAACCCTATATCCATTCCGGCATGAGTAATGACAAAAAGTCCAAGCTCTGAAGCTATATCAATAACTCTCTTCATCCTGATATCATTAAAGGCTATACCATAATAATCCGGGTGCAGCTTTATACCCTTTAATCCAAGCTCCGCCGCCTCCTTAAGTACAGCCTTCAGATTCGGTGTAAGAGGATGTATTCCCCCTATGGAATATATACCTGTAGAGTCAAAATCCTCATTTATACGGGCGGCATAATTATTCATGGAAGATGCTTTGTCCGGATTGGTTACAACCGGTAGAACTATCGAAACCTCCACTCCTGCCTTCTCCATGGATCTCCTTAGATCCGAATTAGTTCCGTCAGTATGTGCTCTGGACTCACTTGCCTTCTGCAGACTATCCAGTGCCGGAGCAGCAATCTTATCCGGAAATGTGTGAGTATGAAAATCTATAATACGCATGTTATGTCCTTCTACTTCCAATACCATATACTTCTTTCTAATATCATATCCCGACCGTCAATACAATCATTTTCCAAAATATTATTCCCGACTATAGCCAAACGATTATTCCAGACTATCACATTCATCTGTTCAACCTGCACTTGTCATATTCATCTGTTCAGCCTGCACTTGTCATATTCATCTGTTCAATCTACACTTGTCGTATTCATCTTCTCAATCTGCACTTGTTTATAAAAAAATGATATGTTATAATCTTCTAGCTGACAAAATTAATACAGCAAATGCTTCCGTAGCGCAGTTGGTAGCGCAACTGA
>DGRT01000145.1 GCA_002391105.1 Lachnospiraceae bacterium UBA4381 | reverse complement strand
GACAGTTCTTATATTTCTTTCCTGAGCCACATGGACACAGATCATTTCTTCCGATCTTCTTGGTCTTGTTGACCTTTGGTCCCTTAACAACAGTATCGTCCTTGTTAGTTCCTGTTTCCTTGACTACCTGTTCTCTGACAGCCTCCTCCTTTGGACGAGGTCTGAAATGAGTCATGTTAAATGCAACCTGCTCCCTGATAGAAGCGATCATCTCATTAAACATTTCAAAGCCGGCCATCTTGTATTCGACTACTGGATCTCTGTTACCATATCCCTGAAGACCGATACCCTGACGAAGCTGCTCCATGTCATCTATCTGTTCCATCCACTTGGAATCGACAGCCCTCATGATCATCATTCGTTCAAAGTCCTGAAGCTGATCTTCATCTTCATAGACATCCTCACAGAAGGTTTCAAATGCATCTAATATCTCAGCCTTAACTCTTTCTGTATATTCAGCAGCATTACCGCTGTTCTTTTCTTCATCTGTCGGCTCAAGCTTTACAACCTTGTCCTCTCTCTGAGGAGGCATGGTTCTGGCTATCTCTCTGGTAAGACTCTTGATATCCCACTCTGATGGTTCGATCTCATCTGATACGAACTTACCTATGAACTTCTCTGCTGTCTCGCCGATCATTTCACGAACAGTATCATGCATGTTCTCGCCATCAAGCACCTTACGTCTCTCAGCATAGATTACTTCACGCTGTTCATTATTGACCTGATCATACTCCAGCAGACTCTTTCTTACTCCATAATGGTTAGACTCAAGTCTCTTCTGAGCAGTCTCGATAGCCTTGGTAACCATTCTGTTCTCTATGATCTCGCCGCCTTCATCTCCGCTTAATCTCTTAAGGGTTTCCATAGTTCTTTCGGCACCGAAGAGTCTCAGAAGATCATCCTCCAGTGACAGATAGAACTTGGATTCACCGGGATCTCCCTGACGTCCGGAACGACCACGAAGCTGATTATCTATACGTCTGGACTCATGTCTTTCAGTACCGATGACCTTAAGACCACCCAGCTCCTTAACCTGAGGAGCTTCTGCCTCGGCAATCTTCTTAGCCTCAGCCAGAGCTTCCTTCAGCTCTTCATCGCTTGCTTCTTCCAGTGTAATCCCCTTATCCTTCAGCATTTTCTCTGCCATCTTCTCAGGGTTACCACCAAGAACGATATCTGTACCACGACCAGCCATGTTTGTTGCAATAGTGACTGCACCTACACGTCCTGCCTCAGCAACTATCTCAGCCTCTCTGTCGTGATGCTTGGCATTAAGTACATTTGCCTTGATACCTCTCTTCTGAAGCATCTTATCCAGCTCCTCAGATACTGCAATATTTGCGGTACCTACAAGAACAGGCTGCTTTCTCTCATGTGCCTCAACAACTGCATTTACAACTGCATTATATTTGTCCTGCTTTGTTGCATAGAGCGAGTCATTCTGGTCATCTCTTGCAACCGGTCTGTTAGGCGGAATAACAACTACGTCCATTCCGTAGATCTCACGGAACTCAGTCTCTTCTGTCTGAGCTGTACCTGTCATTCCCGCTTTCTTATCATATTTATTGAAGAAATTCTGGAAGGTGATAGTAGCCAGAGTCTTATTCTCTCTATTAATCTTTATGCTCTTGTCATACTCCGCTTCCTTCGCTTCAAGTGCCTGATGAAGACCATCGCTGAATCTTCGTCCCGGCATAACACGGCCTGTGAACTCATCAACGATAAGAACCTCGCCATCCTTTACGATATAATCCTTATCTCTATGCATCAGTGCATGAGCCCTGACCGCCTGCAGCATACAGTGATATTCATCGATATGCTCCGGCTCAGTAAGGTTGGTTATATCCAGGTAATGCTCTATATTTTTTACACCCTGCTCAGTAAATACGATAAAGTTATCCTTTTCATTTACCAGATAATCTCCATCCTCCTCTACCTGCTCTCCCATAAGAGCCTGAGCCTTGGTTATCTCAGTAGAAGCAGTACCTCTCTGCATACGCTTAGCCAGGTTGTTACATATCTTATAAAGCTCTGTAGGCTTTCCGCCTCTACCGGATATGATCAGAGGTGTTCTTGCCTCATCTATAAGGATAGAGTCGATCTCATCGATGATAGCATAGTGAAGTCCACGCTGAACCAACTGATCCTTGTAGGTTACCATGTTATCTCTCAGGTAATCGAAGCCCAGCTCATTATTAGTAATATATGTAATATCCGCCTGATATGCCTTTTGTCTTTCTTCTCTGGAATAGCTCTGAAGTACAGGCGCAACAGTAAGTCCAAGGAACTCATGCACACGGCCCATCCACTCAGCATCACGGAGTGCCAGGTAGTCGTTAACGGTTACAATGTGAACACCCTTTCCTTCCAAAGCATTCAGGTATGCCGGCATGGTAGAAACAAGAGTCTTACCTTCACCTGTACGCATCTCTGCAAGACGTCCCTGATGAAGTATGATACCACCGATAACCTGTACTCTGTAAGGTCTCATGCCCAGTACTCTCCAGGCAGCCTCTCTTACAACAGCAAAAGCATCTACAAGTATATCGTCCAGAGTCTTACCATCAGCAAGAGCAGCCTTGAATTCGTCCGTCTTGGCTCTGAGCATGTCATCTGTAAATTCTTCTCTGTTACTGTACTTATCTTCCAGTGCCATGACTGCATCTACAGTCTTTTCAATTTTCTTAAGTTCTCGGTCACTATATGTACCGAACAGCTTGTCAACTAGAATCATAATTCCTCCCAGATATCCAGGGTATAATACCCTAAACTAAACCATCTACCTACTATACCATCAAAACAAAGTGCTAGCAAGTTTTTTCTCATGTCAGCTACATAACCCTGCTTACGACACTTTTGCATAGCCCTGCTTATAACACTTTTGTTGAAAGCAGTATTTTTATGTGCTATAATCTAGCGTAAGCACATTAATGTCGTTGGGTACGACTGTTTGTGTATTCTAGCGAGAAGGAGAACAGCTTATGAACTATATTATAAGTGGAAAAAACATCAATGTAACTGAGGGTTTAAAACAGGCTATATATGATAAGCTTGGAAGATTAGAGAAGTTTTTTACGGAGGACACTAATGCACAGGTTACTCTTTCTGTTGAAAAGGAAAGACAGAAGATAGAAGTAACCATTCCTATGAAGGGACATATAGTTAGAGCAGAGCAGGTTAGCGATGATATGTATGTATCTATCGATATGGTAGCTGAGATAATCGAGCGCCAGGTTGTAAGATATAAGAAGAAGATCATCGATCAGAATCAGGACATTGCATTCCTTAAGGACAGCTTCTTAGAAGAGGATGACGAGGAAGAATATGATGAGATTCAGATCATCAGAAGCAAGAGATTCGCTGTAAAGCCTATGTATCCTGAAGATGCATGCGTACAGATGGAGCTTCTGGGACATAATTTCTTCGTTTTCAGAAATGCTGAAACAAATGAGGTTTGTGTTGTTTATAAGAGAAAGGGCAACACCTACGGACTGATCGAACCTGAGTTCTAATAAATATAGATTCTTAAATATAGATTCTAATAATAAAAAATCTGCGGATGACCTCCGCAGGTTTTTTATTATTCTGAATGTCAATAATCAAATTGATAAATAAAAAAGTTTGTGACTAATCACGAAATTTAAAAACTTTTTCCTGAAAAGAAATCCATGTTATGTTTACAAAAAAAAGGTTGATAATGTTGATAACTTTGTTTATAACCCCATTTAAAAGGGGTTGTTGATTAAGTTATCAACAACCCCAAAAAAATCTTATGTTAATTATTGTCAACCAAATGCTTTTTTCATTGTGCATATTGCACAAAACAGTTTCTTCCTCTCTTTTTGGCTTCATATAGAGAATTATCAACATTGATAAACATTTCATGCTTATCCTCTTTGCCATCAGTTGTTATAACACCCAGACTTGTTGTAATAGTTCTCTTTACTCCGGCAAAAATATGACTCTCAACTTCTTTTCGTATCCTTTCCGCATATTCCGCCGCTCCTGTCTTATCAACATCCGGAAGATATATCAGAAATTCCTCTCCGCCCCATCTTCCTACTGCAGCACCTTCTACACTCTTGACAGTCTCTTTTAATATATCAGCGAATTCAATCAGTACCGAATCGCCAATCGCGTGACCATAGTTATCATTTACAAGCTTAAAATGGTCCAGATCAAGCATTATCATACTTGCAATCCTTCCCTCTGAAGCAATCGTATCCAGACCCTCATCAGCTATCTCCTCGAATCTTCTACGATTATATAATCCCGTAAGCGCGTCATGGTTTGAAAGCTTTACCAGCTTCTTGTTCAGTTCTTCGAGACTTCTGTAGGTATTCTGCAGCTCAACAGTTGTTGCGGAAACTAACTGTGTAAGCCTCTTTATAAGCGACGCCTGTCCTTCGAGCACAGAATCATTTATCTTAACCTCCGGAAGCTCGCCCTCAGGTGCATCTCCCTCTCTCATTGCGATGGAGAGCAGCGTAATATTATACTCCAGTACATCATTTGTCAGCGGGTTACGCTTTACCTCTCCCCACGTATGGAATCCTGCGGTTTCTGCCAGCTCCTGAAAGGGCTCCATCTCCATATCTACATACTTTTCCCAGAATGACTTTCTTACAGAACAGGAATACAGAAGAATAGCCTCCGGTCTGAACTGTCTCACTCTGTCCAGTCTCTTGTTGACCTGCTCTACTATAAGTGATGGATTACCATAGCAAAGATATATATACATACCCTCAGTTACATATCCGGCAAGATCAAGTGTTCCATCCTTTTCAACAGTTATAGTATGACGAAGCAGTTCATCCCCTCCAACCTTAACTATCAAAGGAAATTCAAAGGTATTCTCAGCAAAGTTTTCATTTCTGTTAATTCTGAGATACTTCTCATATATTTCTACGGCAGGACGATTATTTATCTCTATCAGTCTGTTCTCATCCGCCTTTGTCACCTCAAAATGATGCCCCAGCGTCTGCCATCCAACCGACTTATCTACATCGATATGAAAGTCCTTTCCTATATATCCCAGAGCAAATACAGCGTTATCGCTAAGTCCCTTCTCGTCAAATATATAGTGCTCGCCAATATTCATATCATGTCCGCCGGCATAACCTCCAAATACCTTTATGGAGTCATCGCATCTGCTTATCTCCTCTAATATCAGCCTGGTATTCAGCTCAGTACCCGGCATCAGAAGCTCTATCGCCTTCAGGTCTTCAGTAGCAGTGGAAGTCTCTGCAATTATCCTTCCTACCTCTGACTCTCGCCCCTTTACATCCTCTATTCTGAGCTCACGAACCTCAGCACTTACAAATAGCATGACTGATATAAGTATTCCACGATCCATAAGTCTGGCTTCCATTATCTCACCGGCTGATACAGTACCTACCACGTGAGTCTCCGGAAAGTCTCCCGCAATCTTGCCGGCAATACATGTAAGCAGTTCCTCATCCAGTATGCCACTATAGATATGAAAGAGTATATGCTTATACCCGCCAGCTTCAAACTCTTTCCTGACTTCCCCAAGTCTTATGTCTAATTCTTCATCGGAACCGTACTGTATTAATATCTGCTTCATAATACACACCCCACATTATATCCATCCCAATACAAGCTATAGATTTTCCAGTACTATTACATTGGTCGCAAAATAACGGCACTCTCAGGTAAGCATTTGTTCCCGTTATTCAAGAATCGATATACTGATACGCTGTTTCGTAATCAAAAATCTGTGTACTAGTATGCACGTCCAAAGTAAACCATCTTCTTTGCCGGTTTTCCACAGCATACACAAACGTCTGAAAGTGTTTCCTGCTCAAATGGCATGCATCTTGTTGAAGCTCCGGTCTCTGCCTTGATATGCTCCTCACACTCGGTTTCTCCACACCACATAGCCTTGATGAATCCGGGTCTATTCTCTACTGTATCTACGAATTCCTCCCAGGTTCTCGCCTCATAGGTATGGCTGTCTCTGTGAGCTCTTGCTGCTTCCAGCATATCTGCCTGAATGGTATCCAGAAGTTCAGATACCTTATCCTCCAGCTCATCCAGTGATACTGTGATCTTCTCGCTGGTATCACGTCTTACCAGAACGCACTGATTATTCTCTATATCACGAGGTCCGATCTCTACTCTGAGCGGGATACCTCTCATCTCACATTCTGCAAACTTGAAACCGGGCGATTTATCTGATACATCTACCTTTACTCTTGCAATCTGTGATAGTCTTACACGAAGCTCCTCAGCCTTATCCAGAACGCCTTCCTTCTTCTGCTG
>DGRT01000135.1:9260-25842 GCA_002391105.1 Lachnospiraceae bacterium UBA4381 | reverse complement strand
TGCCACCTGCAGCTATCCAGGAATCCATGGAGAAGCAGATGAAGGCAGAGCGTGAAAGACGTGAGCAGATCATCAGAGCAGAAGGTGAGAAGCAGGCAGCAATCACTGTATCAGAAGGTGAGAAGGAAGCTAAGATTCTTAGAGCAACTGCTGAGAAGGAAGCTACTATCCTTGCTGCAGAAGCTAAGAAGCAGGCTGCTATCCTGGAAGCACAGGCACAGCGTGAAGCTGCTATCCAGAGAGCTCAGGGTAATGCCGAAGCTATCCGTCAGGTACAGCAGGCAGAGGCTGATGCTATCAAGATGATGAATGAAGCTGCTCCTGCACAGAGCACTATCGCAGTTAAGGGACTTGCAGCCTTTGAGAGAGCTGCAGCAGGTCCTGCCAACAAGCTCATCATTCCATCGGATCTTGCAGGAGTGACCGGACTTGCGACTGCAATCACAGAGGCAGTAAAGACAGGAAAAGAGTAATCAGTCCTGAAGCATAAAGAAAATAACTGCCGAAGTTAAAATAAATATTTGACAATTTAATTCTGATTTAAAATAATAATAAAGGTGATGCCCGTTTTAATGCCGGGTATCACCTTTAGTCCGCTTTTATGGAAAAATGCTTTATGAGGAGTGAATCTTGTTATGAAAAGAATGTTTAAAGGTTTTATCTCACTTATCTGTGCAGGGGCTATGGTGGTATCTGCCGTGGCATATAGTGACAGTAGTCTGGGCGTGGTAAGTGCTGCAGAGAGTGTCTGTGTAGATATAGAAGGCGAGAATACCAATGCGCAGAATTATAAGTATGACAAATGGTCATCGCCGGTAGAATCATATATTTCCGGGACGGCTGACGGAATCATGATAGCTCAGTATGTGGAAGGAACCGGTGTGGTTGCTGAATATCTGAATAGTGATAATCAGCTTACCGGTTATAAGATCATTACTCCTGACCTTCCGATATTTGGAGGTATATATCTGGGAAAGGACAGTTACTATATATTATCCGGTCAGGAGAATATGGATGAAAATGATTCGGTAGAGGTCATGCGGATCACAAAGTATGACAAAAACTGGAAGAAGCTGGGAAGCTGCGGCCTCTTTGGAGCAAATACTGTTTATCCTTTTGGTGCAGGTGCAGATTTTGCGGAATATGGAAACTATCTTCTGGTCAGAACCTGTCATAAGATGTATGCCAGCCAGAAGGATGGTAAGAATCATCAGGCGAATGTTACTATCCAGATTGATGCAAAGAATATGAAGGTTACAGACGCTGCCTACAAGGTTTCCAATGTTTCAACAGGATATGTCAGTCATTCCTTTAATCAGTATATCAGAGTAGATAATGATAAGCTTTATGCTGTAGATCATGGCGATGCATATCCAAGATCGGTGGTTCTTTTTAAGAGTGGGGCTGATCTGTCAAGCGGAAGCTTTGATGAAAGCTCAGAAAGCACTGACCTGATAAAGTTTTCCGGAAATATTGGTGAGAATTATACCGGTGCATCACTCGCAGGCTTCGAGATATCCAGTAAAGCATATCTGGTTGCAGGTAATCAGGATATAGCTGATGGAATAGAAAACGGCAGAAATATATTTGTGGTTGCTGAAGACAAGAATACGGGAACAGTTACATATAATAAGATAACTGATTACAGCGCTGGAAATGCCAATACCATAACACCGCAGTTTGCACCTGTCGGAACAGACAGGTACATACTTCTCTGGCCATATAATGATAAGGTTTACTATACAGAAATAGATGCAAACGGTAAGCAGAAGGGCAGTATATACAGCATGGAGGGAAGCCTTTCGGACTGCAAACCGGTTGTTATAGGCAATAATCTGATGTGGTACGTATGGAAGAATGAAACAGTTAATATCTATTCCATACCTGTTTCGGATATTTCATCTGCGAGCTCTGCAACTGCTATAATAGGCCATGACTATGAATATGGAACTGATGTTACAGATGGAAAGATAAGCCTCAAATGTAAGAAGTGCGGAACCGTTATAACTAAGACCGTTCCGACAGGATTTGAGGATAAATACAGTGAGCATGAAGCAAATGCATTTTACAATTATTACAGCCAGCTCTTTAATGAAGGAGCGACCTATGATCTCTGGCTTAAGCTTTCAGGAGAGTATGATCTTCCGCAGATGGAGGTGGCGTCCTCGGATACAGCTACTCTCAGCATAGGAAAGGACTCTAAGAATACTCTTCTTAATATGAACAAGGCAGGTATAGCTCTGCTGAGTATTAAACCAAAGTACAACCCCCAGATAGGAGTAAACCGTATAATCAGAATAGGAAAAGAAGGACAGTTTGATATAAACAGTTGTAATGTAGAGATATCCTATAATGATGCCGGTGCGAGCAGTCTGTCCGGTCTTTCTCCAAAGGTCTCTGTTAAGTATTCGGATATAGAGCTGGAGGAAGGAGTGGACTATACATACGAAACCGTTATGTCTGTTGATGGAATATCATCTGTAACCAGGATAACCGGAAAGAAGCTTTTTGCAAATTCCACGTGTGAAAAGCAGTATAATCTGGGAGAAAGCAGTCAGGGCGCAGATGGTAATAAGGCATATAAAAATGAATGGGTCAAGGGACAGTGGTATGATGCTAATGGAAATGCTTCCTATGCTGCCAAGCTGTCCTGGAAGTCTAACGAAAAAGGCTGGTGGGTTGAGGATTCTTCAGGATGGTATCCGGTTAGTAAGTGGCAGAAGATTGATGGCCTCTGGTACTACTTTAAAGCAGATGGATATATGGCATCTAATGAGTGGTATGACGGCTGCTGGCTAAGTGGTGACGGCGCCTGGACCTATGCTGCAACAGGCTCCTGGAAGAGTGACAGCAAAGGCTGGTGGTTTACAGATACTTCGGGCTGGTATCCGAAAAATGCCTGGCAGAAAATAAATGGTAACTGGTATGCGTTTGGACCGGACGGTTATATGTACACTAATATATATGTGGATGGTTACTGGGTTGGCTCAGATGGAGTATGCAGATGATGAGGTCCTGCTTCATATATAAATGACCTATATAACTACTTGGAAAACAAGTTTTCGCGGCGATATGTAAGTCGGTTCCGCATGACCTTATTGATTTATATATCAATTATTTGTCAAATTTAACAAAATTTCGACCTCTTTTTTACATAAATAGAGGTCGATTTTTGTTTAAATTAGGACAAATTAGACAAAATATACAAATTTCCAACTATTAAAAATAGTTTTCAAGTGAAAATATCCAAATTAATGTTTCAATATTCTGACATTGGTGTTATAATTATTCTGGCTGATTAAATAAGGGTTTACTGTGCCTTTGTTTATAACAGCCGAAGCTGCAATAAACGCTAGTAAATTACTTAGAAGGAGTGACAAAATGGTAAAGAAGGAAATGATAGCAATGCTTCTTGCAGGTGGTCAGGGTTCCCGCCTTGGAGTTCTCACCTCAAAGCTTGCAAAACCTGCAGTTGCCTTCGGTGGAAAGTATAAGATAATAGACTTCCCGCTTAGTAACTGCATCAACTCTGGAATAGATACCGTTGGCGTGCTTACACAGTACAGACCTCTGCGTCTGAATCAGCATATTGGTATTGGTATGCCTTGGGATCTTGACAGAAACTTTGGAGGTGTTACAGTACTTCCACCTTATGAGAGCTCTGATAATGCATCCTGGTACACCGGTACTGCAAATGCTATATATCAGAACCTGGAATTCATGGACTATTATAATCCTGATTATGTACTTATACTTTCAGGAGATCATATCTACAAGATGGATTATGAGGTTATGCTTGATTTCCATAAGAGCTCAAACGCTGACGTAACTCTTGCTACCTATCAGGTACCAATAGAGGAGGCAAGCAGATTCGGAGTTGTTATCACAGATGATAATAATGTCATTCAGGAGTTTGAAGAGAAACCAGAGCATCCTAGAAGCAATAAAGCATCTATGGGTATATATATATTCAACTGGAAACTTCTGAAGGAAAAGCTTATAGAGATGAAGGATACACCATCCTGCGACTTCGGTAAGCATGTAATTCCAGCCTGCCATCAGGAAGGTAAGAAGATAGTAGCTTATGATTATAAGGGTTACTGGAAGGATGTTGGAACTCTCGGATCATACTGGGAGGCTAACATGGAACTTGTTGATATTATTCCTGAGTTCAATCTCTATGAGGAATTCTGGAGAATCTACACCAAGAGTGACAATCTTCCACCACAGTATATCGCACCGGGCAGCAACGTACAGAAGAGTATCGTTGGAGAAGGTACTGAAATATATGGAAATGTTGAAAAGTCCGTTATAGGTTCTGCGGTAAAGATTGGAAAGGGTGCTGTTATCAAGGATTCTATCATCATGAATAATGTTGAGATTGGTGATGGAGCGGTTATCGATAAGGCTATCCTGGCTGAAGGCGTAAAGATCGGAAAGAATACCGAGCTCGGCGTTGGTGAGCCGGCAGAGAATACTTATAAGCCTGCGGTTTACGCATTTGATCTTGTAACTATAGGTGAGAATTCTATTATTCCTGACGGTGTAAAGATCGGAAAGAATACTGCTATTCTCGGCGAGACTACTCTGGAGGATTATCCTGACGGACTTCTTCCGGGCGGTGGTTCTATTATAAGAGAGGCAGGTGAGTAATATGAGAGCAATAGGTATTATACTGGCAGGTGGTAACAGCAGCAGGATGGGAGACCTTTCTGCAAAGAGAGCAACAGCAGCTATGCCTATGGCAGGTTGCTACAGAGCTATCGATTTCTCACTGTCGAATATGTCAAATAGTCATATACAGAAGGTTGCTGTATATACACAGTACAATTCCAGATCACTGAATGAGCATCTCAACTCATCCAAGTGGTGGGATTTTGGAAGAAAACAGGGTGGACTTTATATATTTACCCCTACAATCACAGCTACAAACAGCTACTGGTACAAAGGAACGGCTGATGCTCTGTATCAGAATATAGGCTTCCTTAAGGATGCCCATGAGCCTTACGTAGTTATTGCATCAGGTGATGGTGTATATAAGATGGACTACAACAAGGTTCTGGAAGATCATATCGCAAAGAATGCTGATATAACTATCGTAACTAAGGATATCAGAGCTGATGAAGATGATATCTCCAGATTCGGTGTTGTAAAGGTCGGAGAGAATGGCAGAGTTATCGACTTTGAAGAGAAGCCTCTTGTAGCAGAGACATCTACAGCATCAATCGGTGTTTATGTTGTCAGAAGACGTCAGCTTATTGAGCTTCTGGAGACAACAGCCGCAGAGGGAAGAACAGACTTCGTTAAGGATATTCTGATCCGTTATAAGAATGTCAAGAGAATAAATGCTTATAGTCTTGACTCCTACTGGAGAAATATTGGATCTATAGATTCTTATTACAAGACCAATATGGACTTCCTGAAGGCTGAGGTAAGAGATCATTTCTTCCGCACAACTCCCGGAGTTTATACAAAGGTAGAGGATCTTCCACCTGCAAAGTTCAACGGTGATGCAGTTACATCTAATTCACTTATTGCAAGTGGCTGTATCATAAATGGTTCCGTAGAGAATTCGGTACTGTTTAAAAAGGTTTATGTAGGTAATAATTGTGTTATAAAGAACTCCATCATTTTGAATGATGTACATATCGGCGACAACTGCTATATCGAGAACTGTATAGTAGAGAGTAGAGATACTATCAAGGCTAATACAGTTCACACCGGTGAAGCTGGAAATCCGAAGATTGTAATAGAGAAGAGCTTTAGATATACACTGTAGTATGTGATTGGAGGGTTAGTAGTATGGAAATCACAGATGTTAGAGTTAGACGTGTAGCTAAGGATGGCAAGATGAAGGCCGTAGTTTCAATAACTATTGATAATGAATTTGTTATCCATGACATCAAGGTTATCGAAGGGGAAAAGGGACTCTTTATAGCAATGCCGAGTCGTAAGTCAGCAGATGGCGAGTATAGAGATATAGCTCATCCTATCAATTCTGATACCAGAGCGAAGATTCAGGAGCTTATACTTACAAAGTATGCTGAAACGCCGGAGGATGAAGTAGTCTAGGAGTGATCATTTAAGAGGCAAGCTGGTTCTAAAAGAGCTGCTTGTCTCTTTTTTATATATTTGCTATAATAACCGAGGCTTAGCGTGGATATATGTATTTCCGGTCAGATACAGGGTATATATTTCTATGCTGAGAAAGTATTTGAGACCTGAGATTTAGCTGTAGTAACAGGACTCTTAATAATACATGAGGTGGAGAGTGAGATATGGACAAGTTTAAAGCAGTTATTCTTGCTGCAGGCAAGGGGACCCGTATGGAATCGGATCTGCCAAAGGTACTGCACAGAGTAAATGGTGAGACTATGGTTCACTATACTATTAAAGCGGCAAAGGATGCAGGAGCTACAGAGGTTATAGTAATAGTCGGTTATCAGGGACAGCTTGTGAAGCATGAGGTTGTCGATGTGGTACAGTTTGCAGAACAGCATGAACAGCTTGGTACCGGACATGCAGTGATGTGTGCCCGTGATAAGATAGGAACTAATGGAGACGTTGTTGTTCTCTGTGGAGATACACCGCTTATCAGACCTGAGACTATAAAGAAACTGTACGAGAAGCATAAGCGTGAATCCAATGGAGTAACTATCCTTTCTGCAATGATCGATGATCCGACCGGATATGGAAGAATTGTCAGAGATGAAGATGGAAACTTCCTGAGAATAACAGAGCATAAGGACTGTACCGAGAATGAGCTGAAGATAAAAGAGATTAATTCCGGCATGTATGTGTTTAATGCAGAGGCACTGTCCTTTAGTCTGGATAAGATTACAAATAATAATTCCCAGGGAGAGTATTATCTTACTGATACGGTTGCGGTCATAAAGAGTACAGGACTTAAAGCCGGAGTTGTGGTTGTGGATGATACTACAGAAATACTTGGAGTTAATACCAAAGCACAGCTTGCTGAGGCGGAGCGTATCATGCAGGAGAGAATGAAGTGAAGATAATCGCAGGACTTGGAAATCCCGGTCTCAGGTATGCAGGAACGCGCCATAATATGGGATTTTCGGTTATAACCGAGCTGTCAGATGCATTTAAAATATCTGTTAAAAAGAAGGAATGTAAGTCTGTAACAGGGCATGGAATAATAGCGGATGAAAAGGTTATTCTGGCTATGCCCCAGACATATATGAATCTAAGTGGTGAAGCAGTGTCAGAGCTGCTTCATTTCTATAAGTGTGAACCCCGTGACCTTATAATTATCTATGATGATATAGATCTGGATGTGGGGCGTATCAGGATTCGGGAAAAGGGCAGCGCCGGAGGACATAATGGTATAAAAAGCATCATTAAGTGCATAGGGACGGATGAATTTGACCGTATCAAGGTCGGAGTTGGTGCCAGAGATGAACAGCAGGATCTGGTTGACCATGTTCTTGGAAGATTTTCAAAGGAACAGCTTCCGGTTATCAGAGATGCGGTTTCAAGAGCAGCACTTGCGGCAGAGGAGATAATCAGAGCCGGAGCAGCTTCGGCAATGAATAAGTATAATTAGATAATTGGTTCAAATATATAATTAAAGAGGCAACAGATGGAGGCACTGATCAAACCGATTCGGGAAAGTGCTCTCGCTGACAAGGTAAAGAAAGAGGGTTATCCAGCTTATATCTGGGGAACCACCAGATGTGTCAGGTCACCCATCATGGAGGCTTTGAGAGATACTCCTTATACTCTCATAGTAACCAGTGATGGTGCCAGGGCTGATAAGCTTTATCAGGATTATAAGCTGCTGGATAGGGATGTGTATGTCTATCCAGCAAAGGATGCTCTTTTTTACTTTGCAGATGTACATGGAAACCTGACATCGGCCAAAAGACTTGAAATAATAAAAAGAATATATAAGAATGAACGAGCAGTTATCATAACCACGATAGAAGGGCTTATGGATAAGCTTCCTGATATGAAGTATTTTCGTAAGCATGCATTTTCTCTCCGGGTAGGAGAGGAGATGTCCCTTGAGGAGGCGAAAAGGCGACTTCTTATGCTGGGATATGAAAATGTGTCGGTTGTTGAAAACAGAGGGCAGTTTTCTGTGAGAGGTGGAATACTTGATATATACCCACTCACTGAAGAGTGCCCTTGCCGTGTTGAGTTCTTCGGTGATGAGGTGGACTCTATCAGATATTTTGATGAGAGTACACAGAGGTCGATAGAACAGTGCGACAGCTTCGAGATACTGCCAAGTACGGAATATGTATTAAGTGATGCCAGAAAGAGACGGGGCATAAATGCGATAGAGTCTGAGGGAGAGCAGGTGGTTGAGGCTCTCAGAAAGAGCATGAAGACAGAGGCTGCACACAGGCTGAAGTCCTATATTAATCATGTTAAGGAAGAGGTCATGGAGTATGATTCCACTTCCGGTCTTGATAGTCTGGTTACATATTTCTTTGGCAAGACGGTTTCATTTCTGGATTATCTTCCGAAGGAGACGGCTGTTTTCATAGATGAGCCTGATAAGGTAATGGAACGGGCGAGAGGTCATGCAACCGAGTTCGCCATATCCATGAGCTCAAGATTAGAGGGAGGCTATATACTTCCTGGACAGGCAAATGTTATATATTCAAATGATGACATAATTGACAGATTAAAGAATATGAATACCGTGCTCTTTTCTGAGTTTTTTACTACACAGAAGGACTGGGGAGTAACGCAGGCTATTCATTTTGATACGAAGCATATCTTTCCGTATAAGGGAAATATATCTCAGTTAGTCAGTGATATAAAGAAATGGAAGAAGGAAAAATGTAAGGTTGTTATCATTTCTCCGTCCCAGACCAGAGCGAAGCGAATAACCGAAACACTGATGGATGAAGATATCATTTCCAGTTTTACGGCAAGCAGGACCAGAGTGCTGCAGCCGGGGGAAGTCGTAACAACTACCGGTGCTCTGGAGGAAGGTTTTCAGATTCCGGAGATTCATCTGGTTGTTATAGCTGAAAGTGAGATATTTGGCGTAACACACAGCGGGAAGAAGAAGAGAGGCTTTACCAAGAAATATGAAGGTGAGAAGTACCGGAGTGTCGATGAGATCGGTATAGGCGACTTTGTTGTTCATGAAAGACACGGAGTAGGAATATACCGTGGTATCGAGAAGCTTAAATCCGAGGGACGTGAAAGAGATTATATACATATAGATTATGCCGGAAATGATAAGCTGTTTATTCCGGTGGAACAACTGGATCTTATAGGCAAGCTGGCAGATAAGGATTCCGGTAAGCGTAAGCTTAATAAGCTGGGTGGAAATGACTGGAATAAGGTAAGAAGCCGTGTTAAGACACATGTGGATAATATGGCAAAGGAGCTTATCGAGTTATATGCCATAAGACAGCAGAAGAAGGGCTTTGCCTTTTCTGAGGATACAGTATGGCAGAAGGAGTTTGAAGAACTGTTTCCTTACGAAGAAACCCATGACCAGTATCAGGCTATTCAGGATACCAAGAAGGATATGGAAAGTGATAAGATCATGGACCGTCTTATCTGTGGTGATGTTGGCTTTGGAAAGACAGAGGTTGCTATAAGGGCGGCGTTTAAGGCGGTTCAGGATGGAAAACAGGTGGCATATCTGGTGCCTACAACCATACTGGCAGAACAGCATTACGAAACCTTTAAGGAGAGGATGAAGGGCT
Organism: Lachnospiraceae bacterium UBA4381; assembly: GCA_002391105.1. Taxonomy (GTDB): domain Bacteria; phylum Bacillota; class Clostridia; order Lachnospirales; family Lachnospiraceae; genus Eubacterium_Q. The sequence goes on along the minus strand of DGRT01000135.1, from coordinate 16,144 downwards.
ATCCGATAGAGATAAGAACACTTTCCAGATTCTGTACCACAAAGGAAGCGAAGGAAACTGTAGAGGGGCTGAAAAGCGGGAAGGTGGATATTGTTATTGGTACCCACAGACTGCTTTCCAAGGATGTGAGCTACAAGTCTCTGGGGCTTCTGATAATAGATGAAGAGCAGAGGTTTGGCGTAAGACATAAGGAAACTATAAAGCAACTGAAGAATACGGTTGATGTACTGACTCTAACAGCAACCCCTATTCCCAGAACACTTCATATGAGCCTTATCGGAATCAGGGATATGAGTCTTCTGGAAGAGCCTCCTGTTGACAGACGCCCTATACAGACCTATGTTATGGAATATGATGCGGAGATAGTAAAGGAGGCGGCACGCCGGGAGCTTTCCAGAGGAGGACAGGTTTACTATGTCTATAACAGGGTTGATGATATAGAGAGGATAACACTTGAGCTTAGGGCGCTTCTGCCGGATGCTAATATTGAATTTGCGCATGGCCGTATGAATGAGCGTGAGCTGGAAAATATAATGCATGCCTTCATCAATAAAGAGATAGATGTGCTTGTTTCCACTACAATAATAGAAACCGGACTGGATATACCAAATGTAAATACCATCATCATACATAATGCAGACAGATTTGGTCTTGCACAGTTATATCAGCTCCGCGGAAGAGTGGGAAGATCTGACAGGAGTGCATATGCATTTCTCATGTATCAGAGAGACAAGATTATTAAAGAGGTTGCTGAGAAGAGACTTTCTGCCATAAGAGAGTTTACAGAGCTGGGTTCAGGTTATAAGATATCCATGAAGGATCTGGAAATCAGAGGTGCGGGAAATGTACTTGGAAGCGACCAGTCTGGTCATATGGAAGAAATAGGCTATGATCTCTATGTCAAGCTTCTGAATCAGGCTATCCGTACTGAACTGGGAGAGGATGTGGAGGAAGACTTTGATACCTCCATCGAGCTTCCTGTAGATGCATATGTGCCTGATGAATATGTGCGAAATGAATATCTGAAGCTTGAGCTTTATAAGAGGATTTCCCGTATAGAAACTGAGGACGATATGGCAGATATCACTTCAGAGGCGGAGGACAGATTCGGCACTGTTCCCAAGCCGACTGAGAGACTGATGAGGGTTGCGCTTATCAAAACGAAAGCCCACAAGGCATTTATCACATTTATCAGATACAGGGATGAGCACGTGGAATACATAATAAAGGATGGTACAAGAGTTGACGCCAGCCGTATTCCGGAGCTGATCAAGAAATATAAGGGTGCCATGAAGCTGATAGTTACCAAGGAGTCGGGCTTTAAGGTTAAGACCTCAAGTCTGGTTCAGGAAACTATGCTGGATAATGTTGAAAATGTAATTGATGATATCTATCATATTCTGATTGAGAAGTCGGAGGCCGGGGATTGTGTATGAATAGATTTAAAGTTTTTAATTTGAGTATATCTGTAACCGGTGCCGCGGGACCTGTTAACAAAGTGGCGGCTGCTGTAATGGCATTGGTACTGCTGGGTACTATGCTTTTTTCAGTGACGGGCTGCGGCAGTAAGGAAGTAACCGTAACTAAGTCTGATACTGTGCTGGTTTTCATGGGTGAAGAGATAGGACTTGGTGAAGTCTATCTTTACGCCAATACAGTTAAGGAAGATTATGAGAAGATGTATGGCTCCGGAATCTGGAGTACAGATGTTTCGGTATCTGCTTCGGAGAAGCTGAACATGGAGGATGTGACAAGACGGGACATCATTGAGGATATAGTACATGTAAAGCTTCTGTGCTCAAAGGCTTCAGAGTATAAGGTGGATCTTTCTGATGCAGAAGCAGAGCAGGTAAAAAATGAAACAGACAGTTTTTATAAGAACCTGACGGATGAACAGCTTTCGGATATGCAGATAAGCTATGAACTGGTGCAGAGTGTTATAAGAGAAAATGTACTCGCCAATAAGGTTTATAATAAGCTTATAACAGATGCAAATATTGAGGTGTCGGATGAGGATGCCCGTGAGACTACATTTTACGATCTGTTCTTTGATGTATATACTGTTGCTTCCAGTGGTGATGTGACCAGAATGACGGAAGACGAGAAGCAGGCGCAGTATGACAGAGCGATTCAGGCATATAATACACTCAATAATCCTATCGAATCCGGAGGTACGATTACCGGCGAGGTTAATATAGAAGGACTGGCAGAATACTACGGGCTGCAGGACTCCTCTTATCATACCATGACACCTGACGAGATAAAGGAAACCTATGGCGAAGAAGTGGCGGAAAGTATATACGGACTTGAGGATGGTTCTTACAGTCTGGTTACGGAGTCGGAATATGGCTACCATATCTTCTATATGAAGGCACTTACTGACAGGGATGCGACCACTAAGCGGAAGGAGGAGCTTCTGATCCGGAGAAAAAATGAATATATGGAGGATATATATTCAGGATGGCTGAGCAGTGCGGATCCGAATTACAGCTATGAGAATTCGGTTGTATTTTCCAATTATATGAAGATAGAATTTTAGGAAATAAAGAAAAGGAATAATATGGTTAATAAGTTTTTTGTAAATATAAAAAAAATAAGACCGGATGCGATTATACCGACCTATGGAACAGAGTATTCGGCAGGGGCGGATCTGTATGCCTGTCTGGACGGACCGCTTACTATAGAAAGCCGGGCAACGGTTCTTATTAAGACGGGAATCGCTATGGAGATTCCGGAGGGGTATGCCGGGCTGATATATGCCAGGAGCGGACTTGCCCTGAAGAAAGGGCTGGCACCTGCTAACAAAGTCGGTGTTATAGACGCTGATTACAGAGGAGAGATAATGGTTCCGATTCATAATCATGGAACTGAGTCTCAGGTGATAGAGCCGGGGGAAAGGATAGCCCAGCTTATTCTCACACCATATATCCTTGGAATGTTCACTGAGGTGGAAGAACTGGGAGATACGGAAAGAGGAAAAGGCGGTTTCGGTTCTACGGGACGTACCTGAATATACATTTGACTTTCTCAAATGTACTTTGTATATCTGCCGGATTCATATAGCTGTCAGGAGCATTACTATTAGATAAGGAATGATACTTACATGGTTTTCAGTTCTATTATATTTCTTACGGCATTTTTGCCCATAACCTTCATATTATATTATGTGCCGATTCCGTTAAAGGATGGAAAGCTCGTAGCATACAGGAATATCATTCTTGTGATTATGAGTCTTGTTTTCTATGCCTTTGGAGAACCGGTATATGTATTTCTTATGATTGGTTCAGTTCTGATTAATTATATATTTGGACTGCTGCTCAGTACGCCTGCTGTTGAGGGAAAAGACGGGGCGGGGAAAAGAACAGGCAGAAGAAAGCTCTGGCTTACGCTCTCGGTTATTATAAATGTTGCTATACTTGGGGTGTTCAAATATGCCGGATTCTTCGTAAGTACGCTTAACTCGATTGCAGGTCTTTCCATACCGGTTCCTCAGATCGCGCTTCCTATTGGAATATCATTTTTTACATTTCAGGCTATGTCATATGTTATAGATGTTTATAGGGATGGTACCATGTATCAGAGAAGCTACTGGAAGCTGCTCTTATATATATCATTTTTCCCTCAGCTTATAGCAGGACCTATCGTAAGGTATCACGATATAGATGTACAGCTCACGAACAGGGGCAGAAATGGCGCTGCAGATGCGAAGCTGATGTCTGCCGGGCTGATGAGGTTTACCAAGGGACTGGCGAAGAAGGTAATAATTGCGAATTCCATGGGCTACATCGCAGATAAGGTGTATGCACTGGATATCAGTAGCTATGGAGCGGCTGTTGCATGGATGGGAGCCATATGCTACGTGTTCCAGATATTCTATGATTTCAGTGGCTATTCGGATATGGCTATAGGACTGGCGAAGGTATTCGGCTTTGAGTTTCTGGAGAACTTTGATCATCCATACAGCTCGTTATCCATTAAAGAATTCTGGAGAAAATGGCATATATCACTCTCAAGCTGGTTCAAGGAATATGTTTATATTCCACTGGGCGGTAATCGTAAGGGAAGAATACGTACCGAGATTAATAAGATCATAGTTTTCTTCCTGACCGGTTTCTGGCATGGGGCTAACTGGACATTTATCATATGGGGACTCTTTCATGGACTGTTCCTGACTCTGGAGGATACTATATTCCCTGTAGGTAAGATGGAAACTAAGAGTATCGTAGGAAAGATTATAAGAAATATATATGTCTGGCTTGTGGCAATAGTCGGCTTTGTATTTTTCAGAGCGGATTCCATCGGATATGCCTGCAGGATGCTGAAGCAGATGTTTACTGGCTTTAGACCGGCAGTCGGCAGCAGTGTCGCGCTGGGGGTGGTTCTGGAGCAGGCAAATCCTTATAATATAGCGGTTCTACTGCTGGCAATAATATGCTCTTATCCGGTTAGCAGAGCTTTGGCAGACAGATTCAGAAATCGTAAATGGTGGGAGGGCGCTCTGCTTTCAGGGTCGCTTCTGCTGTTAGTGATCTGCATACTGAGTCTTGCTTCTGCGGCTTATAATCCATTTATTTATTTCAGGTTCTAGTACGCTGTAGTCGATGAGATAAGGAAAACAGGGAAAAGTATTTTGTAAATCCGGCTAAAAGTGTTAATGCGTCTATGTCAATGAGATAAGGAAAACAGGCAAACAATATTGTATAGCTAATTAGAAATCTGTGTACCGGTACACGGTCGGGAATGGTAAAGAGTGGTTGGCTTAGGGTTGCAGCCTCTGGATAGTAGTATATAGTATAGTAGAGGGATAGAAGAATAATAGAAGTAGAATAGTAGAAGAATAGAAGCAGAATAGTAGAAGAATAGAAGCAGAATAGTAGAAGAAAAGAAGTAGAAGAAAAGAAGTAGAAGAAAAGAAGAATAGAAGCAGAATAGAAGCAGAATAGTAGAAGAATAGAAGAAAAATAGAAGAATAATAGAAAGGCAAGAAATGAAAATATTTCGCATAATATATATAACATTCTTCGTTGTGATATGTTTCTCGTTATTTATACTCATGCCCCTTTCACATTCGGATATGAGTGTGGAGAAAAGGGAGGCGGCAGGACTGCCTGCTATAAGGACTGAGGATGGGAAGCTGAATATGAGCTTCTTTGATGAGCTTACGGATTATTTCTCGGATAATTTTGCATTCAGGCAGGAGCTGGCAACGGCAGATGCTGTTATGAAATCAAAGCTTTTCCATACATCTAATAATGAAAAGGCTGTTGTTGGAAAAAATGAGTGGCTGTATTTTAATGGATCGCTGGATGATTACTTTGGAAGAAATCTGTTAAATGAAAGGGAAATCTATGCGGCTGCCAAAACAGTTTCACTGATGCAGGAATATGCCCAGTCCAGAGGGTGTGACTATATCTTCACAGTGGCTCCGAATAAGAATACTCTTTATCCGGATAATATGCCGGCGAATTATATTCCGGCAGAGGGTGATACCAATATAGAACATCTAAGGGATGAACTGGCGAAGACAGTTACATTTTCCGGAAATAAAGTTAATTATGTGGATCTGCAGGGTACATTTCTTGCACAGGACAAGATTCTGTATCATAAATGGGACAGTCACTGGAATAATGAAGGCGCGGTGCTTGCGATGAACACTCTTCTGGGGAGTGTCGGTAAGGAGCACTATGATTATAAAGATGAGGCTTACAGCATTGAGGCAAATCACAGTGGTGATATATGGCAGCTGATATATCCGACCTGGAATAAAAAGGATGAAAATGTTATCTATGCCAGACCTCACTCTTATACCTATGTGAATCCGGTAGAGAGCGTTGAGGATATGTTTATTGTAACAAGCTGCGCGGATAAAGAGGGAAATGTTCTGATGTTCAGGGATTCCTTCGGGAATGCGCTGCTTCCGTATATAGCCGATGAATATGCAAATGGTATATTTCTCAAAGGAATGCCGCTTAATGTAAAGCAGATAGAAACGAGCGGAACCAGTACACTGATATTTGAAATAGTAGAGAGAAATATACCGAATATAATCGCATATCTTCCTGTAATGGATGCACCGCTTCGTGACCTTTCATCTGCTGAAATACAGTCAGTTGCTGAAACGGGTTCTACTATAGAATATGAGGATAAGGTCAATCAGTATGTAATCTATGGAAGTGTGGATCCGGAATATGTTGATACAGATACAGATATCTTCATCAGGATTACTACTGCTTCAGGAAATGTGAGCTGCTATGAGGCTACACCGGGAGCATATATAAAGCCTGAGGAGGGTGAAGATATGTCCTTTAATTATGGAGCATATATTTCAAAGGACAGTATCGGAGAGGATTTTACAGTAGAATTACTTTCGGGTAAAAATAATGATATTTTTTGTACCAAATCATTAAATATAGTGTATAATTAGAAGTTGGTTGAAAGAATACCATACTACATTTAAGGATGCTTTTCAGGAGGAAATATAATGAGAAAATTCAGATATTATGCGGTACTGGCATGTATGCTGTTTAGCTTTGCTGCATGTGGAGATGGTGATAGTGCTGATACAACAGCTTCAACAGTAGCAGAGGCAACTACTGAAGAAGTAGTGGAAAAGACAGAAGAGAAAACAACTGAGAAGAAGACAGAAGAGAAAACAACTGAGAAGAAAACCGAAGAAAAGACAACTGAGAAGAAGACCGAAGAAAAGACAACAGAGAAAAAGACAGAAGAAAAAACAACAGAAAAGAAGACCGAAGAGAAAACGACAGAGGTAACGACGGCGGCAGCAACTGAGGCGCCGACCGAAGCGCCGACCGAAGCACCGACAGAGGCACCAACTGAGGCGCCGACAGAGGCACCAACAGAAGCACCGACAGAAGCACCGA
>DGRT01000135.1:0-9205 GCA_002391105.1 Lachnospiraceae bacterium UBA4381 | reverse complement strand
ACCGACAGAAGCACCGACAGAAGCAGCAACAGAGGCGCCATCCATGAAATCAACTGCATCAGGATATGTTGGTCAGCCGTTCTCTGCGCTGGAAGCTGCATGTGGCGGCGGATATGTGTGGGCTGAAAATATTGGGTGTCTTGACGATGGAGGAGATCTTGCCACAGCAACCTACAGTGATTTTACGGTTCAGTGTTCAAGGACTCCCGGTGGTGACTGGATAGTTCAGTATGTATTCTGATAGAAATATGATATGGATTTCAAAGGTGAATTAGTACACCATAATACATAAACGGAGAGGGAGATAAAAATGACTAGATTCAATAAGTTTATATCTATGGCTTTATCAGGAGTATTTGCGGTGGCAGGACTTACCGGCGTTTGTGGTATAACTGCTAATGCAGAAGGTGGTTCATGGGTTGATTCTTCAGAAGGCTGGAAGTATGAAGTTGGTGGAGAAGCTCAGACAGGCTGGATAAGTGATGGGGGTACCTGGTACTATGCGGATTCGAATGGTATTATGCAGACAGGCTGGGTAGAGGATGGCTCCAACTGGTACTATATGGACTCAAGCGGCGCAATGTATGAGGGCTGGATAAGTGGTGCGAGTGGCTGGTATTATATGGGCGTAGGCGGTGCTATGGCTACAGGCTGGGAGAAGATTAATGGCTACTGGTATTACTTTGGTGATAGCGGGCTGATGCAGACAGGCTGGGTACAGGATGGCTCTACCTGGTATTATATGAACTCATCAGGAGATATGCAGCAGGGCTGGCTTTCGGATGGAGGCAGATATTACTATTGTGACAGATCCTCTGGTGCAATGCAGGCTGGAACTACAGTAAATGGCATATATCTTGAAGAAGGTGGTACAGCGGAGATTACATCTTATGCAGAGGAAAAAATCCCTGTTATGATCAGGGCTAAAGAAGTAGTTAAGTCGATATGTAATCCTGATGATTCACTTGCTTACAAACAAAGTGCGTGCTATACATGGGTTGCAGCATATCCATATATGTTAAGAGATTATCCGATTGGAAGCTATTATAATAAAGGATACTGGTCCTGCTATGATGCTCATTATGCAGATAATATCCTGAATTCCAAAGGAGAACTGGAACAGCCGGGAGCTGAATGTGTAGGCGAAGCAGCCGCGCTGGCATATCTTTTTAATGAGCTTAACTTTGGAACAGTATATCTGGATCATTCCGATGTTCATGGCTGGGTAGAGGTAAATGGAAGATTCTGGGATCCTCTTAACCAGGAGAGTGGAAAGAATGGTCAGAACTGGCTCAATATATCTCCTGCAGAGTATGAGATGAGCAGCGGATATCACTGGTCAGAAATCTAGGCTGAGTAATATCTTTATTTCGGCGTTCTACTGGTTCCTTACGGAGACAACAAATTGTGAATAGTAACAATAAAGCATATAAAAATGCAAAAAAATCAAAAACATATTGACAGAATTAGCCTGTTAGGCTAAAATGTGAAATTACGAAAAAAATATTAAAAAATCTGTTGACTTTGAAGGTTGATAGAGTTATATTATTTAAGCAGTCAGGTGTGAGTTAAAGCACCGTAATTAAAAATTTAGGGATTAAATAGATTTAAAGCGGTTTTGGGCTAGAAGTGGATTCTAAATTTTCTGAATTTTTAATTACGGTGCTTTTTCTGACCTCAAAAGTCTTGGAAAAGCCAGTATTAAAGCCAAAACTGGTATCTTACAACAGAATACGCCCGGTTCCCGGGGCCTCGAAGAATACGGTAACAGTCACTGCCGAGGGCTGATCGGCAGAGCATTGGAAAGCTAAGAATCCAAAATGCAACAAAGTGAACGTACTTTTAACGTGTGACATATCTGGCGTGTTAGAATATTAACAACGGTTAATTGATGAGTAAATATTTGTATAAATAAAATGCATGGCATTTACGATAGGACGTTTGATACCTATATCTTTATATAGGATCGTAAGGGTTTGGTTCCGTAAACTTGAGTTGTTATTCTATGTAGTCATTTATGTTAGTATCAGAACAAAGAGTATTATTTAATGAAGAAAGGAATAGTGACCTATGAACACACCAAGACTTGGAAGCTTTAATTCAAAGGATGTAGAGATTTATATCGCAGCGGACACACTGTCGATGATGTTTGGTAAGACAAAGTGTATGAACTATAGTGCTCTTGACAAGGCACGTCTCAATTATAACCAGGTGGTTAACAGGGACAAGGGGAACTTTGTTCAGAACAAGCTGAACCGTTTTGATGCAGAACTTGATCGTGTGCTTGGAGACAGGGTCAAGGAATGGGGAGATTACCACTGTGAGCTCCATATCAGCAGAGATGAATATGGTACTTATGTACTTGCGGATGCTGGTTTCTTTACAGTGAAGGTTTCTTCTGATGGTAAGGGTAATTTTTATATAAGATACAGAGGTGAAGGGGAAGAGCTGGGATAAAAACGGCACACCTCTAGTGGTATGATGAATTTACAACACCGGCCAGTCTCATGAGATAAATGAGGTAAGAAGGAAGGGGTGATGGTTGCAACATCTGATGGGACGATGCAAGGTTGTGTGATTTCAGCTTTTGAGAATAACAGGATGGTAAAATGCCTAGCTGCAAGGTAAAAGGACAGTCAGGACAATAGAACAGAAATAATGACAGAATAGAAATTACAATGGAACAGTAGTAACAACAGAACAGAGATAACAATGGAATCGAAATAACAACAGAAGAGAGAAAACAACGGAATAGTAATAACAACAGAAGAGAGAAAACAACGGAATAGTAATAACAATAGAACAGATTAACAACTTAATAATGAGGTATAGAATATTAAGTATTGGAGGAAAAAGTCAAAAAAACAGTATTATTGATTTCATACCCATTTTAATCCTCTTGGAACGGACTGTTGGAAAATAAGATTATAAAAAATATGATTATAAAAAATATGATTATAATAAGAAGTCAGTCCTTTAAAATGATTATTTTTATCAGATTGATTTATAGAATCTAAGATGGATTAAGTAGAAAATATTATATAAATTGATACAAGAGATCAATTAGCCGAAAAAGTAACTAGTAGATTCGCATTAAATAGCGAGGTAATTCTAATAAAGATTGGTAATAATTTAAGTATAGTTGAATATTCTAAGGAGAGCGAAGCTATGATAAGAGTTGATATGGAAAAGACCGGCGATAACATAAAGAGACTTAGACAGATGAAGTCTATAAAGGTTGAGGAGGTAGCTGTACAGTGCGGCTTCCAGAATCCTCAGTCAGTATATAAGTGGGAAAGGGGAGCAACCCTTCCGTCGATTGACAGTCTGGTTATACTCTCCAGAATTCTCGATACCAAGATCGATGATATTCTGGTTTGCGATGACTGATCAGTAAACGCTGATTAATAGATAAAAAAGGCATTTCATTTTTAAAAATTCTGTGAAATGCCTTTTATTTTCAAAATTTCCTTTATTTTTAAAGATTAGTGTGTTATCATCATACAGTTGAAAAAACCTGAGGACTAAAGCATATATATTGAGGCGGCATATTAGGTATGCTTGGAGGAAGCCTGTATATATGTAAAAAAAGGAAAGGATAAAAGCAGGAAATGAAGATTAGAAAGATTAGTGCAGTCCTGGTAGCAGTAATGATGATGTCACTTTTTGCAGGATGTGGCAAGAAAGATGAGCAGTCTATTGAAACAATGCAGGATGATTACAGCAAGTATGTAACACTTGGAGAATACAAGGGACTTGAGTATACTCCTCAGAAGACCGAGGTTACTGATGAAGATATAAAGTATTATGCTGACTCATTAGTTTATCAGAATACAACAACAACACCAATATATGAAGGAATAGCTTCAGAAGGTGATACAGTAAATATTGATTTTGTTGGATATGTGGATGGTGTTCCATTTGATGGTGGTGATTCTCAGGGACAGGGATATGATCTTGTTCTAGGATCACATAGTTTTGTCGATGATTTTGAGGAGCAGATTGTAGGACATAGTCCCGGAGATGCATTTGATGTAAATGTAACATTCCCGGATGATTACAGTTCAGAAGATCTTGCCGGTAAGGATGCTTTGTTTGAGACGACACTTAATTATATAGCTCAGATTGAAACACCGGAGTATGATGATGCACTTATAGCATCTGCAACAGACTATTCTACAGTAGAAGAATATGAGACTGCTAAGAGAGCGGAGCTTGAAGAGCAAAATGCAACTAATGATCTTGCAGCAGATAAGAATGGTCTGGTTCAGAAGGTTCTTGATGCCAGTGATGTTTCTGAATATCCTGCAACTGAGGTTGAAGACAGAGTACAGTCCATGATGGACAGTGTCACAGAGGAAGCTGAGGCTAACGGAGTAGATATAGATACATATCTTTCAAATTATGGATATACACTTGATACCTTCAGAAGCCAGATTAAGGAATCTGTAGAAACATATATCAGAGAGAAAATGATATTCCTTACTATAGCCGGACAGGAAGGTATCACTGCTACTGACGAAGAAACAGAGGCTAAGGTTCAGGAGTTACTTACTCAGACAGGACTTACTGATAAGGAAACACTCAGTTCAGTATATGGATATACAGATGATGATTATTCTTATGAAGTAATATATCAGAAGGTTGTTGATCTTATATATGAGAATGCTGTAGCTGTTGATGCACCTGCTGATGGAGAGGCTTCTGATGGAGATGCTTCCGGTAATAGTGGCATGATTGATGATTATGGTACTACAGAAGAATAAATAATATGATTTTTTCAGTCACTGGAAGGTTGACACCGGAAACCGAAAGTGTTAAACTTGTTCAGTGACTGTTTATGCAGATGTGGCGGAATTGGTATACGCGCATGATTCAGGTTCATGTCCACATAACGTGGGTTCGGGTTCGAGTCCCGTCATCTGCACTTTTATTATATTCCGTAATCCGGTACAAGGTTATGTATCAAGCTATGTTGTTTGAGACTAAGATGAGGTTAACGGGAAAGGATGTAAGAAATGGTTGAAGAAAAAAAGATTAAACTGACTTACGAAGGTTTGAAGAAGTTAGAGGATGAACTTTCAGATCTTAAAGTTAATCGTCGTCGCGAGGTAGCGCAGAAGATTAAAGAAGCTCGTGAACAGGGAGACTTGTCAGAGAACGCTGAGTATGATGCAGCGAAAGAGGAACAGCGTAATATAGAGATGCGTATCGCTGAGATCGATAAGATCCTCAAGAACGCAGAGGTTATAGATGAGGATAGCTTTGATTCAGAATCTATTAACTTTGGCTGTACAGTACATTTTGAAGCAATGGAAACTCATCAGGAATATACATACAGACTTTGTGGTTCTACAGAGTCCAATATTCTGGAGGGATCCATATCAGATGAATCGCCACTTGGTTCTAAACTGATGAACTCAAAGGTTGGTCAGGTTGTTATAGTAGATGCTCCAAATGGTGAGAAGTACAGTTATAAGATACTTGATTTTTCCCGAGAGAGGGAAGACAAGGGGCAGTAGAAGTAAAATCGCCGGAGTTATGCTCCGGCGTTTTTTATTCCGGGAAACAGACTAATAAGTGTTGATAGGTTACTGATGAACCGCCGGGTTCAGCAGTTTAAGAGAAGAGATGTCTTCTCTAACATAAATATAGTTCAGAAAGAGGAATGGTATGGGAGAGAATAAGAACAATAATCAAAAGACAGAGAATCAGCAGGATCTTAATCAGCTTCTTAAGGTTCGCCGTGAGAAGCTTGCCGCACTTCAGGAAGCCGGCAAGGATCCTTTTCAGATTACAAAGTTCAATAGAACGGATTATTCAGCAACTGCCAAGGAGGATTATATATCTTTAGAGCAGAAGCTTATCGGTGAGATAAAGGAACCGGATGTTGAAGGGCTTGATCCGGCAGAAGCTAAGAAAGTAAAGACAGAGAGCTACAATGAAAGACGAGCTGTGATGGATGCAAATCCTATCAAAGTAAGTATGGCTGGTAGAATGATGTCCAAGCGTGTAATGGGTAAGGCTTCATTTTGCAATATACAGGATAAGTTTGGAAATATACAGGTTTTCGTTTCCAGAGATACACTTGGTGATGAGTCATATGCTGACTTCAAGAAGCTTGATGTTGGAGACATTATAGGAGTTACCGGATATGTATTCCGTACTATGATGGGAGAAATATCAGTACATGCTGACAGTGTTACCTTACTTACAAAGTCTCTTCAGATTCTTCCGGAGAAGTTCCATGGACTGACAAATACTGATATCAGATATCGTCAGAGATATGTTGATCTTATCATGAATCCGGAGGTAAAGGATACATTTATCAAGAGATCCCAGATTATTTCGGCTATAAGAAGATTCCTGGACGAACAGGGATTTATGGAAGTGGAAACTCCTATGCTCGTAGCCAATCCGGGCGGTGCCGCTGCACGTCCTTTTGAAACACATTTTAATGCTCTTGATGAGGATCTGAAGCTTCGTATATCACTGGAGCTTTACCTTAAGAGGCTTATCGTTGGTGGTCTTGAGAAGGTTTATGAGATAGGCCGTGTATTTAGAAATGAAGGTGTAGATACACGCCACAATCCTGAATTCACACTTATGGAGCTTTATCAGGCATATACAGACTATCACGGCATGATGGATCTTACAGAGAGGATGTATCGTCACATTGCTGAGACAGTGCTTGGTACTACAACTATTACATATCAGGGTGTTGAAATGGATCTTGGCAAGCCATTTGAAAGAATCACAATGGTTGATGCAGTTAAGAAGTATGCAAACATTGACTGGAATGAGGTTGCAGACCTTGAGGCTGCCCGTGCTCTTGCTAAGGAGCATCATATAGAATATGAGGAATTCCATAAGAAGGGCGATATACTGAACCTGTTCTTTGAAACATATGTTGAGGAACATCTGATCCAGCCTACATTTGTTATGGATCATCCTGTAGAAATATCACCTCTTACAAAGAAAAAGTCTGATAATCCTGATTATGTTGAAAGATTCGAGTTCTTTATGAATGGTTGGGAAATGGCAAATGCATATTCCGAGCTGAACGATCCTATCGACCAGAGGGAGAGATTTGCTGCTCAGGATGCACTGGCTGAGGCAGGAGATGATGAAGCCGAGCATACAGATGAAGACTTCCTGAATGCTCTTGAAGTCGGCATGCCACCTACAGGTGGAATCGGTTACGGAATCGACAGGCTTGTTATGATCATGACAAACAGCCCGGCTATCAGGGATGTTCTACTGTTCCCGACACTAAAATCAGAGAAGAAGTAAACTCAGTAAAATAGCCATTTGTAAGGTATTCTACTAAGGTTGTATGCCAAAATGTATGCCAATTTGGTACACTATGGTATATAATAATACGGTATTTTGGCTTTTACTCATAGGAAAACCGAATAAAATGCATTAGCTCTTAAGGCACTTTCCTGAAGGATAATATCCTTTCGGAAGGTGCCTTTTCGCTTATAGTTTTAATTTGATATGTCAAGAATGGCATAAGATGCGGAGGTTGCTATGAGTAACGGATTAGAATTCAATTATTATTATGGGAAGGAAGCGGATCAATTTACATTTTATAGGATTCCGAAGCTGCTTTTTACTGATACGCATTTTAAGGGACTTTCTAATGATGCAAAGTTGCTTTATGGTTTGATGCTGGATAGGATGTCGCTTTCGATAAAGAACGGGTGGCAGGATGATCAGGATAGAACCTATATTATCTATACTGTGGAACAGATTGCAGAGGATCTTGGATGTGGCAAAGATAAGGCAGTTAAGGTTTCTGGAGAACTGGATACAATTAAAGGGATAGGTCTGATTGAAAAGGTTAAAAGAGGTCTTGGAAAGCCGGATATTATATATGTTAAAAGCTTTGTAATAATAAATGATAATTCGGATAATGATGGAATAAAAAGTAATAATACTTCAAAAAGTGCCTGCAAAGGCAATAATAATAAAGAATTCGGAAAATCAGAATTCAAGGATTCTGAAAATCAGACCTCAAGGGTTCGGAAAAACATATCTCAAGAAGTCGGTGAAACCGTATCTAATAATACTAATATAAGTGATAAAGACAATAGTGAGAATAATCTTATCAATCTATCCGAAAGAAAAACGGATGGGATGGATAGGACAGATTCCCAGCTTCAGAATAAATCAGGTATGTATAGTCTGACTTATGAAGAGTATATAGAGTTCATAAAGGATAATATTGATTATGAGATTCTAAAACAGGATTACAGTGATTCAGATATGGAATATGTAGATACCATGGTTGAGCTGATGGCTGAGATAGTTATCACAGGTGGTGATATCATAACTATATCTGATAAGCACGTTCCCAAATCTATAATTATATCAAGGTTTGAAAAATATGATATGATGACAGTTCAGTATGTTGTTGAATGCCTTCGCAATAATACGAGTGATATCAAGAATATCAAGAACTATATGCTTGCAACGCTTTATAACGCCCCGATTACTATGAATGCATATTATAAGCAAAAGGTGAATCATGATTTGTATGGATATAAACAAATTACTTGACATTTTTAAAATGTTATGTCAACTAAAATAATTAAGGGAGGAGAAAAAAGATGCTTATACCTTATAGACAAGAGGGGGATTATCAAATTCCAGATTTTAAGATGGAAGAACTTGAGGGTGAAGACCTGACAATATATGGATTGATGAGAATGGATTTCTTAAAAACTTACCATACTCCGCTTTATATAGCAAAATTGTTGACTGGTGAAATATATAAAGAATGCCTAGAATTTCAGAAGCAGGCTGAAGAACGAGATGAAAGAATAACAAAAAGCTTTATGGAGAGAGAGGGCGTCAACGAAGCTTTAAAGGCGGAAGACCAGATGGAATGGGTGAAGCGTATGACATCCATTCGCGCTAGAGTAATGGAAATAATGCTGAATGAAATGGTATTCGTATTATAGAAGGGATGGTGATAGTATGGATAAGGGATACAAAGCTACATATTCATCTCTTGAGGCTCCGTTTATATTTATAAGTGATGAGAATATTGCCGGACTTCCAGAGGAATTAAGGAAGGTAGTTGAACTCTGGAGATATAAAGCTGATAGATACAGACGAAAATATAAGGATTATAAATGGTATTGTCCTGTCAAATCAGCCAGTGAGCAATTCAGATATAATGATGTAAATTACGTGA
>DGRT01000176.1:14641-30863 GCA_002391105.1 Lachnospiraceae bacterium UBA4381 | reverse complement strand
TTAATCCTCACTGGAAGTTAAGATACATAATTTGGTTGACAATAAAATGCATTGGTGTTATTATAACACCGTAACAAATTTGTAACAAATTAGTCTGAAATGTAAAAAAAATGTAACAAAACACAACATATTGTGTTTGGTTAAAGCTTAGGAGGTTACATAATGTATAAACCATCAAAGAGAGTTTTATCGGCCTGTCTAGTTGCCGGCATGCTTTTCTCAGTGGCAAACGTAAACATTTTTGCAGAAAATGATTCTTATGACTCTTCAAATGTAGGAATTGCGAATAAGGTTGGAGAGTATATAGTAGAGAATTCTTCAGAGGATCCTATCTCAGATCTTACAAATGGGGCTGTATCTGTAAAGGATATTCAGGAGGAGCCGGAGACAGAGGAGGTTGTTGAAGAAGGTTCAGATACAGATGCATCTGAAACAGATGCTTCCGTAACAGATGCTTCTGAAACCGATGGTGTGGCTCTTGCAGAAGAGCTCACAAAGGCTGAGAAATATACACAGTTCCAGGACAGAGCTGTATGTACAGCAGAGTCAAAGGTTAATATCAGAACAGCATCCAGTACAGATGCAGAGGTAATCGGCGTTATCGAGAGAGGCGGTATATGTCTCGTTGATGAGGTAAATGGTGACTGGACCAAGATTAAGTCAGGTACCTGCGAAGGTTATGTAGCAAGTATGTATCTTGCATACGGAGATGACGCAGGTGTATGGTGTGAGAATAACGGAATAACAAGAAGAGCTACCGTTAATACAACAACGCTTAAGGTTCGTGAAACAAAGGACGAGGATAGTGAAGTAGTAACTCTTATACCTGAAGGCGAAGATTACTATGTATATAGCGTAAGCGATGAATGGACAGAGGTTCTTATTCATGATGATGTAAGAGGTTTCGTAAAGAATGATTACGTAGATCTCGTATTTGAAACAACAAAGGCAGTATCTGTTGAAGAGCAGGCTGAGATGGACCGCAAGGCTAAGGAAGAGGCTGACAGAGCATGGCTTGAGTATCTTGCACAGCAGGAAGAAGCAGCTAAGGCAGCTCAGGTTCAGACACAGACTCAGACACAGGTTGCTGATACTTCACAGACACAGCAGACTCAGACACAGCAGCCGGCAGAGCAGCAGCAGGTTGCAGAACAGCAGCCAGTTGCAGAGCAGCAGCCGGTAGCAGATGCTACACAGACTATGGAACAGCAGCAGGAATATTCTGAACCGGAGCCTGTAACGGAAGCTCCTACAGAAGCTCCGACAGAGGCGCCTGTATCTTATGCAGCACCTGCAGGACAGACTGGTGTTGATCTTGCAAATTATGCTTGTCAGTTCGTAGGAAATCCTTATGTATGGGGTGGTACAAGCCTTACAAACGGAGCTGACTGCTCAGGTTTCGTACTTACCATTTATGCACAGTATGGATATTCACTTCCACATAATGCTGCAATGCAGTCAAATTATGGTACAGAAGTAAGTCTTTCAGATCTGCAGCCTGGTGACCTTTGCTTCTACAGCAACGGTGGTGGAATCGGACATGTTGCCATCTATATCGGTGGTGGTTCTATAGTACACGCAGCAAGCTCAAGAGATGGTATAAAGATATCTGCTTATAACTATAGTACACCTGTTAAGGCTGTAAGAATTCTTGGACAGTAATTCACAGGTGAAAGCATTAGTATTAGAATGAAAAGTAAACCCGTCTGATAATCTTTTATCAGGCGGGTTTTAAGTCTTGAAAGGGAAATAATTATGAAGATCGATATGCCCCAGGGAGCAAAATATATAATTAAAGAATTAACAGAATCGGGGTATGAGGCATATATTGTTGGTGGCTGTGTCAGAGACAGTATATTAGGAAGAAATCCAAGCGACTGGGATATAACTACCTCAGCCAGGCCGGAGGATGTTAAGAAGCTTTTTAGAAGAACCATAGATACAGGAATACAGCATGGAACAGTGACAGTAATGCTGAAGGACGAGAGCTATGAGGTAACTACTTATAGAATAGACGGAGAATATACTGATCACAGAAGACCGGATGCCGTAACCTTTACCGACAATCTGTCTCAGGATCTGATGAGACGTGACTTTACCATTAATGCTATGGCATATAATGATGATAAGGGCGTAATAGATATATATGGTGGTCTGGAAGATCTGAAAAGTAAAAAGATTCGCTGCGTAGGAGAGCCGGATGACAGATTTGACGAGGATGCTCTCAGGATTATGAGAGCTGTCAGATTTGCAGCACAGCTTGGGTTTACTATAGATGAGGCGACCAGCAGGGCTGCTACGGGACATACAGAGGAGTTAAATAAGGTAAGTGCGGAAAGGATAGAGACTGAGCTTACCAAGCTTCTCATTTCCCCTCATCCGGAGCTGCTTATAACCATGTATGAGCTTGGAATCATGGATGTGATATTACCTGAGCTGAGCCGCTGCTTTGAGACGCCGCAGAACAATCCATATCACAGATTCGATGTCGGAAGGCATACAGTTGAAGTAGTGCGGAATGTAAAACCCACGAAGGTAATGAGATATGCAGCCCTGCTTCATGATATCGGAAAGCCTGATATGAAAACAACAGATGCATATGGAATAGATCATTTTAAAATGCATGCCAAAAGAAGTGAGGAAATGGCAGAAGATATACTTAAAAGGCTTCGGATGGATAATGATACAATACGTGATGTAAAAACCATTATTCTGTGGCATGATTACGGAATAAGTGGTAAGATAACGAAGACATCCGTGAGACGCATGCTTAGTAATATGGGACCTGAGTATTTTGAGAGCTTTATTGATATCAGAAAAGCGGATATGAAGGGACAGAGTGATTATCTGCAGGAAGAGAAGGAATATATATTGCAGCAGATCATGAGTTATCATGATGAGATAATACAGGAGAAAAATGCCCTATCGCTTAAGGAGCTGGCAATTAGCGGAAAAGATCTGATAGAGCTCGGTATAAAACCGGGACGTGATATGGGCAGGATTCTTGGAGAACTGCTGGAAGAGGTTCTGGACAGACCTGAATTAAATGATAAAGAAACTCTTTTATCTATGGTTAAAACTATGGTCAAAAATATTTCCGGGGGTATGTGATGGTAGATTACAATCTGAAGCTTAAAATTGATGGCGTATTTAAAATGGTAGATGATGTGCAGAATGCTGATCCTTCTCTTACCGCAGCTACAGGCATGAGCCTGCGGGAGATGGTAAAGTACAATCTTCTGCAGTTTGTTGCATTTCTTTTTGAATCTGATGGAACAGATGGAAGAGCAGAACTGGACTTCCTTAGGGATTATATGGGAACCTATATGAATATAAGCCAGTTTATTAATTTTAAGTATGGCAAATGTATGGATAAGAACTTTATCAATACTCCGCCCAGATGTATGCTGTATCTTGTAAAGAGTGATCTTTCCCCAACGGCAGTAAAGACCAGCTCCGGAAGACCGGTATCCAAGGAGGTTGTTGATCTTTATAAGGAAATTGGTGCTGCTTTTGTTTCTCTGAATGGGGAATCGGTTACAGAGGTTGCAAATCTTTCCAACTTCTCAATCATGCTGGATAATTTTCTAAAGCAGTATGGACTCTACTTTACAGATGGAACCGGAAAAAGCAGGATTAATCCCAAGAGCAGAAATCTTAGAGGTAGTGCCGGAAGTACTACCAGTAAGGCGACCAAGGTAACGGCTGTAGCAAAGGATAGTAAGACCGGTACTGCTTCTGAGCCGGAAACAGAGCAGACTCTGGAACAGATGATGGAAGAACTGAACTCACTCGTTGGACTGAAATCAGTTAAGCAGGATCTGACGAATCTGATCAATCTGGTCAAGATCAGAAAGCTTCGTGAAGAAAGAGGTATGAAGCAGCCGGATATTACTCTGCACCTGGTGTTCTCAGGAAATCCCGGAACCGGTAAAACTACAGTTGCAAGACTTCTGGCGAAGATATATAAGGCACTTGGAGTAGTGAGCGAGGGACAACTGGTGGAGGTTGACAGATCTTCACTTGTAGCAGGATATGTAGGTCAGACTGCTACTCAGACGGCGGAAGTGGTTGAAAGTGCTATAGGTGGTATCCTGTTTATAGATGAAGCATATACCCTGATCAAGAAGGGTGATGATAAGGACTTCGGACAGGAAGCGGTAGATACTCTGCTGAAGCTTATGGAGGATAACCGGAATGACCTTATTGTTATAGTTGCAGGCTATACTGATAAGATGGAGGAATTCGTAAATTCCAATCCGGGACTTAAGTCACGTTTTAATAAGTATATATTCTTCAGTGATTATACCGGTGAAGAGCTGACTCAGATATTTAATTCCATGGCGAAGAAGCAGGAATATCAGCCGGATGAAGAGGCGGGTAAATATGTTGAAGAGTACCTTACCTCTCTGGCAAAGGCGCATGAGCCAAACTTTGCAAATGCAAGAGCAGCCCGCAATTATCTGGA
Organism: Lachnospiraceae bacterium UBA4381; assembly: GCA_002391105.1. GTDB lineage: Bacteria > Bacillota > Clostridia > Lachnospirales > Lachnospiraceae > Eubacterium_Q. The sequence goes on along the minus strand of DGRT01000176.1, from coordinate 26,395 downwards.
AAAATGTATAGAGAGACAGGCTACAAGAATAGTCACATATGACAAAATAACAGATGATCATCTGAGAACTCTTACTATTGATGACGTTAGAGAGGAAAAGAAGGACGAGGCTGCTGAAGAATAAGGCAGAAACAAAGATAAATGATACTTGTGATGAAGACAGAGATAATATAAGCTGATGAGTGATGCGAGCAGAAAAGAATCAAAAAAAATATCCAAAAGAGAATTATTGACGGAGACACCCATACCCGGTCTGATACTGAGGCTTTCGGTACCTACTATAATAAGTATGATGGTGACTGCGTTTTACAATTCGGCAGATACATATTTTGTAGGCAAGATATCTACTGAAGCAACGGCTGCAGTAGGGCTTGTCTTTTCTGTCATGGCTATTATTCAGGCTTTTGGATTCTTCTGTGGTCATGGTTCGGGCAACTATCTGTCCAGAATGCTCGGAGCGGGCAACAAAAAGGAAGCAGATAAAATGGCTTCCACAGGTTTCGCATTTTCCCTTTTATTAGGTCTGGTAGTAGCGGTTATTGGAAATATACTGGTCTATCCTATATCTGACTGGATAGGAGCAACGTCAACTACCCTGGAGAATACCGTCAGCTATCTCAGGATTATTCTTATGGGTGCCCCATTTATGATGGGACAGTTCGTTCTCAATAATCAGTTGAGATTTCAGGGAAGTGCAGTATATGCCATGATTGGTCTCATGTTTGGAGCGGTAGTAAATGTGGCACTGGATCCCCTGCTGATACTTACGCTGGGGATGGGAGTAAAGGGAGCCGCTGTTGCCACTGTAGCAGGACAGATCATGAGCTTTGTTATGCTTCTGATAGGCACTTCAAAAGGGGAAAATATACATCTTCATATAAGGAATATCAGACTTAACTTGCATTTCCTGCGTGAGCTTGTAAATGGCGGGATGCCGTCTCTTCTCAGACAGGGGATGGCTGCAATGGCAACTCTTTTGATGAATAATCTTGCCGGTAATCTGGGAGGAGATGCGGCAATAGCCGGTATGTCAATCGTAACAAGAGTGACACTGATGATGTCGGCTGCACTTATTGGCTTTGGACAGGGATATCAGCCGGTATGCTCCTTCAATTATGGTGCGGGAATCTACAGCCGTGTAAAAGAGGGATATTTTTTCTGTATAAAATGGGGAACTATATTTCTACTGTTTCTGGCTGTGCTTGCATTTGCTTTTTCGGCAGAGATAGTCGGCTGGTTTAGAAATGACGAAGCGGTAATAGAGATCGGAAAGGTTGCTCTCAGATGGCAGGCGATGGCGCTTCCCTTATCTGCTTTTCTGGTGATGACCAATATGATGTTACAGTCTATAGGACGAGGAGTAAGGGCAAGTATAGCAGCATCTTGCCGTAACGGCATATGCTTTATTCCGCTGATACTTATTCTTTCCGGAACACTCGGAATATTCGGGATAGAGATAACGCAGTTCTGTTCGGATATAGTATCATTTATCATCATACTTCCGATGGCTGTATCAGAGATCAGAAGGTTTAATATTCTGATAAAAAATGCCGGTGGAGGTAAGTAGTGATGCGGTATCTGAGGGAAAGGGTATAGCTGAAAAAGCAGCAGATGATGAAACAGAAGGCAATAGGTATAATGGTGTAATACGGGTAAAGTAAATGGGGGTACAGTTATGAGATTCAGACCTTGTATTGATATTCATGATGGTAAGGTAAAACAGATCGTTGGTGGTTCTCTGGATGACAGGCTTGGAGCAGAGACTAATTATATATCAGAGCATGGAGCTGCATTTTACGGCAGGCTTTACAGATCCTGTAATCTGCCGGGAGGTCATATTATTCTTCTGAATAAAGCCGGCAGCAAGGAATATACAGCGGATGTCAGAGCGGCAGGCGAGGCGATAAGTGAGTATCCGGGTGGCTTTATGGTTGGCGGCGGAGTGACTATAGATAATGCGCTGGAATATATCAGACTCGGTGCTTCCCATGTTATTGTAACGTCCTATGTTTTTAGAGACGGAATAATAGATTATGACAGATTGAATGAGCTAAGAGATGAAGTAGGCAGAGAGCATCTGGTTCTGGATCTTTCCTGCAGAAAAAAGCCGGAAGAGGTATCCGGTGATTATTATGTAGTAACAGACCGCTGGCAGAAATATACTGATATGGTGCTTTCCCATGAAACGCTGGATATGCTTAGCGATTATGCTGATGAATTTCTTATTCATGCAGTTGATGTAGAGGGAAAGAAGGCTGGGATTGACCGGGAGCTGATAACACTTCTGGGAAGCTGGGATGCCAGGAGAGCAGTTACTTATGCCGGAGGAGTTTCCTGCTTTGAGGATCTGGATATAATCAAAGCTCTGGGACAGGACAAGGTAGATGTTACCATAGGAAGCGCTCTGTCTATTTTTGGCGGAGATATGGATTTCCATGAGGTGATAGACTATTTTAATAAGTAATGGTGTTATACCTGATAATAAATATAGGGAGTAGTATTGATGGCATTTTTTCGTTTTCTTAAGAAAAACTGGTCCTGGTTTCTGGCCTGGTTTCTGACAATTATATTTATGACCATAATGATGATAATGCTGAAGGTAAGTCCGTTTGGAGATTCATCATTTACGGTTGTAGATAGTATTCATCAGTACGTCCCTTTTTTTAGTGATTATCAGAACAAGCTCAGGAATTTTGAGAGTCTGTTCTATACCTGGGATGTGGGACTGGGACAGAATTTTCAGTCGTTACTATTATATTATATGGCGTCGCCTCTGAATCTGCTGGTGGTTTTCTGCACCCGTAGAGGCATCATAGGCTTCATGTCGCTTCTGATTGCATTTAAGATATCATTATCTGCAGCGGCATTTGGATATTACCTTTCCAGGCGAAGAGATAAGATCACTAATAATTTTCTCATAACAGCTCTGTCTCTTGGGTATGCGCTAAATAACTATATGACCAGCTACTACTGGAATATAATGTGGCAGGACTGCATCATGGTGCTTCCGCTTATTATCCTTGGATACGAAAGACTTATGAGGAAGAAGGATCCAAGGCTGTATGCGCTGGCGCTTTTTTACAGCATGTTCTGTAATTATTATATTTCCTTTATTATATGTATATTTCTGGTGCTCTGGTTCCTGGCGCATGAACATAAGGGCGGGCTTAAGGGCTTCTTTAATGATCTGCTGAGATTTGCGGCTATATCTGTCATGGCAGCAGGAATGGCGGCACTCTCTCTTATAGTTGCGTTTCTTGCCATAATGACTACTGCCTCCGCCGGAGCTGAGATACCTAAGTGGCAGTGGTATCAAAGCTTCTGGGAGCTTCTTCAGAGAATCCTTTTCCTGACCAGAACCATGAAAATGAATTCGTTTGATGGAGATGCAAATCTATATTGCGGCACACTTCCTATACTGATGCTGGCTATCTACATTCTCAGCACAGGAGTCAACCTGAGAGAAAAGATTGGCAGAGTGTGCATGCTTGCCATCTTCATAATCAGTATGAATAATGAGCTTCTGAACTTTATATGGCATGGGTTCCACAATCAGTATGGTATCCCGAACAGATTTTCATTTTTATACATTTTCCTGCTTCTGGTTATATGCTACGAGGCGGTGGTAAATGTAAATGTGACGCATTACCTTTCTATTGTCGGTGGTGTTTTACTAACGACGGCGCTGATGATGATGCTGTTTGTAAAGACGGATCTTTCCGTGTGGGTTGATCCCAAGAGGGCTATTATCATATCTTCGATTCTGGTGGCGGTTTATGCCATGTTTATCCTGTTCAGGCGGTTAAATACTATTACTGCCAGAATGAGTACTGTATTTATATCTATAGTAATGATGCTGGAAATACTACTGAATGCCGGAACCTGTTATCTGTGTGATGGTGTTGCAGATGGCGGATATTATATGCAGTACACTAAGGAAATGCAGAAGGTGGTTGGCAAAATCGACGACACTGCCGCAGCAAAGGGGCTTAAGTTCTATAGACAGGATATAGTTGACCCTATAATGCTGGATGAAAATACCCTTGATAATATAAAGGGCGTTGGTACATTTTGCACCACCGTAAGAGGTGATATGGTAAAAACCATGTCATATCTGGGCTTCTATACAGGTGCAAATGAATATCTTTATCTGGGAACGTCCCCTGCCACAAATGATATGCTGGGAGTCAGATATATGTATGTCCGGGAGGATGACTACTTTCCGATGAAGAATGACTATACCAAGGTTTTATCCAGTGATACGGTTACTGTTTATGAAAATGAGTCGGCTCTCCCTCTGGCATATGGAGTTGACAGGAGTGTAAGCAACTGGGAATATGAGAATCATAACTCAGCCGATGTGATAAATGACTTTGTAGGACGTGCTGCCTATACCGGTGATATATATAAGCCTGCAAGTCCTCTTCTTGGTGTTGAAGGAGTTAACTGCAGTGCGAGCTGGAGTGAAGAAAGTCCTAATGTTATAAGCTATTCAGGGGGAACGGGCGATACCATTTCCCTGATAGTATGCTTCTCGGTGCCGCAGACCGGAAGATATTTTACTAATATAAGAGCAAACAGCATTGAAAGTATTGACTATTACCTGAATGATGAGAAAAAAGCCGGAGGCAGATATCAGACTCAGCTTATGGACCTGGGCGAGCTTCTTATGGGTGATATGGTAAGGCTGGATATCAAGTTTAATGATGGCTACTCTCCGGCGGGAACAGTGTCCATGTTTACTTCTATAGTAGATAAGATGGAGCTGGGTAAAATGCGTACAAATCTCCAGAAAAATGCCTTGGAGATTACGGAGCTGGAGGATGCCTATGTAAAGGGGAATATTACTCTGGAACAGAACCAGCTAGTCTTTACCTCTATTCCTTACGATGAGGGCTGGAAGGTCTATGTAGATGGAAAGAAGGTAGATACATATAAGATCGGCGGTGCATTTCTTGCCTTTGATGCTGAGGAAGGCGGACATACCGTTGAGATGAAGTTTGTTCCTCGTGGAATGCTTCTGGGAATTATTATCAGTTGTATCTTCTGGCTGTTATATATTTATCTGTGGCGTGATTATACAAAAAAAGAAAGACAGCGTATAGAAGAGGAGAAGAAACAGGAGAAGCTGGAGAGGCTTCGTAAGAGGGAAGAGGAAAAGCTGAGGGCTGAGAAAGAGCTGGAAATAAAAGAAGAAGCTGATAAGAAAACTGCAGAAGTAGAGCAGGAAATAAAAGAAGTGGCTGATAAGAAAACCGCAGAAGTAGAGTGGGAAATAAAAGAAGTGGCTGATAAGAAAACTACGGAAGAAGAGCAGGAAACAAAAGAAGTGGAAGGCGCCGGTCAGACGGATATTGACCAAAGGGATGCTGATTTTTCAGACACTACATATAGTGGAGAAAGTGAAAAATAAATACCAAATAAGGCTTTCACTAGTCAGATATCTGTGGTAGAATATCTTTTGACTTTATAGTTCGGAAATAAAACTATAGCACTATGGGATAAAGCTATAGAATATTGGGAATATGATGTTTCGCGGGGAGACTCGTGGTAATAATGAGAAGGGGAGATGTTATGGATAAGCTAAGAAAGATGGACCCTAAATTGCTTGCTATAATCAGCGCAGCAATAGTTGCAGTGTTTGGTATAGTGGGAGTAATCCTGGCAAAGAGCATGCTTGTAGTAGGTATAATCCTTATTCTGGCTGCTGCAGGATGTGTATTTTTTGTAATGAGTAATGGTTCTGAAAGGGCGCAGGAGAAAACTCAGAGTGATAAGTATAGAAAGCTTTTCAAGAATCTGCCTATAGGTTTCGCTCAGGCAAAGATACTTATAGATCCTGCCGGAGATGTAATGGGTTATCAGGTGGAAGATGCCAATAACACATTTGGAGATTACTTCAATCTCGATAGAGAAGCATTTGTAGGTAAAGTGCTGGGAGACAGCCATAATGAAACTCTTCAGGATATAAATGCATGGTTCAAGGCATACAACAACTCAGGAACCAAAGAGGGAGACCTGATGGATGTTGAGATAACCATGGAAAAGCTTGGCAAGGTATTCAATACGGTTATGTATAAGTCAGAGGCTGATTACATTAACATGGTTGTTATCGATGTTACTGAGCAGAAGGAAACAGAGGCTAAGCTGTCCCGTGCCATTACAGATGCAAATGCAGCCTACAAGACTCAGGCAGAGTTCCTGGCAAATATGAGTCATGAGATCCGTACACCTATCAATGGTATCCTGGGTATGATTCAGCTTACACTTATGGCTGATGATCTTCAGGCTGATTACAGAGACAATCTTATTACAGCAAAGAACTGTGCTGATAACTTACTGAGACTTATAAATGATATCCTTGACATCAGTAAGCTGGAGGCTGGTAAGTATAAGATTAAGGAAGAAATCTGTGATATAAAGGCCGCTATCGAAGAAACGGTTGCAGCTCATGTTCCTGCAGCAAACGGTAAGAATATCGACCTCGATCTATCCTTTGGTAACAACATTCCAAAGCTGGTTCGTGCAGATGGACAGAGAATACAGCAGGTACTTAACTGTCTGCTTTCAAATGCCATCAAGTTCACTTCAGATGGTGGAGTAAGAGTAAAGATCGCTGCTATAGATGATACTGATGATATGATCAGACTTCGTATGGCAGTTGCTGATACAGGTATTGGTATCTCGGATTCTAACATGAGTAAGCTGTTTGTCAGATTCTCGCAGGTAGATGGCTCGGATACACGTAGATACGGCGGCTCCGGACTTGGACTGGTTATATCCAAGCAGATAACAGAGCTGATGAATGGTACGATTTCAGTTCAGAGTAAGGAAGGAATTGGTTCTACCTTTATTGCTGAGATTCCTGTTAAGGTTGTTAAGGCAGCAGAAGCAGTACAGGAAGAAACCCAAAAGGATGATCCGGCACTTTACTCTATCAATAATGCAAATGGAAAGAATGCTCGTATTCTTGTTGCAGAGGATGAGCCTGTTAATCAGCAGGTTATCGGTAAGCTTCTCGGTATGGCAGGCTTCTCATACGATATCGCTGAAAATGGTGAAAAGGCAGTTGAACTTTACAAGGAGAAAAGCTACGATGCGGCTCTCTTTGATGTGCAGATGCCTATAATGGATGGAATAGCTGCTACTCAGGAAATCAGAAAGATAGAGACTCAGAACCGTAAGCCACGTCTTCCGATCATTGCAGTAACTGCAAGAGCCATGTTTGGTGACAAGGAGCGTATCATGCAGAATCAGTTGGATGACTATATCGCAAAGCCATATAATCTGAATGATGTTGTTGATACACTCAATAAGTATATTGATAAGAAGGATTAATTACCGGAGAAGCGGGGATCCGGTGATTCATAGCAATGATAGTATTATAAAAGGGCGTCACTGTGATGCCCTTTTATTATTTTGTGTTTTGTTATTATTTTATGATATAGATAGTGAACCCAAAGCATTTTCGGCGGATGATTTGCTTAATGAGAGGAAAGCAAAGGAATCTGAGGATTACGGTGTAATTACCATCATTAAATTATAGTCCTTTAAAAATAGTGTATGTCCTTATTTTAATTAGATAGGGCTGGGAGAGCGTTATGATTAAAAATGTGGCATAGACCACAAAACAGCAGAAAACGGTAAACATAAGGTCGTTTACAAGTTTTCAAATGCTGCGATCAGCGAAAAAAATATAGACAAAGTGTTTTGTGCACTGTGTCGAATCAAGCCGGAAAATGCTAGCTTTTGTAGCTTTTATTTTGGCTTTTTCGTCATGATATTTCAGACTATGTCATATAGCGTCAGAGTAAAAACAGAATATAAGAATTGATATTTGCAATATAAGAAGTATATGTTGTGTTTTGTTTTTTCGGGAGGAGAAGATGTTGTTCTTCTCCTTTTTTTATTATGCGGAAATGACAGGTTTTGAAGGATTTTGAAAAGAAACATAATGTAGCATTTTCAGCATAGATTGAGCAGATGACGGTTTGCTATCCTTTATCTACACTCACTTCGGGAAAGGAGGCGAATGAATGCAGACCTACAAGGTAGGCATCTCGGATAAGGATGTGGGCTACGCTGCTGCAATGATGGACTACGCCGCAAGGTTTAAGGACACAGGGATGCAGGTGATAGCATTTTCCAATATGAAGGGAGTCGAGGACTACCTGAAAACCCGGGATCTGGATGTGGTTTTGACAGATGATATAACCGGCTGTGAAGTAAGTGAAAGGGGTGTCACAATTTCTGATGTAAGAGTTGTAATGCTTTCAGAATACAGGGATGGAGGCGACTGTACAGTTACAGAGCAGGGACTGATATGCCTGTATAAATATCAGAAGGCGGGGCATATTTACGAACGGCTGAGAGAGATTATTGTAGAGAAACCCAAAGATAGTAATAAGCTTGCCACTACGATTGGAGTTTATTCTCCCATAGGACGATGCGGAAAAACCAGACTGGCTAAAGCTCTGGCAAATGAAGACGAGGTGAGGGGCGGACTATATGTGGCAATGGAGGATTATTCTGAAAGTATTAATTCATTAGATAGTAACATCCTGTATCAGATCAAGTCAGGGGTGCCTGAGCTGGACCAGATTATTAGAAACGAGATAGTGCTCGAAAATGGGCTACACAGATTAACAATATCCGGTTCTTATATGGATTCGCATAACCTTCTGTTAAGTGATATGGAGGAGCTTATAAAGCAGTTGCTGGGGCTAAGGAGCTATACAACGATTGTATTTGATATAGGATCTGCTGCTATCTGTGACATGAGCATACTGACACTTTTTGACAAGCTGTATGTTCCGGTATTAAACGATGCGGTTTCCCTTGGAAAGCTGGAGGTTCATGGCAGGATACTTAAAGAGATGGGGCTTCGAAATGTAATTACAAAGGAGATAAAGCTTGAAGTTCCTGATGTGGATGTAGGAAGTGATGTAATGACAAGATTTTTATGGAGGCTGGAGGAAAACTGATGAAACGGTAAGTCCGGAGGGGAAATGGCTGAGGTCAGAGAGAAGTCAGAAAGAGAGATTGATGTCAGGGAAACTATTGAGGTTGGAAAGAAGGGCTGAGGTTAGGAAGAAGTCAGAAGGAGAGAATTATGTTGGGGAAAAGACAGAGGTCAGGAAGAAATCAGGAAGAGAATTGAGTCGGGTAAATGATCGAGGTCAGAGAAAAGGGCTGAGATTGGAAAGAAGTCAGCAGGAGGGAATGATGTCAGGAAAATATCTGGTGTCAGGAAGAAGAAATGCGACAGGTGGCGATAGTTATGGATAGTTCTGTAAGGGGGCGCGTGAAAAATGCGGTGATGGAGCGTCTGGATCTGTCACGGGACATACGGGATGAGGATGTGAGCAGTCTGATAGACAGTTGTATTCTCGAAGAAACCAGTACATTTTATGTTCCTTTAAAAGAAAAGCTGGAATTGAAAAATGAGCTTTTTAATTCCATCAGAAGACTGGATGTTCTTTCGGAGCTTTTGGAAGATGATTCGATTACGGAAATAATGATAAATGGACCTGACAATATATTCTACGAAAGAGCAGGTCGTATATATAGATCGAAAAAGGTATTTGAGGATAATGAGAGACTTACAAATGTTATACAGCAGATTGTAGGCGGCGCAAACCGAATGGTAAATGAATCAAGTCCAATCGTAGATATTATTCTCAAAGATGGTTCCAGAGTAAATGTTGTCCTGAAGGGAGTTTCGGTAGATGGCTCGGCAGTTACTATAAGAAAATTCCCCAAGGAAATAATGGGTATGGATAAGCTTATCGAATATGGAGCCATAGATAGAAAGATGGCTGATGTTTTGGGAATCTTAGTAGCAGCCGGCTATAACATTTTTATATCTGGCGGAACAGGAGCGGGCAAGACTACCTTCCTAAATGCACTAACAGAATACATACCACCGGAAGAACGCGTAATAACGATAGAGGATTCTGCAGAGCTGAAGGTCAGAGGGATACCCAATCTTATACGTTTAGAGGCTCGGAATGCAAATGTAGAAGGAAAGAATATGATAACTATTCGGGATTTGATCAGATGCAGCCTTCGCATGCGGCCTGACAGGATCATAGTCGGGGAAGTCAGAGATGAGGCTGCGGTAGATATGCTACAGGCAATGAATACAGGGCATGATGGTAGTCTTTCCACGGGGCATGCCAATTCGGCGCACGAGATGCTTCTCAGACTTGAATCGATGGTGCTTATGGGAGTTGATCTGCCACTTAAAGCAGTGAGACAGCAGATAGCATCCGCTATAGATATAGTGGTTCATCTTGGCAGACTTCGTGACAGATCAAGGAGAGTTCTTGAAATCAGGGAGGTACTTGGGGTGGAAAAGGATGAAATCGTCACAAGAGAATTATGCAGATTTGAAGAAACGGGCAGAAATAAGGACAGAGTGATCGGGGAACTTAGAAAGATAAATGATCTTCTCAATCTAGGTAAGCTAAAGAGTGCCGGGCTTCTCGAAATATTTCAGGAGAGTTTTCAGGAAAGCAATCAGGAAGGATATCGGGAAAGCAATCAGGAAGGTTATCAGGAAAGCAATCAGGAAGGTTATCAGGAAAGCAATAAGGAAGGTTATCAAGAAAGCTATCAGGAAAGTTATCAGGATAGAGTTAAAGAAAACTATCAAGAAAGTTATCAGGATAGATTCCAAGAAACCTACGGAGATAGTAGCAATATGGAACTAAGTGTTGCTGAACAGAAGACATATCCTGGTTGATTAGAAATATTTGCATTAGTGCGTCAATTGAAATAGTACACTCTTAGGTTAAGCAGGCGGGCATCTGCTCCATTTTTAAGAATAGATGTACCGGGCTGAATCAGGCGTGTGTTCTGTAACGGGAACAGAGTGGCAGGAAAGTGGAATCAGAGGACGGGATTGTGGTGCGGAAAGGAAGTATGAGGAATGAAAGGAAGGAGTTGTGGAGCGAAAAGGGAGCAGGTGGAGTAAAGGGAAGACAAAGAGGAGCAAAAGTATATATATGCTCACAGTTAGTGACCGGCTCCTCGGACTAGTGAAGGCATTTTTATATATGTGTGCTGCTGTATATATTTTCTATAGAAACATATTTGGCATGATTCCGGCAGCAGTTCTCGGAATCTATATTTTTAAGCTTGATCAAAAAAAGAGAATACAAGAAAAGAAAAATGATGTGATTGATCAGTTTAAAAATATGTTGAGTGCCATGCAGGGAGCACTGGAAGCAGGCTGTTCGATGGAGAGAGCTATTCTCCTGTCAAGAAATGAACTACTTGAAATATATGGGGAAAGCGCTCAGTTAGTTAGCGAACTAAATCAGCTTGAAAAGAGACTGAAGCTGAACAGACCTTTGTCAGAAGCGCTTAAGGAAATGGCAGATAATCTTGAACAGCCCGTGATTCATGAATTTATTGAAATCATATGTATAACATTGATGACCGGTGGAAATACAGTTCAGATCGTCAAGGACACCGTAAAAAGAATCGTTGAAAACATAGAGCTGGACGCAGAGCTTGAGGTTATGGTGGCTGGTAAGAAGCTGGAACAGCAGATCATGACTTATATGCCGGCGGGAATAGTTCTTTTTCTGGGAATGACCGGTGGGGATTTTCTTGCCCCCTTATATGGAAATATGGTTGGCGGGATTCTGATGACAGTGGTTCTCATGGGGAATATTTTAGCTGATTATCTCGGAAAAAGAATTGTTGATGTGAAGTAGGCAGCAGGAATTGCTGATGTGAAGTAGG
>DGRT01000176.1:0-14519 GCA_002391105.1 Lachnospiraceae bacterium UBA4381 | reverse complement strand
TTAGAAAACTTTGAGAAAGGGGAAAATGTATTAAATGGCTCAAATAACAGGCGCTGCTCTTATTGTGACTATTTTGATGTTGGCAATAATAAGCAGGAAAAACTATAGCAAATATAAGGACAGCCGAGATCCGTTATGGTGGGTGGCAGGGTGGATGACTGACAGACTAAGTCCAAAGGTAAGGTCAAGGGTAAAAAGCTATATCAGACGAACAGTGGTATTGAATGAAAAACCACTGGAACAGCAAACAGACAGATGGATCGCGACACTGTTTCATAAGGCAATCATTGGAGTAGTGATACTGGCGTTTATCATAATTATATTCGGTTTTATACCGGAGAAAAAGAACGATCCATATGTAATAGATAGACCCGGGGTAGCTGAAACCTCAAAATATGTTGATGTAAAGCTAAGTGACAGTGGGGATGCTGAAGGCGAAATATATCAACTGGAGATACATTCCAGAGAATATACCACTAAAGAATTTAATGATCTGGCTGCAAAGGCAAAGCTATATATCGGAGCAAATCTGATTGGAGCAAATGCTGATGCTGACCACGTTATGGCAAATCTGTTCTTCCCCACAAAAGACGAATCAGGAACGTTAAAGATTATCTGGGATACGGACGATCCTGTAGTGGTGGACTATGAAGGCGTTGTTAATAACGATGATCTGAAGGAGGAAGAGAAGAAGGTAAATATATCTGCCAGAATTACAGATGGTAATCATTCAGATACATACCAGACTGCAGTTACTGTAGTAGGTGATGAGGAACTTGTAGGGACTGAGTGGGCAAAGCTGAAGATGCTGGAAATCGAAGAGGAAAACAGGTCCGAGGAGAAGCTGCAGATTCCGAAGCAGATTGGTGAAATATCTGTAAAGAGAGAAGCTGAGAATCAGGATGACCAACTTATGAGACTCCTGGCATTTGGAATAGTAATGATTGTTATCTGGGGATATTACCGGGTGTCAAAGCTGAGAGAAGAAGGCAGAAGCCGGGAAAAAGAGTTGGAAATGGAATACTTTGGCTTTGTAAATCGACTTACTATTTATATTGGCGCAGGGTTTTCTCTGAGGAGAGCTATGGAGGCTGCGGCAAAACAGGGTAATGCAAATATTCTTGCAGATGAAGTGGATTTCTCGATTAAAAGGATTGAATCAGGAGTTTCTGAAGGTAGTGAGTATATGGAACTTGGCAAAAGACTTGTATCCGGTCAGTACACCAGACTGATGTCGCTTATCAGCCAAAACCTGGCTTACGGTAATTCCAATCTGCTAAGGCTTCTTGATATGGAAGTGAAGAACGGCTTTTACATGAGAAGGGAAATGATAAGGAAGAAGGGCGAACAGGCGTCTGAAAAACTGCTGATTCCAACAGCAATCTTATTGGGACTGGTTATGCTGATAGTGGTATATCCGGCTTTGACCGGAATATAAACCGGGTTAAAACAAGTGAAGGAGGGAATATAATGAGCGATTTTTTAAATACAATGAAGACCAGATTTCTTAATCTTAAGAAGGATGATTCTGGTGTGGCTGCGATTGAGATCATTCTAATATTGGTTGTCTTAATTGCACTGGTTTATATATTTAAGACTCAGGCAATGTCGCTTGTTTCAAGTATATGGGAAACCATCAAGGATGGCGCATCTCAGATAACAGGAGGTTGATTCTGGAGCTTATATCTCGAAAGAAATAAACTGTTTTCTTCATTTCTAAGTAAATGTTAGTAGTAATATGATACTTTCCTGAAAAAAAACGTGAAAATAGCTATAAAAGGATGTAGGTGTCAAAAGTACATTTTGACACTTATGTCGTAAACAGATGGAAATATACAGATAAAAAAGGAAAATGAAATGTTTAATAAAGGATATGTAACGGTTTTTGTCTGCCTGTTACTGGCGGCGATACTATTGATAGCTATAACAACTATAACAATAACAGATAGAAGTGCTGCAAGGACTAAAGCAAGTACGGCTGTTACCACAGCTATGTCGAGTGAGCTGGCAAATTATAACAGATTGATATTTGACCGGTATCATATCCTTTTACTGGATAAAAATGCATCAGGAGCAGGCGAAGGAGCGCTGGAGGTCAGCATGGAAGAAACCCTGAAAACCTGTCTGGGAGAAGACTTTACTGTGAAGGATGTAGAAATGTCCGGTTCTCTTGGAATACTGGATAATGGGTGTTCAGAATTTAAGGAACAGATAAATGAGAATTTTAAATATAACGTTATCAATATGGCTGTTGATAAGATCATGGAGAAAACATCAGGAAATGATGAACCTATTGGTGTAAGCCAGCTTAATGATATGGATAACGATATAGAGAGCGAGACGAAACGAATAGAAAAAATAGAAGAGACAAAAAAAGCGGGCTCTGATTCTTCCGGTGATAATTCTACAAAAAGCGAATCGAAAAGCAAATCAAAAGGTGAATCGAAAAGCGGATCGAAGAGTGAATCTGAAAGTGAAACGCAAGGTGAAGAAGCAGAAGGAGAGAAGGACGGTGTCAATGTTGTAGATCCCAGGATTACCCTGAAAGCATTTGTGGATGCAGGGCTGGAGGGACTTCTTCTTCCGCAGGATGTTTCATTTGGGACAAATGTTGTTGCCATGGATGAGCTTCCTTCGGATGGTAAACCCAAGAACAGAGTAGAGGAGGTAAAGACAAGCTTTACCAGTATCAGTCGCATGAAGATGGATGCTGTAAAAGGAAATGGATGGGGCGAATCGTTAACAACATATGCAGAGGCTGTTGTTTATGGCAGTTCGTATTTTAACTGTCTTACGGAGCAGAAATACGATGATACATATCTTAACTTTGAGATGGAATACATAATCGGTGGCGAAGACACAGACAGTGCGAATTATAAGAAGGTTGTAGATGAAATACTTCTTATAAGGTTTGGCGGAAATCTGGCTTATATACTAATGGATTCCGAAAAAATGGCAGAGTGTGAAGCAACAGCTCTGGCGCTGACAATATATTTTCCTCCTGCTCAGCCTGTGGTTAAGTATCTGCTGGCAGGGTGCTGGGCATATATAGAATCCATAGCTGATGTATATCTACTGCTTAGAGGTCATAGCGTTCCATTTATCAAATCTATAGATACCTGGACTACTGACTTTGAAAGTCTGTCGCATCTGGAGACCCTGGTCAGCGAACCCTCTGACGAGGAACGGGGGCTTGATTATAAAGAATATCTGATGATACTTATGGCGCTTAGAGGTGAAACGATGTATTACAGGATGCTTGATGTTATGCAGTTAAATGTTGCTGCAACTGATGAAGAATATTCTGATCCTGATTTCAGAATGTCTAATGCGATTACTGCATTTGGCGTGAATGCTGATATTAACTATGGAGGAGAAGAGTTCAGGCTCCATGAGGAAAGAGGCTATTAGTCTGTCAGAGAGGTATTTCATATATTAATACAGGATTACAAAACCCCAAACAAAATGCTTAGAAACGGAGTGACCCGTATGTCATATAGTATCAAAGGGTGTCTTTGGCACCTGCATCATAATAAAAAATTGTCGTATTTATGCCTCATTGAAACACGTGACCTGTTGAGATATAGAAATGCCTCTCTGGGAGACTATTTATAAAAAAATGTAAGGAAGGAGAATATGATGAATAATAAAGGCTCTGCATCAATTGAAGCGGCTATTGCATTTCCGATACTGCTTTTTGTGATGCTGGCTTTTATATATATGGCTGAGCTCAGTACTGTAAAGGGTGTCGTGTATGAGGGTGCGGTAGAAACATCGGAATACATGGCGGAATATGCTTACCTGACGGACAGCTTTCCTGAGGCGGATGTTATGGATCTGCCTATGGCGACAGTCAGATTTTGGGGATATGTGGATGATGCGGCTCTTCTGGAAAAATATGTGGTAGGTGGCAGGAGTGGTGTTGTTTTTCTGGGATCAAGCTTTCCGGATGAAGAGGGTTATATAGACCTCTGGGTGACCTACTATGTGCATGTAAATGTTCCCTTGCTGAGAAGCTTTTCCAAACAGTGTCAGGAGCACATAAGACAGCGGGCTTATCTGGGCAGGAAACCAGGAGGCGGAGGGGCTGAAGATGGCGGTGAAGATGAACGCTATGTTTATGTAGCTGAAAATGGAGTCGTGTATCACGACACCAGAAACTGTACCTATCTGCTTCCTGATATGTCTGCCACCACCTTGGAAAATGCCCTTAGTGAGGGCTATACACCTTGTGAATACTGTGGAGGAGTGGCAGGAGAAAAGGTGATAATTACCAGTGATGGAGAGCGGTATCATTCTACATTCTCATGCTCCAGACTTAGAAGGGTTGTGGAAAGGAAGAAGCTCAGCGAAGTGAATCTACCGCCGTGCTCCAAGTGCGGTCATTAGTCCGGTTGTTTTGTGACTGATGTACTGAGCTCATTAGCCCGGTTGTTTAGCGACTGATGCGCAGGGCTCATTAGAGATGTAAAAAAGAATTAAGGTGACAGAAAATATGAATGATAAATCAGTAATAAAAAAATACAGGGAAAGCAAAAATAAAGGCTACATGACTATAGAGGCATCACTGATTGTTCCGGTTATTCTGATAGGTGTGTGCATCATGATAATGGGAATGATATTGGTCTATGAGCGTAGTTTCCTTTTGGCTACAGAATATGAAAGGCTTTATACGATACCTTATGAATATATAAGAGCAGATCTGGTAGGGGATTATCTGGAGACTGAAGATTATAACAGAGGTCTGTATTACAAAACCGCAGAAGTGGATACTTATTACATCAGCCATCTAGCTGTGTGTGATGGGGTTCTTCGGGTTAGAGACAGTATTTCTGTTTCGGGGAAGCATGAGATTGATGTATGTAGTGACCGGCTGAGGAGGTGGCAGCTATATGATGATATTGCAGAAAAGCAGGGGGATAAATAATTATCTGGAGGTAAGTAAAACTGAGATACCTGATGGCTATGAAGGAAATATGCTGGTAAGTAACATTTTCAAATATATACCACCTACGGAGATAAGAGTGATTGATGGGTGCAAAACAATGTATGTGAAGATAGATGGTATGTGTACACTGGTGGCAAGATATGCAAGGTTCATGCCGACAAAGAAGGATGTAAAGAAACTGCTTCGCGATATATCGGGGTGTCTTAAGGAAATGGAAGAATATCTGCTGGATCCCGGAGGCTTGCTGATAGATGCGAGATACATTCTATACAATTCCAATCTGGATTCGTATTGCTTTTTGTACGTGCCGGGCAGGAGAGAGAGCTATAAGGAGCAGTTAAAGTTTTTGCTGGAAGAAATCATGAAGTCTTATGATCATAGTGATAGGGAAGGCGTGATGTTCCTATATGATTTCTATAGTGGACTACTGTCTGACAGATTTGATCCGGAAGTTTTCCTCAATGCTTCGCAAGAATCAGGATCAACGCGGAACTCTGATTATGGAGGGGATTTTTATCAGAATAATTATCAAACTAAACCTTCGCAGGAGATGGCAGAAAAGAGCCGGGCTTCTGGCATTTTTTTTAATAATGCGGAAAGTGAGTTAACACCGGATAAAAACATTAATAATAGAAATGAAAATGGAGTGACAGGACGTAAAAGCAAATCAGAAAAGCATAAGTCGGATAGTGGATTAAGGAATAGAGGACAAAAAGACAAGGAATCAAAGGATAATCCTGATGCTATCGACAGAGGCTATGACTGGAAGCTGTACATAGTTACTGCTGTAGCAGCGTTGGTGGTCTCGGTTATTCTGATTATGATGTTTGGAGTAAGTGCGATTAAGTTCGACATATTAATAATAACTGCGGCATTAGTTTATATCGTAGTAAATGTGCTGCATACAAAGGAGGAAATTGAAATGGATAGTTCGATGGTCATGGATACGGAAGTTGTGGAGCTTAGACCTGAAATAGAGGATGAAGCTTATAAATATGATGAAGAGCCTTCTTATACTTTGCCCGAATCAAAGGTATATGAAGCATCTGCTGCAACTGATACTACTGTTCTTGCGGCTTCTGGGATAGCTCAGCCGGTATCAAGGCTTATTCCGCGGGATACCAAAAAGGGTGAACAGATTCTGCTGATAGAAGGGGAAACAAGAGTTGGAAGACAACCACAGTCCTGTGATTATTGTCTGACAGATCCATCTATCAGCAGGCTTCATGCAATTCTTGAAAAGGAAAATGGTCATTTTCAGATTCTCGATCCGGGTTCTAAGAATGGAACATATCTGAATGATGAGAGAATACCTGTCAATCAGCCGGTAGAAGCATACTACGGCGATAAGATAAGCTTCGCTGGTCTGGAATATGATGCATTTTAATATAGTATAAGGGATTTACCAGATTGATGGATGAGGAGAAGAGCCTATGAAATATAAGATAAGAAGATTTATATCCTTGGTGCTGATAATGGGGATGCTAATGTCCTTATTGCCTTTTGGAGAACCAAGAGTATTTGCGGCTGAAGTCCCGGTTTCAATAGAAGAAACATCGGAGGATACCGGGGCGGGAGATAAAAATGAAGTTCAGACCGGACAGTCAGATATAGCTGGTGAAAATGGGACTGACGAGTATGATTTACAAGGAGAAGAAGCAAAGCCGGCATATCAGAACCAGAGTGGCTTAGAGAAAAAACCGGACGGTACAGACCAGCCGGAAGAAGAAGCAAAGCCGGATATTTCAGACAGAAAGGAAACAGGGAAAACCACTGATGTAGCAGACCAGCAAGGAGCAGATGCAAAGCCGGGCGTTTCAGATCAGAACGAAACAGAGATAAACCCAGACGGTACAGACCAGTCAGGAGCAGACGCAAAGCCGGGCACTTCAGACAAAAACGAAACAGGGGTAAAGCCGGACGGTACAAACCAGAACGAACCAGAGGAAACCCCGTACGGTACAGACCGGAAGGAAACAGATAAAACCTCTGATGTAGCAGACTGGCAAGGAGCAGACGCAAAGCCGGGCGTTTCAGATCAAAACGAAACAGAGATAAACCCAGACGGTACAGACCAGTCAGAAGCAGACGCAAAGCCGGGCACTTCAGACCAAACCGAAACAGGGATAACCCCGGATGGTACAGATCAGTCAGGGATAGAAGCAAAGACTGGTATGTCAGCTCAGGATTATAATGGAACTGATAAGACGACATCCGAAGATATAGAAAACACCGGAACGAATCAGAAAACTGACGACGGAGAAAAGGGTGGGGGAGACGAAGGTAAGAATCCGGGAAGTGAAGATCAGAAAACCTATGGTTCTGATGTTGAACTTGATGAAAATGGAATCCCCTGGAATATAGTTGATAAGGATGAAAATTATATTCCCACTAAAGAGGAAATAGAAGAAGCAGAAAAAATATATGGCGCAGCACAGAAGCCCGCTTTGAAGTCGGGATTGCTTAAAGCACCTTCTTCCAGAGACATGGTTCTTCGTGGATCTGCTTATAATTATGAATATATAGTAGCGGATGTAACGGTAAATGATCATGGGCGTTCTATAGGTGCGGCAACCTTTGATGTTGTAAATGTGCATATAACCACACCATATAACGATAGTTCGGTTTCTTATATATCCGGTGTTGCGAATTGCATGAAGCATGGGGCTTACAATCCTTTTTATCATGGAACCGGGTGGCATAATAATGATGTTACTATAGATGGTGTCTCGCTTAAATATCAATACACAGATGCTGATGGTTACTGGGTTTATTATAATGATGGAACTGCGGGCTATCCTTATGTATATCTTCCGCAGAAATCTGGTTCCTATACCGATCCCACTTCTGCAGTATTTCAGTATTTGAGAATTACTATAAAGATTAAGCATACTCAGGAAGACGGAAATTATATTAATTTTATGAAATCAGGTATCACTGATCATGGTACGGATAATATATGGTTTGGAATATGGGGCTGGAATGGCTCGGCATATGACTGGATAGGATATACAAAAACAGGTCATAACGCGTCCTATCCCGGACAGGCATTTTATATATTTGATGATATAAATGGGACTCTTCATAACAGTGGCACCGGCTATGAGGGAGGTATCTCTTCTGCTGAGAAACAGAAATATGGCGATTATTTATATCTTCAGGAGCTTGGTTACTGGGGAGAAAATATACATACGACTAATTCTGATTATAAAGATTTCTTTTATAATACAAAATACTCCTGGAATAAGATAGATTCAGAAATTGCAGCAAGCTATAATTCAAATACCTGGGATTATCATAATTATGTTTTTAAATATGATATTCCGTATCAACTGGCAGCAAGCGAGCTTGCGAGCCAGCCGACAGGAGGCATTAAAACATACTGTGTTCCATGTAGCGAGGGCTATGCTTATCATTCTATTTCGCTGATATCGAAGGAGGATTTTGATGCCAATAGATTTTCAAATATCTGGAATGGCTCGACTTCCAGGCTTGGATGTAGTGGAGTATATAATTCCATATCCAATGGTAATCCGACTTATGCGGCATTTTGTAAAGTTGATGAAAACAGCAGAGAAAAGCTGGCTGGAATTACTCTTGGCTTTTATTCGGATACGGCATGTACAAAGCTGCTGGGGAAAGCGACGACAGGAACTGATGGTGTTGCATCTATACAGATAGGATCAGGTTACACAGGAAACTATTCTGTGAAAGAGCTTGCGGCAGATGGAGAATATGGTGCAGCAGTAAATGGGAATGTCGGAAAAGTATGGACTAATGTACATGCTGCATTTTCATCATTAAATGAAGCGAGAACCTGGGCAATAAATAATCCCCGGACACAAACCCTAAAAAACTTTTATGTTGGAATTAAAAAAGTAGATAAATATACGAATAAGCCTCTGAAGGGCACGAAGTTTATTATTTATGGCAGTAATGTCGATATGTCATCTGATACATTTTCCACAGCCAGTGCAAAAAGTATAAATGGTGGTGGAGTGCTGACCAATGACGAAGGCTGGCTGGCTCAGGATATTACGAACTATGTATATGATAATACGTATAAATATTATTATGGTTACGAAGTAGAAACTGACTCCGGACATTATATAGATACATCAAGCAAGGGCAATTATATAAAGAAGCTTAAGGTTATAGAAGGAAAGGCATCAGAGGTTACAGATGTGTCTGATTTTACGACATATTCAAATCCGCCTAAACCATCTCTTCTTAAGGTTATAAAAAAGATTTCAGATAATAATTCTAATTACAAAACTCCTGCTATGAGTGAAGCTATGATCGAGCTGTATGATAGTAGCGGTAATAAATTGTCAAAGGGGACGGGTCAGGGGAACTATAAGTGCAGTGTGTCTAAAAGTTCAGACGGAAAAACAATGACACTGAACTATGAGATAAATGTTGATCCGGGCACGACAGTGGCAATCAGGGAGAATAAAACAGTAGCTGAAATTGCGGGATTTGACACATCTCGCGTTCCAACAGTTTCCGGAGGAAGCTGGGCGGTATCCGGAAGGACTAATCTCTATACAGATTTTTACTGTGCAAAAACATCAGCAGATGAAAGTGGTGAGGTGACTCTTACGGTTACCAATCCGGTATATGGATCCTGGCTGAATATAACCAAGGAAAATGGAACTCAGAATCCTGATGCCGCTGTGGATATGTCAAAGGTGAGATTTATGTTCTATAGTAAAACCGGTGATACATATACAAAGCTGACAGAGGGAACAGGAAAAGGACAGTACAAAGTAAGTATATCGAAGCTGGATAATAACCGGTATAAGCATCATGTTACATTTAATATATCTCCGGGTGAAAAGATATATGTAAGAGAAGATAAAACCTCTGCGGAAAATGCGGGATTTAATACTTCAATAAAGCCTGTGGTCAGATATGGGAATAAAAAAGAAGAATTCAACATATATGATAGTTATTATGAAATTACTACTAAGGATAAGGAGGATAACAGGATTGATCTTATAGTGGATGATTACACAAATGTTGATGTTGAGATAGCTAAAGCATCCTCTAATAAAGAATGTTCGGACAAGAATCCTAATTATGACCTGAATGGTACGCAGTTTACATTCTATGCGGATATGGCACTTTCACAGAAGATAGGTATTGTAGAAATTGATTCTTCCGGTAAAACAAAAAAATCTCTGGATGTATCGGGTTATATTAAAAAAGATGCTGCATCGGGAAAGATGGTAAATACAGATATATTTTATAAGGAAACAAGGGCAGGTAAGAATTATGTTTTAGATGCCACAGTAAAAAAATATACAGTAAAACCTAATTCGGTCAATCAGATAACAGAGAGCAATGTACCTCTGGTTCATCCTGTAAATATAGTTATAAACAAAAAAGATGAAAGCGGTAGTATTATACCGCCGGGAAAGACAACACTTGAGGGAGCGGAGTTTAAAGTGAATTTTTATCCGCAGAGTGTTGAAGAAGCTTTTGATCCGACTAAGGAACCGTCCAGAAGCTGGATATATAAAACCCGGATGCTTTCTGATGGGGTATATGGATTAGAACTGAATAATGCACTGTATCTTGAAAATGAACAAAGCTTTTATAAGGATAGTAATGGAAATCCTGGCTTTCCTCTTGGTTATGTGACCATACAGGAGATAAAGGAACCGGTGGGTTATAAAAAGGAAGGCACATTCTATGCAAAGCTAAAAGACGGTCAGGTTGTAAAAGCAGATGAGGAAGGGGTATTACTTCTCGTTTCGGACGGTAATGGCATATGCTATCAGGATCATAAGCTCGTAGATCAAGCTTCATTTATAAAAGAGGACAGACCTGTCAGAGCCGATATTGAATTATGGAAGGTAGATGAGGATGGCGAGCCAATGTCAGATGTTATATTTCAGATTACAAATACTGATACGGGGGAGTCAATAAATCTAAGAACCGATGAAACGGGTTATGTTTCTACTTCTTCGGAATATGTGTCACATTTGACGGATACTAATAAGGGGCTCTGTAAATGCGGAACATGGTTTGGAGATATTGAAAAAATCAGTGATGAATATGGCGCTCTTTACTGGGCGGACTATGTCGTTCGCGAGATGAGGACAGGAGCGAATGCAGGCAAGCAACTGGAAAGAGTATGTACTATTACGAGAGAAGATATAGAAGCGAATGAAGGAAAAGTAATAACTGTATTTGATGCTCAGGCAGAGGAGGCTGAAAATAAAAACTGGAATATGGTAAAGCCGGAGTTTCATACTAATGCATTTGTTTTAGAGACATCCTCAGAGGAAAAAAAGTCAAAGGTACTGGCAGGCAAGGATTCTGATGTTCCGGATTATACCAATCAGACGATTATAGATACTATATATTATCGTAACTTAAAGGCTGATACTGCTTATACCTGGTACACGCAGCTAATGGTAATGGACAGGGATGGAAATGTATCTCCATACATGAAAGACGGGGTAGAGGTTTCGGTTGTTACTCCATATGTGACGGAGGAAGGCTATAAACACTCTGTATATGAAAAAGATGGAGAGATAGAAGTTAGTTTTGAAGGCATTGATCCAACCGGATATGAGGAACAGCAGAAGGTTTTTGTAGTCTATGAAACTTTATATCTGGGGACCTATAATTCCGTTGATGAGCTACCGGTGGGAGAGGATATAATCACAAGATATCCTGAATATGACGAAGAGGATGATATGGATTTCTTCCCGATATATGAGAGAAGTCTGCGGGATGAAGATGGTCAGACAGTAAAGCCGGTTGATATTCATACTACAGCATTTGATTTAGTATCAAAGGATCATTTGGCACTTCCAACATCAGATAACTGTCTTATAGATAGAGTTTATTATACTGGTCTTGAGGCTGGAAAAACATATACGATAACAGGAACGCTTATGGTTAGAGGTGCAGATGATCAGGCTGCATATGATACAGATAATGAAATGAAAAATGAAACAGATGATGAGCCGGGGGATGAGCGAAGCGAAGAGACCGGGAATGAAAATGAGTTGAATACTGATGCGGAAAATGATTCCGAAGCTGGTGCTGGTAATGATTCCAAAGCTGAAACTGGGGATGATTCAAAAGCCGACACTGGTAGTGATTCCAAAGCTGACACTGGTAATGTTTCGAAAGCTGGTGATGGTAATGATTCCAAAGTCGACGCTGGGGATGATTCCAAAGCTGATGCTGAGAATGAGGTGAATGGCGTTGATGAAACGGAGTCGATTAATGGAACTGAGGAGTCGTCAGAAAATGAATATTCCGACGAAGAATCATCAGAGGTGGAACAGAAGGGAGGTCATCAGCAGGAGAAAGCTTTACTGGACTCAGACGGTAACCCGATAACATCAGAGCTTACATTTATAGCAGAGCAAAGTGATGGGTATGTGGATATCGAGTTTGAATATGATGCCTCACTGTTTAAAGGTAAAACTATAGTTGCATTTGAAGAATTAAGACAGGATAATCTTGTGCTGGCTGTACACCATGATATAGAGGATGAGGATGAAAGTATTCATTTTCCGGAGATACGAACCACTGCCAGAAATACCAATACTGTAATTGAAGGAGTGAGTGATGAAGCGGCCAAAGAGATCGAAGCGTCTGAAGGATCTTCAATAACGGACATTGTTCACTATCATAATCTTGTGGCAAATCGTACCTATATAGCAAGAGGTGTGCTGGTTGATATTGAAACTGGAGAAGAGCTATATGATGCAGCAGGCAGGAGGATAGTTGGAGAAACTTTATTTAAAACTCCGGAAGTTACTGGGGAAAATATAAATACTAGTCCTGATGCGTCTGATATTATTCTGGAAGATGGGACAAAGCTTGATATGTCCTCGGATCATGCAGATTATATGTGTGATGGTGATGTAACAGTAGAATTTGCAGGATATGATCTTACTAATCTTTCAGGAAAAAATGGCGTAGTATATGAGGAGGTTTATCTTATTAATGAGGTAAATGAAACAAATAAATCTTCAGATGATTATAATAATGAAGTACTTGTTGGAATGCATAAAGAACTGGACGTGAATCAATTTGTTTCATTTATAGAAATTGGGACAACAGCAGTTGATAAGAATACCGGTATAAATGTAATGCCTAAAGATGCTGAAACCATAATAGAAGATAAGGTTACTTATAATAATGTCATACCGGGAGCAGAATATACTCTGGTAACTACACTGCATGTAAAAAATGATAAAAGCGGAAAATATAAAGATGGTGATGTATTTATAGATGATGCAGGAAAGGCGATTACAGTAACAACATCATTTGTTCCGGATAAAGAAAGCGGTGAAACTGTGGTAAGTATCCCGTTTGATACCAGCAATCTTGATTCCATGATACTGGTTGTATTTGAAGATATGTATAACAGTTATGGTATGCGTGTTGCTTCACATTCTGATCTTGAAGATTCTGGTCAAAGTGTGGCGATACCGAGTATTGGAACTCAGGCATCTATTGATGGTAATAAAACCGCAACATCAGACAAGGATCTCACGATAACAGATGTCATAAAGTACGATAATCTCATTCCGGGTGTGAGTTACAGTTTTGAAGGTGTACTCATGGATAAAGAAACAGGGAAAGAGTTTAAGGTTAATGGCGAAAAGGTTCAAACCAGTGTTGAGTTTGTGCCTAAGAGTTCCAGCGGTTTGACCGAGATAGATTATACTATCGATGCTGCAAGTGTTGAAAAAGATACAGAGATAGTGGTTTTTGAAAAGCTGTATTATAAAGACGTAGAGATTGCAGCACATGAGGATATAAATGATGCAGACCAGACGGTGACTATTAAACCTCCTGTTATATCGAAGAAGAATAAAGAAAAGCCGGAAAATGATAATCCGAAAGAGAATCCAAAAGAAAATCCAAAAGAGAATCCGAAAGAGAGTGAAACTGAGGAAGAGGTAGTTCTTGAAAAGGATACCGGGGAGACTAAACCTGTTGTGGGTAATTCCAGAGAAGAGGTATCAGCAGATAAGGCAGAGGTTCGGAATGCTCCGCATACTAAAGATTCATTTCCTATGTTTTTTATAGTGATATCAATTATACTTTCTCTGGGTGGAATAATGCTTCTGGTGATGCTGTACGGTAAAAATAAGAAAAGCTTATAACCTCTTTATTATTGCAGTCTTATAATTTCTTTTGAGAATTACAAACCTCATTGGTGGCTTATTGACGGAACAGTCCTGCCCGATTATTATCGGGAATTGTTTGTGGCATATTAGGACATACAATGGCAAAGAGGGCATTGTTAATGAACAACAATCCGGTGATTGTGGTTATGTGGTTATATGTAAAGTGATAGGTTAATTCAATGCATTTAAAGGATAAAGCCGTGCCTTAACAGGCGCGGTTTTATCTGATCACAAATGGTTAAAAAAAATTATAAAAAATTTCTTAAAAAACTAGTTGACATAGAAAACTTGTTTTGCTATTATAGACAAAGTCGCTAGAAAACAGCGGCTACTTTTATGAAATTAAATAATTATAGAGACTTTGATGAGAAGTCGATTGGAGAGGTATCGAAGTGGTCATA
>DGRT01000113.1 GCA_002391105.1 Lachnospiraceae bacterium UBA4381 | reverse complement strand
TAACAACAGATCAGGATGATCCGCTTCTTTCCGGATGGCAATATGGTCTGGGACATACGGTTGCATGGATGACAAATGCTTCCGGTACATGGAATGAGTCTCTCAGCCAGATGGATGACTATGCAGAGATGTGGAAGAAGATTCTGGACTATGCCCGAATGGAAGGTGATCTGGGACAGGATATAGTAGATGTATATAAGAGAAGGGATAAGCTGGAGATCAGTTATACTGCGGCGGACTATTCCGAAGCTACAAAAGTTACAGGTATATGTACATTTCCTTCGGGAGAAAGTATAGAACTTCCTCTGCTGTCAGAAAAACCCGGATATTATACCGCTTCCTTTGAGCCAGATGAATTTGGAGTATATACAGTAAATATTAAGAGATACGAGGAAGATGAGCTGGTGGCATCTGCAACCGCTATAGAAACCCTGCAGTTCTCGGATGAATACAGACAGGATATATCCAGTGCCGGATTTGTCAGCTTTGTTGAGTCCCACGGACGTATGCTGGAAATGGACTCGAAGGTTTATACAAAAATATTATCTAAAAAAAGAAGTAGAAAAGATACCACTGTTTATTTTATAATTCTTGCTATGGTTCTTCTGCTGGCAGTTATATGTATCAGAAGATTTGATCTTGGCAGGCGTATGGCAAATGCATTTGCAGGAAGAGGTAAAGCTGCTGCTGTAAAAGGCAGGGCAGGAAGAGGCAGGAAAAAAGGAACTGTCGGAGAGGGTCAGACACTCACTTCGGAGGAACAGATTCAGAACATAGCCGGACAGGGTATATCGGGTCAGAACCTGGCTGGACAGGGAATGTCAGGGCAGAATACAGCCGCTCAGAATATGGTGGGCAGCAATACAGCCGGTCAGGGAATGTCGGGACATAATATATCCGGTCAAGGAATGTCGGGGCAGGCAGAATACGGTCAGGCTGATGCCGGGGAAGAGAGTGGCAGAGGAAAAGGCAGACATAACCGCAGATCAAAAAAGCAGGAGGTGCCTGCAGATGCCGGACTGGATACTTCCGCGCTGCTTAAGAAAAAGAAGGACAGAAATTTATAATAATTAACATTTATAATAATTTACAAGAGAGGTTTTTTACATGAACATTGAGGCAAAAATTGCAAAGGAACTACAGGTTCAGGAGTGGCAGGTAAAGGCTGCGGTAGAGCTTATAGATGAAGGCTGTACTATACCATTTATCGCACGTTACCGTAAGGAGAAGACAGGTGTTCTGAATGATGAACAGCTAAGAGCGCTTAATGAAAGACTTACCTATCTCAGAAATCTGGAGGAGAGAAAAGAACAGGTTATATCTTCTATAGAGGAGCAGGGCAAGCTTACAGATGAGCTGAAGGCTAAGATACTTGAGGCTGAAACACTTGTAACTGTAGAGGATCTTTACAGACCATATAAGCAGAGGAAAAAGACCAGAGCTGATGTGGCGAGAGAAAAAGGACTTGAGGGACTTGCAAATATTATACTGCTTCAGATGACAAACCACTCGATTGAGAAGGATGCTGCAGCGTATGTATCTGAGGAGAAAGAGGTACCTGATGTTGAAGCTGCAATAAATGGAGCCAAAGATATCATAGCAGAGGGTGTTTCGGATAGTGCTGATTTTAGAGCTGATATCAGAGAAATGACAGAGAAGAAGGGATCGATCATTTCTAAGGCAAAGGACGAAGGAACTGAGTCTGTATATGAGACCTATTATGATTTTACATCTGCTATCTCTAAGCTTTCAGATTACCAGATACTTGCAATCAACAGGGGAGAGAAGGAGAAGATTCTCAGCGTAAAGGTAGAAGCTCCGGTGGATGATATTCTTGCATACCTCTATAAGAAGAATATAGTAAATGATAATGAATATACGACACCTCTTATGAAGGAGGCGATAGATGATGCCTATGACAGACTTATAGCCCCTTCCATTGAAAGAGAGATCAGGTCCATGCTGACAGAGAGAGCTGAGGATAATGCCATTTCTGTATTTGGCAAGAATCTGCATCAACTGCTCATGCAGTCACCGGTTGCAGGTCATACTGTACTCGGATGGGATCCTGCCTTTAGAACCGGCTGTAAGCTGGCGGTAGTCGATCCGACAGGAAAGGTGCTTGATACAGCGGTTGTATATCCTACTGCACCTACTAATGAAACCAAGATCAAGGCTGCAAAGGATAAGGTAAAGCAGCTTATAAAGAAGTATCATATAACGCTCATTTCCATCGGAAATGGAACTGCAAGCCGTGAATCAGAAATGATAGTGGCAGAGATTCTGAGGGAGATTCCAGAAAAGGTAAGCTATGTTATCACAAATGAGGCAGGAGCATCGGTTTATTCAGCAAGTAAGCTTGCAACTGAGGAATTTCCTGAGTTTGATGTAGGACAGAGAAGTGCCGCTTCCATAGCAAGAAGAGTGCAGGATCCACTGGCGGAGCTTGTGAAGATAGATCCCAAGTCCATAGGAGTTGGTCAGTATCAGCATGATATGAACCAGAAGAAGCTGGGAGATGCACTTTCGGGTGTCGTTGAGGACTGTGTGAACAGTGTAGGCGTTGACCTGAATACTGCTTCAGCTCCTCTTATGGTTTATATTTCCGGAATCAACAAGAACATAGCCAAGAATATAGTTACCTACAGGGAAGAGCATGGAAGCTTCAAGGATAGAAATGAGCTTCTTCAGGTTCCAAAGCTTGGACCAAAGGCATATGAGCAGTGTGCCGGCTTTATGCGTATAGCAGGAGGAGATAATCCGCTGGATAATACCGGAGTACACCCTGAAAGCTATAAGGCTGCGGAAACACTTCTTGCAAAGTGCAAGATCAGTATGGATGATATAAAGGACGGAGCGGTAGTATATGTTCATGACTATGCAAAGATGGCTGCTGAGCTTGGAATCGGAGAACCGACACTCAGAGATATAGTAAAGGAGATATCTGCGCCGGGACGTGATCCAAGAGCTGATCTTCCTCCGGTTGTTCTTAGACAGGATGTTCTGGAGATGAAGGATCTGAAGGAAGGAATGATACTGAAGGGAACGGTCAGAAATGTAATAGACTTCGGAGCTTTCGTAGATATCGGAGTTCATCAGGACGGACTGGTTCATATATCACAGCTTACAAATAAAAAATTCGTAAAGCATCCGCTGGATGTGGTAAAGGTTGGCGATATTGTTGAGGTTAAGGTTCTTTCGGTTGATGAGAAGAAGGGAAGAATCGGACTTACTATGATACTATAAAGATATAGGTGGCAAGGATATATCTCTCTTTGTCAGATTTCTTTAGTTCTGATAAAACAAATAGTAAATTATAAAAGGGTGAGCTTTCTCGGCTCACCCCTTTATTTTTTGTCCTGATTAGAAATTTCTTCGTTGTTTTGGAATTCAATATAATATGCCATAAATCTGACAAGATAATCAGGTGGGTTTCTGTGACCAAGCTCCCAATCGGTCACAGTTTGGTAAGGAATACCATACTTCTCACAGAAATCTTTACGGCTTAGTCCAGTTCGTTCTCTAATTTTTTTAACTAATTCTGCATTATTACTCATTTGACAGGTCCTCCTGTAAAGTAATAGATCTAATTATCATCAGAAAGCTTTTTGATTATTGCATCTGATACTTCTT
>DGRT01000023.1 GCA_002391105.1 Lachnospiraceae bacterium UBA4381 | reverse complement strand
GCACCACCTCTGGTATCACCATCCAGCTTGGTAAGAACTATACCATCTACACCTATTTCATCATTAAAGGTTTTCGCAACATTTACCGCATCCTGACCTGTCATGGAATCAACAGTCAGTAAGGTGTAGGTAACGCTTACATTTTCTTTTATCTCTTTCAGCTCATCCATCATATCATTATCGATATGAAGACGACCTGCAGTATCTATAAATATAAGATTCAGATTATGTTCGGCGGCATACTTAAGTGCCATGCGGACTATTTCAACCGGCTTATGGTCAGTACCCATTTCAAATACAGGAACACCAACCTTTTCTCCGTTGATCTTTAACTGATCAATAGCTGCAGGTCTATATATATCGCAGGCAACCAGTAACGGCTTCTTGCCCTTATTTTTAAATTGTCCTGCAAGCTTTGCAACGGATGTTGTTTTACCGGCACCCTGAAGACCACACATCATAACGATGGTCTGCTCATTGCTGGGCAGCAGCTTCATCTCAGTTATCTCAGAGCCCATAAGCTCAACAAGCTCGTCCTTAACTATCTTTATAACCATCTGACCGGGGTTGAGTCCCTTCATGACATCCTCGCCAATGGCTTTTTCAGTTACAGTATTTACAAAATTCTTAACTATCTTGAAGTTGACATCGGCTTCCAGAAGCGCTCTCTTAACTTCCTTCATAGCCTCTTTAACATCAGCCTCATCCAGACGGCCTTTGCTTCTCAGCTTCTTAAAGACATTTTGCATCTTGTCAGTTAAGCTATCAAATGCCATGAATCATCTCCTATAAAAAGTCGAATATCTCACCTGCTCCCACTGATATATCCAGGAGCTTCTTATCAATTAATTCTATATCGTCAGCTTTCTTATCTTTTATCAAAGCTCTGACTTCTTCTATCTCAGAAGTAAGCAGCTCCAGCTTGTCCTTTGCTTCGACAAATCTCCCAACCAGCCCCAGCCTCGCCTCATATGCCTCAAGCTTCCTGGTTGTTCTTCTTACAAGATCAAAGGCTGCCTGTCTGGAACAGCCAAACTCCTCAGCTATTTCAGAATAGCTCATATCATCAAATATATAAGCTATATATACTTCCTTCTGATGTTCACTCAGCAGCTCTCCATAGAAATCATACAGTAGTGATTTTTCTAATCTTTCATCCATATAATCCGGCTGCTCCACGATACAATATACATTGCAAAGTATTTTTACTTTACAACGTTAGTTACTATAACAAATGTAATAGTTTATGTCAAATGTTTTTTACAGTCTCTTACTTCTTTTCTTTTCCCCTTTGAAGACTTTCCTGAAATATAATTTGTAACATGCGCTCTGGATCTGTCACCGGAAGCTTTACTCAGTGATGCCCTTTTCTTCTTTATGGAAACAGTTTGTTTATTCCACATGGAATAATCTCTATCCATCAGTTCAAGAGTCATATCAGCTTTAATAGTAGGTTCCCCAGCCGTATCTATAAGCCTTTTATAGATATCACTTCTTCTGGTTCCCATAAGCCTGGGAAGTCCTTCCTTAAGCTGGATATTCAGCAGCTCATTTCTCCATAAGAGACTTAGCTGAAGGTTAAGTCTTACCTTAGGAGAGACGGAAGCATCCCTTTCCACTATTACATTTTCATCATTTACATAGATTATCCCCCAGTAATCCGGTACATGCTCTGCAACATGTATATGACTCTCACCAACAACAACATAATTCAGGTCACAATATCTGTCATAATCCTTAATCTGACCAGAAAGTCTGGTATAGGAATCATTATCTGACTTAATTTCAAAACCGATAATATAACCTTCTATTATCGCCAGTACATCAGCGCGCGACTTACCTATCTGCTTTTCTTCTATTATTCTAACCCTTCCATATCTTTCATCAAGATAATCAAAAAGAGGTTCTCTTATATCTTTATCCAGCATAGTTCACCTATAACAAATCAGGGAGCCATAATAGCTCCCTGATCAAATAATCCTGTTACCGTTTAATATATTACACTACTATTCCACTACTATTCCACTATATAAGGCTTGATAGCTTCAAGAATCTTATCCTCATCATGATCTGCATAAATATTTAACTGAATAGGACTGGAAAGATCCAGACTGAAGATTCCCATAATAGACTTAGCATCGATTACGTATCTTCCGGATACAAGATCAAAATCAGCCTTGAAACCACTAATGTCATTAACGAATGACTTAACCTTATCCATTGAATTAAGTGATACTTTAACCTGTGTCATGTGTACATCCTCCAATATTTACAGATTTATTTCTTATGCTATAATAATAAAAGTTATGCCTTAAAAAGTCAACATGAAAGGTGATGCTAATGTACCAAAATCTTAAAAACAAAAAAATATCAATTTACACTCTTGGCTGCAAGGTCAACCAGTACGAGTCTGACGCAATGCTCGAAGTGCTGCTGCACTACGGCTGTATAAAGGCAGAGGAAGATGAACCTGCCGATATCTATATAATTAACACCTGCTCTGTTACCAATATGGCAGATCGTAAGTCGAGACAGATAATACATCGTATGAGAAAGCAGGGAAAACCGGATTCCATAATAGCAGCTACAGGCTGTTATATACAGGCAGCAGGTGAAGAACTCCTCAAAAATAAAACGGTAGATGTAATCATAGGTAACAACCGGAAAAAGGAAATAGCCAGGATACTCTCAGAATATATATCTGATGGTCAGCCATCTGATAATATAATAGACATGAGTAAGGAATGTGAATATGAGAACACCTCTATCTTTATGCCGGAGTCTCATACCAGAGCATATGTCAAGATACAGGATGGCTGTAATAATTTCTGCACCTATTGTATCATCCCATACGTCAGAGGAAGGATCAGAAGCCGTAAGCTGGATGATATCGTAAATGAAGTTGAAACCCTTGCGCAAAATAATGTGAAAGAGATAATACTTACAGGAATAAATGTTTCCAGTTATCAGGATGAAGGCTTCACTCTGAAGGATGTCATATACAAAGTTTCCCGTATTCCGGGAATAACCAGGATACGTATGAGCTCAGTAGAACCCAGAGCTATAACAAAAGATTTTCTTGATACCGTTTCAAAGCTGGATAACTTCTGCCCTCATTTTCATTTGTCGCTTCAAAGTGCCTGCAATAATACACTGAAGGCTATGAACAGAAGATATACTATAGAGGAATATACAGAAACAGTTAACCGGATAAGAAGCTACTATGACCGTCCCGCCATAACCACCGATATAATAGTCGGTTTCCCGGGTGAAACAGATGAAGACTTTGTTACGACATACAATAATCTGGTTAATCTTAATCTATATGAAATGCATATATTTAAGTATTCCAGAAGAAAAGGAACAGTCGCAGCCAAAATGCCTGACCAGATTGATGAACAGATCAAAACAGAAAGAAGCAACAAACTACTGGAGCTTACAGCAAAGCAAAGAGCTGACTTTGAAAACAGCTTTAAGGGCATAGAGGATATAATTCTGGTTGAAGAAATAATTGATATAAACGGAAAACCCTACTACAGAGGTCATACCAAAAGATATATACTGGTTACTACTCCGGTAACCGATGATGGAGGAATGATCAATCATGAAATAGAAGTCACTCTATAGGTATAGAAATCAAAAGCCATAGGACACACATCCTATGGCTTTTAAAGTAAATTATCTATTGATCAGTCATCAAGAAAATCATCATCCTCGTCATCATAATCATCGTCATCATCATAATCGTCGTCGTCATCATAGTCATCGTCATCAT
>DGRT01000119.1 GCA_002391105.1 Lachnospiraceae bacterium UBA4381 | reverse complement strand
CATCAGTATCAGCCACTTACCAAGAAGGGAAATGATACTCTCGGTGGAAACTTCTCAGATGATCCTCTGTGGATGATCCTTTCAACGGCTGCATATATCAAGGAAACCGGAGATTATTCAATCCTCGATGAGCAGGTTCCTTATCGTAACGATGAGTCTCTTGCTCAGTCAATGATGCATCACCTGAAGCAGTCCTTCTATAAGGTTGCAAAGTCTGTAGGACCTCATGGACTTCCACTTTCTATGAGAGCTGACTGGAATGACTGTCTGAATCTTTCCTGCTGGTCTGATACTCCGGGCGAGAGCTTCCAGACATATACATCACCTAAGTATGGTGACAAGGGCTTCTCAGATGTTGCTGAGTCTGTATTTGTTGCAACACTTTTCACATATGCAGGACCTGAGTACGTAGCACTTTGCAAGTACAAGGGTGATGATGCTGAGGCTGCTGCTGCACAGGCTGAGATCGACAAGATGAAGGATGTTATCAAGAAGTATGGCTGGGATGGTGACTGGTTCATCAGAGCTTATGACGATCTTGGACGCAAGGTTGGTTCTAAGGAATGTGAAGAAGGAAAGATCTTCATCGAACCACAGGGCTTTGGTATCATGTCTGATATTGGTAAGGAAGATGGATGGGCAGAGAAGGTTATCGATGCAGTAGAGGAAAGACTTGGCTGCAAGTATGGACTTGTTCTGAACAATCCTGCATTTACAAAGTATTATATAGAATATGGTGAGATCTCAACATATCCTGCAGGTTATAAGGAAAATGCCGGAGTATTCTGTCATAATAATGCCTGGATGATATGTGCTGCTGCTTATGCAGGACAGGGTGATAAGGCATTTGACTGGTACTCACGTATAGCACCTGCTTTCAATGAGGAGATATCTGATCTTCACAGAACTGAGCCTTATGTATATGCTCAGATGATAGCCGGTAAGGATGCTGGACGTAGTGGTGAGGCTAAGAACTCCTGGCTTACAGGTACAGCCGCATGGAACTTTGTGGCTATCAGCCAGTATATCCTTGGTATTACTCCTGACTGGGATGGTCTTAAGGTTGATCCTTCTATTCCTGCTGCATGGGATGGCTTTACTGCTGTTCGTCAGTTCCGTGGCGATACTTATGAGATAGAGGTTAAGAACCCTGATCATATATGTAAGGGTGTTAAGTCTCTTACTATTGATGGTAAGGCTGTTGAGGGATGCGTTATCCCTGTATGCGGTGAT
Source organism: Lachnospiraceae bacterium UBA4381 (assembly GCA_002391105.1). Classification (GTDB taxonomy): domain Bacteria; phylum Bacillota; class Clostridia; order Lachnospirales; family Lachnospiraceae; genus Eubacterium_Q. Next base: position 31,790 of record DGRT01000119.1, on the reverse strand, counting down.
GGAGCTACTCATAAGGTTGAGGTAGTTCTTGGCTAATACATTTTAATATATGAATAATGCTCCCCTTTGCGTATCATGCGAGGGGAGCTTTTTTGATTCTGACTGGTATCCTGCAAGTAAATGGCTAAAAATTTGCTCCTTAACTCTTTTAATAAAGTTGTTAAGGAGCAAAAATTATTAAAGAAAACTAAGTATAACAAATTGAGTTAATCAGGTTCCTCGTTTGACTTATTGTTTATAGCGTTATTATATTCAATATAGTAAGCCATAAATCTGACAAGATAATCAGGTGGGTTTCTGTGACCTAATTCCCAATCAGTCATAGTCTGATAGGGTATTTGATATTTTTCGCAGAATTCTTTTCTACTAAGACCTGTTCTTTCTCTTATTCTTTTTACGGCCTCCATGTTGCTGTTCATATATTTCTCCTTTGGTTTTAGGACTGAATAGTGTTTATTATAAGCTGTGCATCCTCTTCGGAAATTTTGCCAAGTTCAACTAATTGTTTTATTTTGGCAATATCCTCGTTTTTTCCTTCAACCTTTCCTTCAACCTTTCCTTCGGCTTTTCCCTCAGCCTTTCCTATGGCTTTTCCTTCAGCAAATTTCTCATCACTTATAGCTTTTAGAGTTTCTTCTTCATTGTATTCAGTGATACACATATCTGTCACCTCCGCTTTATTACTTAACAGGTAAGGTTTCAGTGAGAAGCCATTATCCATTTCGTTTAATGCTCTATTAACTGCATCCTTGACTTCCATTGAAATACTATATTTACGTATCTTATCTATAAACCATGAATACTCTTCTAATATTTTGCATTGTTTTAGTATATCAGTATTTTTACCGTAATTGATATTTATCATTTTAACATTTACAGAAATATCCGGATGAGTATCATAAGAATTATCTGTGAATGAGTCAGAAAGCCTGAGTATTGTATCTTCCTTTTCTTTTTCGCCATTATAAAAAACAACAAGCTTGGGAATTGGCAGCTTTATCAGTTTATCGCTGTAAATATTTAATCTATTTGCTTTTATGTACTTATTGTATAACTTTGAAACATATATAAGCTCTCTGACAGGCATATTAGGATTAAATGTTGACTGTTGTTCATATACACTTAATATATCGTCAACAATCAGAGCAACATCATTTTTCATTCCCATATAAAGGACGTTTTCGATAGTAAAGATTTGTACATCGTTAATATTTGTGTAGTTTGTGTTATTTATGGCGTTATACAGATCTAGCGACCACTTTTTGTTTTCTTCTCTTCCGAAGATAAAGCAAAATAGTCTATCTTTATGTTTAGAATTAATAGCACACATAGTCTTACCTCCTATTATATCATTTTTTAATAATAAAACCATCTTAATTATAATATACGCATTGAATACATTATAACGCAATGCATAAAAATATGCAATGCAAAATTTTTTTTGGAATTATTATTTAAATGAAAAATAATCAAAGGTATGTAAGGATTAAAAAGTGGACAATTAAATCAAAATACAGTAAACAGGTAATTGATAGGTTCAGACACTGTCAGGTATAATGTAAATGATTTTTGTTGCGGAAGGTGGTTTCTTGTTATGACTGACATTATTAATTTTGAAACTCAGAAAAGACTGAGGGATATAAAGAAGTATATCTATGTATTTAAATCCGGAGAACTTGATGATAGTAAGTGGAAGAGGTATATGGATGAGGCATATTACTGGTTTGAAAGTCTTTTGATGGAATTTGCGGTGGAAAAGCCCAGACAGATAACACTGACTGATCTAAAAGAGCATGGGGATTACCAGAAAGACGAAGGCTTCTTTCTGTCCCCTAAAAGAGATAAGATGTTTTATCGTATCTTTAATCCTGAAAGTTGGCACAGTAGTTACTTCCAGGTGCTGAATTACAGGCAGATTGAAAATGATGAAGAGGAACTGTTTTATAGTTATATCAGAGCAGGCGTATTTCAGTATCTGGAACGGGAAAAACCTGAATATATAAAATCGGCATTTACTATATAAAAATTTATATATTATGAAACCTTTACTTGTAATAGAACTCAGAAACCAGCTTGGGATTACCCTCTTCATCATTAAGAAGAACAGTAATCTTACCATCTTCTCTTAAAATATATGGATAAATGGTATCGCCCAGTACAGATTGCCTTTTGATCTCTGCGCGGAAATGTCTTACATTTATTTCCTCGGTTATAACGGACTTGGCAAGTGCAACATACTGGGCATTATTTACGTGATGGTTAGTGTCCAGATTGTCTGCGGTTATAGTAATAGGTGCTTCGGCAGTCATCTGTTCCAGAGGTGGAAGGACAAGCTTTCCTTTTAGAACAGCCTTGTCCTTGTGCTTCATAACGTAGTCGGTAAGTCCGAATTCGTCAAACCTTTCTTCAATCGGAGTGGTAATGCCATAGACCTCCAGCTCTTTATCGGGTACATTTTTCTCCGGACTTCCTTTTTCGATGTTTACATATGCCCAGTCAGACATGGCATAGACCAGTACTTCACCGTCCAAAGTTGTAATGGTGAAGCTTCGCTTTCCGATGAAATACTTGAAGCCGCATGCCCAGGTTGTTATGCGTATCTCTTCGCAATACCTTGGACGTCTTACGACATGAATCTGCCAGCCTGTAAGCATCCAGGAGGTTCCATGCTGGGCAAGCCAGGATAGTCCTATATCTCCGTCCTCTGATTCAAATGTACAACAATCCTGAAAGTAATTGATAATTGCTACAAGGCTTGCCTTTTTGTCGGCAGCAAGCTCGCTGTATCTGACTCTGCTGGTAAATGAATACATGGTTAATCTCCGTTATATATTTATTTGGGTTAAAATGATGACGTATTATCATAAATAACGCCATGTATATGAATGTTATCTTATAGTAGCTTTTGGCTTAAAAGGGATTATATCCAATCATCAGCCTTAAGTATTTTAAGTAAAAACTTGTGATTTTACAATATGCAGATTTGACAAATGCTTTAAATAAGGCATAATTTATTTGGATATTATTATTTTAGGTGCTATTCTTGTATCTGAGAGGTAACATGATGGTGGAGGAATAACAGTAATGGAGGTATTTAATAAATGAGTGATAAAGAGGAACTTAGACCGGTTCTTGCAATATGCTATGATTTTGATAAAACCCTGTCTCCCGATGATATGCAGGCGCAGGGGTACATACAGTCAGTTGGCTATGATGTTCAGGAATTCTGGAAGAAAACAAATGAACTGGCAAGATCCAATAATATGGATGATAATCTGGCATATATGTATATGATGATCCGTGAGGCAGAGGGAAACTTTGTTTTTAATGAGAAGCTTCTAAAAGAATATGGCTCAAAAGTCAAGCTGTTTCCGGGGGTGGAAGGCTGGTTCAGGAGAGTGCGTGAATATGGTGAGGAGGCCGGAGTAAAGGTGGAGCATTACATCATATCCTCCGGACTTAAAGAAATGATTGAAGGAACCAGGGTCGCAGGAGAATTTGAAAGGATATACGCCAGCTCCTTCTTTTATAATGAAAGGGGCGTTGCGGTATGGCCGGCTCAGGTTATTAATTATACCAATAAGACCCAGTATCTGTTCCGCATTTCCAAAGGCGTTCTGGATATAAATGATAATGCTGTAAATGACTACTTTCCACCGGATAAAATGAGGGTTCCCTTCAGGAATATGGTTTATATAGGAGACAGTGATACAGATATCCCGTGTATGAAGCTGGTGCACAGCTATGGCGGACATTCTATCGGCGTGTATGACGGGGAAACCGGAAATACTGTAAAGGTTGAAAAAATGATGAAGGAGAACCGTATCAGGTATATAGCACCTGCGGATTACAGCGAGGGTTCAAAGCTGGACGTACTCCTAAAGGCAATCATCAAAAGAACTGCGGCAAATGAAGTGCTGGAGAGGATTCATTATGACGATGAGAAGATAGGGAGATAGCTCCCCAAGCTTCAGCGTAGCCCGCTGCGCCTGAGTTTTTGAGGCTGCACTTTATGGCAGGTATTCTACGTATTAATCCGGTTATTTTGCGACCGATGTACTGGAAGTGGGGCAGCGACAGATGGATATATTTTTCTGACATGTATTTATATTTGTGGTAGAATTAGTCGAGCGTAACTGACATAAGTTATTGTCAAAGGAGATTACAGAGTCGAGCATAACTGTAATAAGTTATTATTAAAGATTACCAAGTCGGTTTAATCGGAGAAGATTATTCTATGCAGATCAGGTTCTTCGATAAAGAGGTATTTAGATATATGGGGGGCTTATGAGTTATAATTTTTATGGCTGGGAGGAAGCGATAGTTTCACCTAAAAATGATGAGTATAAGGATATAAGAGATCCAAGAGAGCTTTATGATCTCCTGTCCAAGATATGGTGTGAATATACAGCGGCACCAAGACTGAGAGCTGAGTGGAGTCCGGAGAATATGACTCTGGGGCAGTGCTCTATAACAGCATTTCTGGTGCAGGATATCTTTGGCGGTAAGGTTTATGGCATACCTCGTCCGGGTGGAAATTTTCACTGTTATAACGAGGTGGATGGTCATGTGTTTGATCTTACCAGTGAACAGTTCGGGGAAGAGGTTCTTTCCTATACCGATAATCCGGAGCAGCATAGAGAGGTACATTTTTCCAAGGAAGAAAAGTATCTCAGATATCTGTATCTGAAAAAACAGCTCCATAAGAGCCTCAGAGGACATATTCCGACTGAGCTTCCCGGAGGCTTCTTCATATATGAAAATGATGAGGAGGAGAAGATCCTTTATGCAGAGGAAAATATTGTAAAGCTCTATGGCTGCGAGAATCTGGAGGACTTCAGAAACTATGTCGGCAATACCTTCAGGGGAATGGTTCATCCGGATGATCTTCATAAGGTTCAGCAGCAGATTCAGGCTCAGACCATGTTTGGTGAGAAGCGTCATGATTATGTACGCTACAGAATAGTTCCCAAGAATGGAGAAGTCAGATATATAGAAGATTTCGGGCATCTGCTGCATGGTAAAAACGGTAAGAGCTATTTCTATGTATTTATAGTTGATGTTGATCAGAATGAATATCTTAACAGAAGCAGAAATTCCATGGCGGAGGCGGAGATTCTATCAGTGAATAATGAGATTGATTCTCTGACCGGACTTTTCAATATGTCATTTTTCTACCAGAATGTCCAGAAGCTTCTGGAGAGACCGGATACCAGAAGAAAGCATGTATCCATAATACATTTTGATATACCTAATTTTAAGCTCTTTAATGAGAGAAATGGTTTCCTGCTGGGAGATGAGCTGCTATGTGATATAGCGAAGATAATACGCGAGGAGTTCGTGGGAGCTATATGTTCCAGATTTGCCAATGATCACTTTGTGGTCTGTTCAACGGGAGACAGGGAAAGTATCCTGGAAAAGTCCAACCGTGTATATAAAAGGGTGCTTCTGTCCGATGATATGGCAAAGCGTGTCAGGATCAAGGCGGGCATATATCTGATGGAGGACAGATTTACTGAGGTTGGTCTTGCCTGTGATCATGCCAGACTAGCATGCAACAGTATAAAGGGAAGACATGATATGAATATCTGCGTATATGATGAGATAATACGCGATAAGCTGAAGAGGCAGCAGTATGTTGTAGATCATATTGATGAGGCAATAGAAAATGAGTTTATAAAGGTTTACTACCAGCCGGTTGTAAGAGTAGCTACGGGGAAAATATGTGGCTATGAAGCACTTGTCAGATGGGTGGATCCAAGGCTTGGGATACTGCCTCCGTCTGATTTTATAGAGACTCTGGAGAATTATCATCTCATACATAAGATTGATACCTATGTAGTCGAAAGAGTATGCAAGGATTATCACCGGATTATAGAAAATGGAGATGTTATTGTGCCGGCATCCATTAATTTCTCCAGCCTTGACTTTGAACTATGCGATATATTTGGAAAGGTTGAAGAAATCAGGGAGAAGTATCAGGTGCCGAGAAATATGCTGGATCTGGAGATTACGGAAAGTATCCTGAAGGATGATATGGGGCATTTCAAGGAAGAGTGTGACAAGATGAGAAAGCTGGGTTATCAGGTATGGCTGGATGACTTTGGAAGTGGTTACTCTTCTCTTAATAATCTTACAGAATACGAATTTGATGTTGTAAAGCTGGATCTTGTCTTTCTGAGAAGCTATGATAAGAATCCTAAGATGGCTATGCTGATGGGCTTTATAATAGATGGAGTGAAGCAGATGGGAATCCAGTCTCTGTGCGAGGGAGTGGAAAGTGAGGAGCATTACGAATTTTTGAAGAAGTCAGGCTGCGATAAAGCACAGGGCTATTATTTTGGAAAGCCGATGCCACTTGAAGAAACCAAGGCCTTTACTATGGCAAAAGGAATGGAATGGGAGAATTATAATGGACAATCAGTATCAACCACAGGATCAGTATAATCCGGGAGGTCAGCCGCAGCAGGGGTATATACCACCAAATAATCAGTTTGCAGGACCCGGCTCATATAATCCAGAAGGTCAGCCACAGCAGGGATATATAGACCCATATAATCCTGCAAACAGGGAAATGGTTAAAAATATGGGAGCACATCAGCCCCAAGCGATACCATTAGAGGATGAGCTTACGCCGGAAGAAAATCATAAGGCTAATATTATGTGTGTCATATCGCTATTTTTTGGCTTTGTTATCCCGCTCTTCTGTTTCGGTCTTATTACCTTCATGGGTGAATATGTAGAACAAAATGCCGGCACGGACAGTTCATTTTCAAGTGTTTTAACAATGATCATGAGTTTGTCTTATCTGGCGTCATGGATAATAATGATAATCGTCAGGGTAAAGTATAAGGCTAATAAGTTTGGAAAGATCCTAATGTGGATACATATAGGAATACTTGCTCTGGGTGTACTGTCTATCATATTAGTGATAGTTGCCTGCTTTGGGATACTTAGTCAGTGTAGTAATCAGTAGATATATGAAAGGAGATACTAATTGTATATTCCGGAACTTAAATATACATTTTACGCTCCTATCGTACTTGCTTCGATAATGCTGGGAATGGCAGCAGCGGCGATCTTGATGAGAAGGGCTGGGGTGAAGAAGCAGACAGTTTTATACACGGCGCTTTTAACATTTGTTTCAATCATAATAGTTTCCTTTGCAACGTCGGTTGTTCTATCCGGAGATATTCGCCGTATCGGCTTTGTTGGAGCGGGTGGTGCACTTGGTCTGCTTATAGGTGCTGTCGCATCGGCTTTGATTCATGGGGATCATGTATCAGAAAGCCTGTCGGCATGGGTTGTATCGGCGCCTCTCATGTATGGACTATCGAAGATTGCATGTCACATAACCGGCTGTTGCAAGGGTGTACCGCATTCCGGCACATTTAGAGTAATATATGAAAGATATGACGGACAGAGCTTTTTTCCGGTACAGCTAACAGAGACTATTTCATTTTTGGCTATATTTATTATAGGGCTTATCCTGTACGCCAAAATGAAGAATAAACTAAATGCAGCAATTATAACACTTGTCCTTTCAGGCGTTTTCAAGATAGGGCTGGAATTCCTTAGAGATTCACATCTTGGGAAGGTAGTTACCGGTTATCAGATATTGGTGCTGGCAATTACCTGTGTTGGAGCTATAGCTTTGCTTTGTGTTGGTAACAAGGGGACAGATGCCTGGTGACAAGGTGCCTGTCCCCTTGTCACATTCTTGGTGACAGGGTGCCTGTCCCCTTGTCACATCAAAAAATTTCTTGTGTTAATGTGATATGTGGAGTATTTTATAAGATATGGTTTGAGATAATAAAATATTCACAAGGGAGATGTATTATGATTAAAGCTGGTATTATTGGCTCGACAGGATATGCAGGGCAGGAGATAGTAAGGCTGCTGCTTCCGCGAAAAGATGTGGAAATAGTATGGTATGGTTCCCACAGCTATGTTGATCAGAATTATAGCGATATATATGGAAATATGTTTCAGATAGTGGATGCAAAATGTCTGGATGACAATCTGGAAGAGCTTGCAGACCAGGTGGATGTCATCTTTACGGCTACCCCTCAGGGGTATCTTGCAGGAGTGATCAATGAGGGAATACTCAGCAGGACTAAGATCATTGATCTGTCGGCGGATTTTCGTCTGAAAAATGTTAAAACCTATGAAGAGTGGTATAAGATAGAACATAAAGCTCCACAGTTTATAAGTGAAGCTGTGTATGGTCTGTGCGAGATTAACAGAGATGCAATAAAGAAAGAAGGAGTAAGGCTTGTGGCAAATCCGGGCTGCTATACTACAACCTCCATTCTTTCGCTTTATCCTCTGGTAAAGCAGGGAATGATAGACCTTTCTTCTATTATTATAGATGCAAAGTCGGGAACTTCAGGAGCCGGACGAGGAGCCAAGCTGCCCAATCTTTTCTGCGAAGTAAATGAGAGCATCAAGCCTTATGGAGTTGCAACCCACAGACATACTCCTGAGATAGAGGAGCAGCTTGGGTATGCGGTTTATTCCATAGTAGAGGGCGAGGCTACCTATTCCAACACAGCCGTGAGCGATAAGTTTGAGGAGAAGGGCGAGCCGGGAGGATATCCACTTACTATTAACTTTACTCCTCATCTTGTTCCTATGAACCGGGGGATACTGGCTACCTGTTATGCAAGTCTGATGCCGGGATATAGAGCTGAGGATGTTGCAGAGGCTTATCATATGGAATATGATGATGAATATTTTATAAGATTTAAGGGACAGGGTGTATTTCCGGAAACCAGATGGGTTGAGGGAAGCAACTTTGTAGATATAGGCTTTACAGTTGATGAGAGAACAGGCAGAGTGATAGTAGTTGGCGCTCTGGATAACATAGTAAAGGGTGCAGCCGGACAGGCGGTTCAGAATATGAACCTGCTGTTTGGACTGGAAGAAAATGAGGGACTTACTATGCCTCCGCTTTTCCCATAAGTATATATGTGGATGTCATTTTGTTTTATGAGTTATAAAAGTACGTGGCAAATACTCTGGATGCGTGCTATAAAGGTAGATAATTCAGTTGTTATATATTAAGGAAGTAGTATATAGGAGTGTAATATGGTTCGTAAGGTAGATGGTGGAATACTTGCCGCCAAGGGAATAAGTGTTGCAAGCATGTGTGCCGGCATTAAGGCAAATAGTGAAAAGAGGGATCTTACTCTTATAAAGAGTGATGTTCCGGCTAAGGTGGTTGGTACATTTACCAGAAATAAAGTTAAAGCTGCTCCGGTCAGATGGGACATGGAAGTGGTGGAAAGAGGAACGGCAAGTGCTATTGTTATCAATACCGGTATAGCAAATGCGGCAACAGGAACTGCAGGATATGATAACTGCAGAGAAGAAGCGACTGTCGTGGCGGATGCTCTTGGTGTAAATATGGAAGAGGTTCTGACCATGTCAACAGGTGTTATCGGTCCTCAGCTTCCTATGAGTAAGATAAAGAATGGTATCCGGCTTCTTTCCAGCAGACTTGTTCAGGTGCCTTACAGGGAAGAGGATATGAGACATGAATATGTGGATGGCGCAAAGGCAAACGCATTTATGGAGTCTCACGAGGCTGCAAAGGCTATTATGACTACAGATACCAGACCAAAGGAAATTGCTGTAGAATTTGTACTTGGTGGAAAGACCTGCCACATCGGAGCTATGTGCAAGGGCTCCGGTATGATTCATCCGAATATGGGAACCATGCTGGGATTTCTGCTATCAGATATTAATCTTGACAGAAATATAGCCCAGAGTATGCTTAGAGCTGTGGTGGAGAGGACATTTAACATGGTATCAGTGGATGGAGATACTTCCACAAACGATACGGTGGTGTGGCTCATGAATGGACTTGCTGAAAATGAACCGCTGGATGCCGAGTCTCTTGGAATAGTAGGCTCTATAGATGAGACCGGAGATACAGATATAAGCACTCTGGGAACTACAGAGGATTATAAGGAACTGTATCAGGCTCTATATACTGTATGTGAATTTCTGGCAAAAAGTATTGCTAAGGACGGAGAGGGAGCAACCAGACTTTTTACCGCTCGTGTAAAGGGTGCTCCGGATTATAAGACTGCAAAGATACTTGCAAAGTCAATCATTACCTCCAATCTTTCAAAGGCTGCCATCTATGGAAGAGATGCTAACTGCGGCAGAATATTCTGCGCCATGGGGTATTCCGGGGCGGAATTTGATCCTGATAAGGTGGATGTGATCATGTCCAGTACGGCTGGTTCGATCAAGATGATAGATAAGGGAACACTTCCTTCATTCTCTGAGGAAGAGGCTCTCAGGATTCTCTCTCCGGATGAGATAACTGCCCTGTGCGATCTCAACTCAGGAGATGCAGAGGCTGTTGCCTGGGGATGCGATCTGACACATGAATATGTTACGATAAATGCGGATTACAGGTCGTAAATATTTTAGATTAATGTGACTATTCAGGCTGTGCAGTTATTGAAGCGGGTTATTCTCCGAAAGCTTCCTGTTCAGCGAAAAAAAGACTAGGGTAATGGACAGGTAAGTAAAGCGCATATAATAGTGCTTGGGTTAAGAAAGGATTAACCATAAGCAGAAAGTGAGGAAAATATGATGGTAAAAAATGATGATATAGATGAGGTAATGAGGAAAGCCCAGACCCTGATAGAGGCTCTTCCTTATATTAAGAAGTTTTACGGTAAGAAGATTGTTGTTAAGTATGGCGGCTCTGCCATGCTTGATGAGAATCTCAAGTTTAATGTTATACAGGACGTTGCACTTCTGAAGCTGGTTGGTCTTAAGCCTATTATAGTTCATGGAGGCGGTAAGGAGATCAGCAAGTGGATTGACAGGCTTGGGATGGAGACACATTTTCAAAATGGTCTCAGAGTTACTGACGAGGCAACTCTTGAGGTGGCTGAAATGGTCCTCAATAATGTAAACAGAAGTCTGGTAGGCCTTATGTCTAAGGTTGGACTTAATGCTGTGGGTATCAGCGGTAAGGATGCTGGTCTTCTGAAGGTTACCAAGAAGCTTTCCGATGGAAAGGATATCGGTTATGTAGGACAGGTTGTTACAACTGACTGCTCTGTTATAGATTCTCTTCTGGATGCAGATTTCATACCTGTTATAGCTCCTATCGGTATGGGAATAGATGATGAGCATGATTACAATATAAATGCGGATGACTGTGCCTGTGCCATAGCATCAGCTATAGATGCAGAGAAGCTGGTATTTCTGACAGATATTGAAGGAGTATTTACAGATCCGTCCGACAAGAAGACACTCATATCGGAGATGACACTTGAAGAAGCCCAGCATCTTATTGATAACGGCGTTGTAGGCGGCGGTATGCTTCCAAAGCTTCAGAACTGTATAGATGCCATGAATAATGGTGTATCAAGAGTGCATATTCTGGATGGACGTCTGGAGCACTGCCTGCTGCTGGAGTTCTATACTGAAAAGGGTATCGGAACAGCTATTCTGAAAAATGAGTAGGCTGTGGACAAAGGAACCGGACTTTGATATGTCTTAGGTTTTGTGATAGAATAGTAAACAGTTGTGAGAAATATCTGTTATATAATACGGATAAGGTGCGGCTGTTATAAGTTTTTGATTAGTTTTGGTGTTTGTTCGTAATAATTTCAGGGGGATCTGTAAGAGATTGATTAAAGCCTGAACAAGAATGATATATCGGTTCCCGAAATGGCAAGGGATAACATGGAAGGAGCTGATATCATGTATAAGAATAAAATGATTCGCCCTGCGAGGAGTATGGCACTACTGCTGCTGATGCTTGTCATGGGCTGTCTGTCCGGCTGCGGAGCAGATCGGATGAGTATTACAACAATGAAAGAATCGTCTGAGGATGTTCAGGAAGTATCTGAATCCGTCAGTGGAGAAAGTCAGGAGGAGTTCATCCCCGAACCTGCAACGCTATGGGAAATGGATTCTGAGTCGGTTATAGTTTCCTCTGCGGATCGGGGGACAGGCTCGGAAGGAGATGCACAGCGCTCTATATTTGTTTATATCTGTGGCGCTGTTAAGCAAGAAGGCGTGTATGAGTTATCGGAAGGCTCAAGGGTAGTGGATGCCCTGGAGCTGGCAGGAGGGCTGACAGAAGAGGCAGCTTCAGGAGCGGTAAATCAGGCTGAGCTTTTGTATGATGGAGAGAAGATATATTTTCCTACTGCTGAGGAGCTTCAGGGGAAGAACTCCGGTGATATATCCGGACTCATATATGGAGATACATCGGGAACAGTTACATCTGGAACAGATACCTCTGATGAAAAGGGACTTGTCAATATTAATACGGCTGATAAGGATGTCCTTATGACTCTTTCCGGGATAGGAGAGAAAAAGGCGGAAGATATAATAGCCTACAGAGAAGAACATGGAGACTTCTCTGATATAAAAGATATAATGAATGTAAAAGGTATCGGACAGTCTGTTTTTGATAAGATAAAGTCCGGGATAACCATTCGATGATACGATCTTTTGTTTATATTTAAAGGAGATATGTATGAAGAAAGTACTTGTAGTAGATGATGAGAAGCTTATAGTCAAGGGACTTAAGTTCTCTCTTGAACAGGATGACATGGAGGTTGATACAGCATTTGATGGTGAAGAGGCTGTAATGAAGGTTCGTGCCAATTCCTATGATATTATGCTTCTGGATATCATGCTTCCTAAGCTTTCCGGACTTGAAGTATGTCAGATGGTCAGAGAGTTTTCGGATGTTCCGATCATTATGCTCACTGCCAAGGGTGACGATATGGACAAGATCATGGGACTTGAATATGGAGCTGATGATTATATAACCAAGCCCTTCAATATTCTGGAGGTAAAGGCGCGTATCAAGGCAATACTGCGTCGTAATAATAAAAATGAAGAAGTGAGTCCTGCGGCTTCAAATGTAATCGAGAAGAAGGGGCTCAAGATAGAACTGGATTCCAGAAGAGTATTTATCAAGGGACATGAGGTCAGCCTTACTGCAAAGGAATTTGAACTGGTACTTCTTCTTGTTTCAAATCCTAATAAAGTATATTCAAGGGATGAACTCCTTAGTGAGATATGGGGTTCAACATATCCGGGAGACGCAAGAACGGTGGATGTTCACGTAAGACGTCTTCGTGAAAAGATAGAGACGAAGCCTGCCGATCCTGAGTATATTCATACTAAGTGGGGAGTCGGCTACTTCTTCCAGGACTAGTACATTGTTTAGTGATTAGCTGTGCATTTTACGCAGTTAATTAGAAAGCTGTGTACCGGTGATAATTATAAAAGTGTTAATTAAATGATAAAAGGAGTTTAGAAAATTGGAAAAGAAAATTATGCTTGGAAATGAAGCTATAGCTCGTGGCGCATGGGAGGCCGGAGTAAAGGTTTCATCTGCTTATCCGGGAACTCCAAGTACCGAGATGAGTGAGAATCTTGTAAAGTATGAAGGCGTGTATGCTGAATGGGCACCAAATGAGAAGGTTGCAGCAGAGGTTGCAATGGGTGCATCCATAGCCGGTGTAAGAGCTATGTGCGCTATGAAATGTGTTGGTCTGAATGTTGCATCAGATCCGCTTTATACAGCGTCCTATATTGGTGCCAAGGGTGGACTGGTTTATCTGGTTGCTGATGATCCGGGACTTTATAGCTCACAGAATGAGCAGGATACCAGACGTATCGCTATATCCTCTCATGTTCCCGTACTTGAGCCATCAGACTCAGAGGAAGCAAGAGTTTTTACCAAGAAGGCATTTGACATATCAGAGGAATATGATACACCTGTTATCCTTAGAACTACTACTAGAATAGCTCATTCCCAGGGCGTAGTGAATCTTGAGGACAGAGTGGAAGTTTCAGATAAAGAATATGAGAGAAATCCTGGCAAGAATGTCATGGTTCCTGCAAATGCCATGGTTCGCCATAAGTTTGTTATAGAACGTGACAGAAAGCTTATAGAGGATGGCGCAACTGAGAAGTTTGCGGATATCAATAAGGTTACATATACAGATGCTAAGTATGATGTAGTAATAGATGGGGTAAAGACCAGCAAGAAGGTTGGATTTATCTCAAGTGGTATTCCGTATCAGTATGTTAAGGAAGTATTCCCTGATGCAAGTGTACTGAAGCTTGGTATGGTAAGTCCGCTTCCCAAGAAGCTTATCGAAGAGTTTGCATCGAAGGTGGAAGTGCTTTACATCATTGAAGAACTTGAGCCGGTTATAGAGGAGCAGGTAAGAAGCTGGGGAATAGACTGCTATGGCAAGGATATATTCCCGCTTGATGGTGAATACAGTGCAAATATGCTTCGTGAGAAGGTTCTTGGCGAGGAACTGGAGCTTGCAGATCCTGCAAAGGTTCCTGTACGTCCACCTATCCTTTGTCCCGGATGTCCTCACAGAGCAACCTATAGTGTCCTGAAGAAGCTGAAGATTCATGCAAGTGGTGATATCGGATGCTATACACTTGGTGTTGCAGCGCCGCTTTCAGTTGTAGATACAACTCTTTGTATGGGCGGTTCCATCTCTATGCTTCATGGTATGGAGAAGGGTAAAGGTAAGGACTGGGTTAAGAACTGGGTGGCTGTAATCGGTGATTCCACCTTCCTTCACACAGGTGTTAATTCACTTATGAACATGGTTTATAATCAGGCTACAGGAACCGTTATTATCCTTGACAACTCAACAACAGGTATGACCGGTCATCAGGATCACCCTGCAACCGGAAAGATGTTAAATGGCGAAGAGACCTTTGCTATCGATCTTGTGAAGCTTTGCGAGGGTATGGGAGTTAAGCATGTAAAGGTTGTTGATGCATTTGACCTTGAGAAGCTGGAAGCTACCATTAAGGAAGAGGTTGCAAGAGATGAACTGTCTGTAATCATTTCCCAGTCTCCATGTGCTCTGCTTAAGACCTATAAGCCAAAGGGTAAGTGCTTCGTAGATACAGAGAAATGTAAGAAGTGTGGCAAATGTCTCACTCCCGGATGTCCTGCAATCAAGAAGGACAAGGAAACAGGTTTCTCGGTAATAGATGAGACTATGTGTAATGGCTGTGGACTCTGCCAGCAGCTCTGTCCATTTGATGCTATACAGCTCAGATAGTTTAGTTAAAGCTAATAAACTGCTGATGCTTACTATTTGATCAGTAGCTTGGCAGAAAAACAAGGTCTAAATTATTTTGGAAAGGAAGATGACTATGTCAGTTACAAATATAATGATTGTCGGTGTAGGTGGACAGGGTACACTGCTTACCAGCCGTATTCTTGGAGGTCTGGCTGAAGCAGCAGGCTTCGATGTAAAGCTTTCTGAGGTTCATGGAATGGCTCAGAGAGGAGGTTCTGTTGTAACCTATGTAAGATATGCTACAGAAGGAGAGGCTGTTACAGAGCCTATAGTTGAAGAGGGCTGTGCGGATGTTCTTATTGCATTTGAAAGACTTGAGGCTCTCAGATATGCTCATTTTCTTAAGAAGGACGGTGCGCTTATAGTTAATGACCAGAGGATTGATCCTATGCCGGTTATCACCGGTGCTGCAGAATATCCGGAAAATATTCTTGAGGGACTTAGAGAAAAGTACAGAGTTTACTCTATAAATGCTATGGAGAAGGCTGAAGAGCTTGGCAATACAAGAGTATTCAATACCATAGTTCTTGGAATGGCAGCCCGTCATATGAGCTATAGCAAGCAGCAGTGGATAGAGGTAATCAAATCCAAGGTTCCTCCTAAGACAGTAGATATCAACCTCGCAGGCTTCGAGGTAGGATACAGCAGCGTAGAGTAATTCATAATAAGGCACAAATAAGTCCAAAGAGACGGTACTTATTAACGAACAATAAGTATGTCGTTGTAAAGAACGTAAAGCACTATATGCATTTCGGTGCTAGAATGCATATAGTACTTTTCTTTATCGTTTTTTTTAGTTAAAATATATGGTCCTGAAGGAATCGTTTTAAATCTGATATTGATAGAGAGGATTATAGCAAATGAAGAAAAAACTGATTTCAACGGTGCTTAGTTTTGTTATGACTGCATCCTTACTAACTGGTTCTTTGTTGGCTGGTTCATCCAGTGTTTCTGCTAAGGTGAGTGGAAGTGTATGTCTTGATATTACCGGTAATAATCTGGAAACCCAGGATACCTATTACATGTATAGTGATACTATTAAGTCAAATATTCAGCCGGTTTCCGGTGGCGGATATATGATTGTTCAGTATGTGGGGGACCAGACACTGTATGTGGAATACTTCGACAGCAGTTTTAAGCTGATTAACAATAAGAAGATAACAATTGATCTTCCGATATATGGTGCATTTTATGCAACAGATTCTAACTATTACATTTTATCAGGTCAGAATAATGAGGCTGAATCAGATGCCCAGGAAGTCTTCCGCATAACCAAATATGATAAGAATTGGAACAGACTGTCGAGCGCCAGTATGTATGGGGGAAATACAGTATATCCGTTCAATTCTGGTTCTGCAAGGGCCGCGAGCTACGGAAAGTATATTGTTTTCAGAACCTGTCATACTATGTATGGAGATAAGAGTGATCCAAACAAAGCCAGACATCAGGCAGATGTAACGCTTGTGGTTGATACAGAGCAGATGAAGATAGTTGATTCTCTTGTCGCACCGGTAAGGACCAGATATGGTTATATGAGCCATTCCTTTAATCAGTTCGTTGAAATAAATGATGGCCGAGTTGTTGCTGTTGAACATGGCGATGCAAATCCCAGAGCTATAACGATGTACTCAGATCAGTATAAGCTTGGGGAAAATGCAGGCGATACTATAGCGAAAGAAGAGAAGCTTATAACTTATGGCGATATTGATGGACAGCCATATCAGTACACTGGAGTTTCTTTAGGTGGATTTGAAATACTTTCAGGAAATTATATCGTTGCTGGCAGCAGAGATATAGGAAATAACATAAATAAAAGAAATATATATTTGTACTATAAAGGTACTAATACATCCTGGTGTTATAACGTGACGGATTATAACAATGAGACTACAGGAGCATCCACTCCCCATCTTGTAAAGATATCAGAAAGTAAGGCTTTGATGCTGTGGCTTCACGATAACAAGGTTTGTTATACAGAGGTTAGTTCGAATGGCGGCTGGGGAAAAATCTACGAAATGGAAGGCGGTCTCTCGGATTGTGATCCACAGGTTATTGATGGAAAGGTTGTCTGGTATACATGGAAGGATTCAGAGGTGGTATTTTACACCATATCTGTTAATGACCTCTCAGCTACAAGCAGTACAATGTCATCAATAGGTCATGACTATAATTATGGAAATGAAGTTAAGGATGGAAAAATAACAGTAAGTTGTAATAAATGCGGAGTTTCGACTACTAAAACAGTTCCAACAGAGTTTAGTGACCTGTGGGAAAATACAACGGATGGATATTATTACGGATTTTCAAATCAGAGATTCAAGGTTGGTTCCAGCAAAATCTGGCTTAAGATTAATGCTAAATATGATCTTATGGATATGGAACTGATACCTGCTGATACCAGTATGATCAGCATAAAGGAAGATCCTGAATTCCCTACTATGACAATAAATAAAGCGGGAATAACAAAGCTTACAATAAGACCAAAGTATAACCCTGCAATTGGAGTGGACAGGATCATTCGCGTGGGCGAGGATGGTTCTATGGACATAAAATTCTGTAATATATCCGTGGATATACAGCCTAACTCAGTTAATACTTATATGGGACAGGTTCCAACAGTTTCTGTGAAATATGGAGATATTCCGCTTTCATTTCCTAAGGACTATCGATACAGCATGGATGTCAAAGATAATGGAACCCGGGCGATAATTACCGTTAAAGGAGAGGGACTTTTTGCTAATTCAAGCTATGAAAAGAGCTTTGAAATAAAGTCAAAGGACGATGGTGATTCGGGCTCTGGCGGTGGTTCCACTGATGGAGGCAGCTCAAACTCTGGAGGTACTTCTGGTGGCTCAGGCACAGGAGGAAATTCCAGTAGCTCGGGTACAGGAGGAAACTCTGGCAGCTCAGGAACAGGAGGAAACTCTGGCAGCTCAGGAACAGGGGGAAACTCTGGCAGCTCAGGCACAGGAGGAAACTCTGGTAGTTCAGGCACAGGAGGAAACTCTGGCAGTTCAGGCACAGGAGGAAATTCCGGTAACTCAAGTTCAGGAGGAAATTCCAACGGTTCCAGTTCAAGTGGTAATTCTGGTGAAGCGGGTTCTGGTTCAGGCACTTCTTATGACTGGAGTAAAGGCTGGAATGACGTGACTGATGACGGAGTAAAAGCGGACTGGAAACAGACAGATGATAGCAGCTGGCATGTTGATTGGAATGTTGCAGGTGGAGATAACTCAACTGGTGGGGTTGGTGCAGGCTCAGCAGCAGGTGGTTATTCGCCTATATATAGAAAAGAATGGGTAAATGGGCTCTGGTACGATGCCAATGGATATCAGACCTACAGTGGAGTGCTTACCTGGAAGTCAAATGCAACTGGCTGGTGGCTGGAGGATACAGCAGGCTGGTATCCAAAAAGCAGCTGGCAGAAGGTGGATGGCATCTGGTACTATTTCGGAGCTGATGGTTATATGGCAGCAAGTGAATGGGTTGATGGTTACTGGCTAAGCGGTAATGGCGCCCTTGAATATTCTGGCAAAGGAAGCTGGAAGGGCAATAGCAAAGGCTGGTGGTTTGAGGATACCTCCGGCTGGTGGGCACAAAACTGCTGGCAGAAGATCAACGGCAGCTGGTACTACTTCGGTTCAGATGGTTACATGGTGACCAGCCAGTATGTCGATGGCTACTGGATTGGTTCTGATGGTGTCTGCCAATAGTTACTTATAGATATTGATAATATATGAGAACCCTAAAAGGAAGTAAGAGTACGCTTCCTTTGGCTTATTATCGAGGATATCACATAAAATAACGTATAGCACTATACGCATTTCAATGATAAAATACGTATAGTGCTTTTTTGATGATGTTTGGCAAAACAAGCCCTCTGTGAGGTTATGTGAAAGGGGTTATCCATGTGTTATATCGAGCTGTTGATTGAAGACAGGATTGTGAAGATTCCCAAGGGGAATTTTACTTTTATGTATATGCTGACTGATGAGGAAATCTTTGAAGAGTTTTTCAAGGCTGAGAAGAATCTTGGGTGGATTACGAGCTTTTTGCTTTGTATATGAGACGAGCATTTGAGGCTTTTGTTACATTTGAAGAAGGTAAAAGCCGTTGCAAGAAGGCGGGTAAAGATACGCATGATACTGAGGTTCTTAATCAATATATCAATGCGGTGAAGAGTGAGGCAAGAGATAATGATATCTCATTGAAAACCACTTTGTATCGGCTATGCCAGGATAGACGGAATATGGAAAATGTGCTGGTTCAGTTCAGAACCTTGTCCGGATATAGCGAGGTTAAAACTGTCAGGGATTATATTGATATTGACGAGAAGAAGTGGAATAAGATGAAGAAGGTTATGGAGATTGTCCACGAGGAAGAGGATTAGATTTTCTGTTTTATTGAGAGAATGGCATAAAAGACAATAAAAACCAAACCTTCTTTGTAAATTTGTAGTATAACTTTTGCAAATAATTTGTTATACTTAGCTCTGTGAATGCTTTTTTCTGCCGGAAATTAGTCATGGAAATATATGGCTCGGATTGAAGGGGTGGAAAGTATTCATGAGCAATATGATGACGGTTACATTATAAAATTGTAGCTTAAATCAGTTAATTGAATCACGAAAGTTGATTTAGGAAAATAGTGGAGGGTTAAAAGGAATGGCAGAGTTATCGAACTACAAATGTATGAATTGTGGTGGTTCACTTCAGTTCAGCAGTCAGAAGCAGAAGCTTGTATGTACAAGTTGTGGTTCTGAATATACGGTGGCAGAGTATGAGGCTATGCTGGCACAGAGTGGTCAGGCACAGTATCAGGAGAAAAAAGACGAGTGGAATATCAATGAAGAAGGTCTCGTGGTTTATGAATGTAAGAACTGTGGCGGTGAAGTAGTTGGAGATCAGAGTATGGCATCTACCAAGTGCCCATATTGTGATAATCCTATTGTTATATCCAGCAAGTTTGCAGGTTCGCTGAGGCCTGATCTGATGATCCCATTTAAGCTGGATAAGAAAGCTGCACAGCAGAAGCTGAGCGAGCATGTCAATAAGATTAAGCTGGCTCCTGCAGCATTTAAATCAGGAAATCATATCAGTGAGATAAAGGGTGTATATGTTCCTTTCTGGCTCTTTGATGCCTATGTTCATGCCGGGGCGCAGTATGAAGCAACTGTGGAGAGGAAACATTCGGATGCTCAGTATGAGTATAAAGAAACCAGCTACTATGATGTAATGCGTGAAGGTGATATGCAGTTTATGAATGTTCCTGCAGATGCATCAAACAAGATGGATGATGCGCTCATGGATTCTATTGAGCCTTACGATGTAAGTGCTGCTGTTCCTTACAGCTCGGCTTATATGGCTGGTTATCTGGCTGACAGATATGATGTTACACCTGAGCAGTGTGTAGGACGTGCAGACCAGAGAATGGAACAGACCGCAAAGGATCTTCTTCGTGGACAGGTTAAGGATTATTCAAGTGTTCACGAGAAATTCAGTACATTTAACAAGATGAGCAGTGCATATAAATATGCATTATATCCCGTATGGATTCTGAATACGGTATGGAATGGAAATAAGTATGTATTTGCCATGAACGGTCAGACAGGAAAGCTGGTTGGGGATGTTCCTTATAGTAAGGGCAAGTTCTTTGGGGTTCTGTTTGGACTGCTTGCAGTGCTCTGGGGAATACTTATAGGTATTATTGCAGCAACAGGTCATCTGGCAGCCACTGGAATTATTGGAACCGGAATAGTCTCTCTTATAGTTGCGCTTATAGTTGCATTTACTCTGAAGGGTGGAACCAAGAGTGTCCATAAGGGAAGTAAGGCTCTGGACTTTGTTGTAAAGGGCAGCTTCAGGATTACTAATCGATATGATAACTTCCTTAGAAAGACTGTTGATAAGAAGGCTAAGCAGCAGAATTCATAATAACTACAGCTTCAAAGCTTAAAAATATTAAATGGAATCAGGATATTATTTGTGGAATATATTAACCAGTTATTATCTAATAAAATACTTGTAAGTGGTCTGATTGGCTGGGCTTCGGCTCAGATTCTCAAGACGATTATATTTTTGATCGTAAATAAAAAGCTTCAGCTAGAGAGGCTTTTTGGTGATGGAGGTATGCCGAGCGGACACTCTGCGACAGTTTCCGCTGTTGCTCTTTCGGCAGGACTTGAGTGTGGATTCGCATCTCCGGTTTTTGCTATAGCTACTATAATGGCTATAGTGGTAATGCATGATGCGATGGGAGTGCGTCTGGAAACCGGAAAGCAGGCGAAGGTGTTGAATGAGATGACGGAGCTTATGGAAAAACTCAGTGGTACTGAGTTATCCAATGAAGAGAAGCTTAAGGAATTTGTAGGACATACGCCATTACAGGTGGTTATGGGGTGCGTGCTCGGACTGCTGGTTGGATTTGTATTACATCTATAAGTATATCCACGCAGCTTTAAGCTTTATCCTGCATGCATGAAGTCTTATTCTGCGTGATTGGACTTGCTTGTTAATATACGATGTACTGGCACATTTTAAACTGATATAAAAGCGCGTCTGTTTTCATTTATGGGGAGCAGATGCGTTTTTTAGCTAATAATCTAAGAAAAACATTTTGCGAATAATGAATGTGCAGCTAATTACGAAACATTGTACTAGTTTTGGGAAAGAAACCCGGGAATGAGTTGATTTACAAGAATAGATGAATCTGGAGAAAAGATATGATTATAGGAAAACAGGAATTTAATATGAATACAGGACATACATATATTATGGGGATACTTAATGTTACTCCTGATTCATTTTCAGATGGCGGTAGATTTCTCGATAAAGACGCGTCACTCGCGCAGGCTGAGAAAATGCTTGAGGAGGGAGCGGATATTATAGATGTGGGCGGGGAGAGTACCCGTCCGGGATATACTAAGATTAGTGTGGAAGAAGAAATAGAGAGAGTATGCAGAGTGGTGGAGCTGATCAGGTCAAGGCTTGATATTCCAATATCTGTAGATACCTATAAGAGCGAGGTGGCAAAAGCCTCTCTCGAAGCTGGCGCAGATCTTATCAATGATATCTGGGGACTTAGATACGATGACAGGATGGCAGAGGTTATAGCAAGGTATAAGGCTCCCGTTGTTATAATGCATAATGACCATATGGGGAGAACGCTTGAAGAACGTGGTGCAATAATTGAAAAATATGCCGGATTATCTGAAAATCGTAAAGCTTCAAGTATGTATTCATCCGGAGAAAGTTATGCAGATGCTTCAAAGCAAACTACGGAAAGGTTTATCATTTCAAGATATGCAAAAGAAGAAGAGGTTGCTCTAAGGGTGGTCGAGGGACTTACTGACAGTATAGGAATAGCCTTGGATGCCGGTATCAGTTGGGATAAAATCATAGTAGATCCGGGCGTTGGCTTCGCCAAAACCCAAAGAGAAAATCTTACAGTACTGAATAATCTTGCATTAATAAGAGAAAGAACCGGAATGCCGATGCTGCTCGGTGCTTCCAGAAAGTCTGTTATAGGAAATGCACTTGGTCTTCCGGTGGAAGAGAGAGAGGAAGGAACCATTACCACATCTATTGTTGCAGCAATGGCAGGATGTTCAATGGTAAGAGTTCATAATGTTAAGGCTAATCGAAGAGCACTCGATATGTACGAAGCAATAAAAATGTGACAAGGTGCCTGTCCCCCTGTCACAAATGTGACAAGGTGCCTGTCCCCTTGTCACATTTAATTAATATGTGATATAATAACTCTGTATGACTTAAATGCATGCGTTACTCCAAAAGCATTGCGTATTGTCATACAGAGTTTTTGCTTTGTAATAGTAAAACGTCAGTAGAAATTATGAAGAAGGGAAATGAGGAAAATTATGAAGAAGAGTTTTGACGATCTTTTTGAAAGTCTGTCGCAGATTTCCAGAAAGAAGGTTTCTGTTGCTGTTGCTCAGGATACAGAGGTGCTTCTTGCTGTTAAGGCTGCGAAGGAGAGAAACATAGCTGATTCTATTCTTGTTGGTGATGCGGATAAGATCAGTGAGATAGCTGCCGGACTGAACATGGACCTTAGCGAGTATGAGGTTGTGGATGTAAAGGATACTATTGAGGCATCCCGTGTGGCAGTCAAGCTGGTCCATGATGGTAAGGCTGACATGTATATGAAGGGGCTTATAGATACAAAGGATTTCCTGAAGAGTGTACTTGATAAGGAGATCGGACTTCGTTCCGGAAGACCGCTTTCACATGTGTGTGTATTTGACATGGAAGGCGTGGATCAGCTTTTGTTCCTGACAGATGTTGCATTTATCCCATATCCTACTCTTGAGGATAAGGTCAGCATCATCAAGAATACTGTTGAGATATGTAATGCCTGCGGTATCGAGAATCCAAAGGTTGCCCCGCTTGCGACAGTTGAGGTCGTTAATCCCAAGATGCCCGTAACAGTTGAGGCTGCTGAGCTCACCAGAATGAATGAAGAGGGAGAGATAACAGGATGCATCGTTGATGGACCTCTGTCACTGGATCTTGCTATATGCCCTGAGGCTGCAGCGCATAAGGGTGCTACAGACAGAAAGATAGTAGGCGATGCGGATATACTTCTGTTCCCTGATATTCATGCCGGAAATATACTCTATAAAGGTCTGGTACATTTTGCAAAGGTAAGAAATGGTAATCTTATCACAGGTACAGCCGCACCGGTTATTCTTACCTCCAGATCTGACAGCTTTGAGGTTAAGGTCAATTCACTTGCACTCGGAGCGCTTGTTGCAGATTCGCTTAAGAAAAATGCGAATGAATAAAAATATAGAAAGGATAACCTTCTGATCATGATAAAATCACTTATTATTAACCCTGGTTCTACATCCACTAAGCTTGGAATATTTGAAGATGAAACACTTATATCCGAGGAAACTCTGAGACATACAACCGAAGAGATTTCTCGTTTTGATAAAATAGTAGATCAGCTCGAATTTCGTAAGAAGATGATACTGGATTTTCTTGCAGGTGCAGGTCAGGAGCTGGGCACCTTCGATGTAATAGTTGGAAGAGGCGGACTACTGAAGCCTATTCCAAGCGGTACCTATTCAGTTACAGATAAGCTTATAGAGGATCTGAAAAATGCAGTAGGTGGGGAGCATGCTTCTAATCTTGGCGGTATTCTTGCCAGGACTATTGCAGATGAGATAGGAGTTCCTGCCTTTATAGTTGATCCTGTTGTAGTTGATGAGCTGGATGATGTGGCAAGGCTTTCTGGCGTACCGGAGCTTCCAAGAGTTTCTGTATTTCACGCACTTAACCAGAAGGCAGTAGCCAAGAGATATGCTGCTGAGTCAGGAAAATCTTATGATGAGCTCAGCCTTATAGTTGTTCATATGGGCGGCGGAGTGTCCGTTGGTGCTCATAAGAATGGGCGCGTAGTAGATGTATTTAATGCACTTTCAGGAGATGGTGCATTTTCACCGGAGAGAGCTGGGGCTGTGCCGCCGGCTGCACTCGTAGATATGTGCTTCTCAGGTAAATATACTCATAGTGAGGTGAAGAAGAAGCTTATCGGAAATGGTGGCTTCAATGCCTATCTTGGTACTAATGACGCCCGCGAGGTATATTCCAGAAGTCTGGAGGATAAGCAGGCAAAGCTTGTATTTGATGCATTTGTTTATCAGGTAAGTAAGGATATCGGCGCTATGGCTGCTGTTCTTTCAGGAAAGGTTGACCAGATCATTCTGACCGGAGGTATAGCATATGGCAAGCAGGTTACTTCTGATATAACAGACAAGGTAAGCTTTATAGCACCTGTTACAGTATATCCGGGAGAGGATGAGCTGCTTGCTCTGGCAGAGGGAGCACTCCGCGTGCTTAGAGGCGAAGAGGAAGCAAAGATTTATTGAAATGAGGACTGGCATTTATGTTGTATGGTTTACTAAGTAAAGTGTTGACGGACAGGTACATCATACTGATAGGATCTGTTCTGGCATTTATCGTTACATATATAATACTGGCGAAGCCTCCGAAGTTTCTTCCGACAGATGGTGGAAAGTTCGTATTTACGCCGGATGGTAAAAAGGTTGAAGTTAACAAAGGATCGAATGGCAAGACAACAGGAGTCGGACTGATATTTATATGTATATACCTGATTGCAGCATTTCTTTTTCTGCCCGTTTCGGTGGAAATGGTGATATATATGCTGCTCAGTATCACCATGATGCTAACAGGCTTTATGGATGATATTTCCAAGGCTCCTTGGGGAGAGCTAATCAAGGGAATACTGGATCTGATACTTGCAGTAACTGCGGCAATCGTATTTGTTAAGTTTAATGGAACAGATGTTATACTCTTTAAGATGCATTTTCATATTCCTGTAGTGCTGTATGTTATTCTTGCAGTAGCTCTGATATGGGCATCTATAAATGTTACTAACTGTACAGATGGAGTTGATGGGCTCTGTGCAAGTATTTCTGTAGTTGAGCTTTTCGGCTTTTCAGCTATATTTGGACTGGATCTGGGTAAGTATTCGGGACTCTCACTCATAATGGCATTTGTACTTGCAGCATATCTGGGATATAACTGGAATCCCAGTACAGTGCTTATGGGTGATGCCGGTTCCAGAACGATAGGGTTTACCCTGGCACTGCTTGCTATGAAATGCAGGCATCCATTCGCATTTATCCTTCTTTCGCTTGTATTTATCTTTGATGGAGGTGTTGGTCTCCTTAAGCTGGCGATAATGCGAGTGACCAAGAAGTCATTTCTGAAAAATATAAGATTTCCATTCCATGATCATCTTAGAAAGAATAAGGGATGGAAGATACCTAAGATTGTAATAATGTTTGTTATAATAGAGATAGTTATGGTGATTGTTACCGGAGTTATAGTTAATCTTTGCAGATAGGTTTTATGGAGAAGACTATGGAAAGTGATGGCAGTAGAAGACGGTTTACGATCAAGGGATATACCTTTGGCGATGGAACTCCACGTATTGTAATCCCTATAATGGGACTTACGGATGAGGAGCTTTTTGGGCATGCTGAAAAGGTTCGTCAGGAGATAGACCGGCTGGATGTACTGTATCCGGAGAACCCGGAGCTGCATGTAGCTGTTATCGAGTGGCGGGCTGACTATTATATAGATATTCTGAAACCGGGTAAATTAACAGAGGTTCTCGGCAAACTGAGAGAGCTGTTTAATGACAGGGTTCTTCTGTTTACATTCAGAACAGAGGAGCAGGGAGGATATCTCAGACCGGACAGGGCCATGATGAAGCTCTATGAGATAATGCCTGTGGTTATACAGTCCGGATGCGTGGATCTTGTGGATGTAGAGGCTGCTACCGGAAATTATAATATTGCCAGGGCAACTATGAAGTCGCATGAGCAGGGAATCAAGGTTATCATATCGTATCATGATTTCTATACGACACCTCATGACAGCGATATTATAGAGAAGCTCAGAAAGATGGAAATCCTGGGTGGCGATATTCTCAAGATTGCAGTAATGCCGAAAAATGAATTCGATACCAGAAGAATGATGGAGCTGAATACCCGTATGACAGCGGAGTGCTTCAGACCGGTAGTTATCATATCCATGGGCGAGACGGGAATGATTTCGCGTATGAAAGGAAAAGAGACGGGAGCCTGTCTGACCTTTGCTTCCATAGGTCAGGAAAGTGCTCCGGGACAGATAGAAGCAGAAGATCTTATGGCATTACTTAAGAATCAGTAGATTATGGGAGGCGTGGATGACTAGAGGTGAAAAGAAAGCAAGACCTCTTTGGCAGAAGATACTTAAAGGGCTGGGGATATTCCTGGGAGTAATAGTTCTGGTTGTTCTTGGTTTCTTTGGGTGGCTGACAATCGAGGAATATAAACCCGAAGCTGTTGAAAAGGTGGATATTGACACGGCAGCCGGTGAGGGTGATAAGCTTACTGTTGGTAGTGAGCTAAAGGTGATGACCTGGAATATAGGCTATGGTGCGCTGGGAGATAATGCGGACTTCTTCATGGATGGAGGAGAAGGAGTTATAACCGCAATACCGGAAAGAGTAGATGTAAATCTTGCGGGAGTAGCCGGGAATATATCATATAATGATCCGGATATACTGTTTTTGCAGGAGGTCGATCTGAATTCCAAGCGTTCCTACAATAAAGACGAGCTTATATATCTGAAGGGCGAAATGGTACGTCTCAGCACTTTTGACTGGGAGCAGAGTCAGAATCCTGACTATCTTGTGGCAGAGGCTGAAGAGGAAGAAGATGCTGAGGAAGAGGAAAGCTTTGTAAGTACATTTGCCTATAATTACAAGGCAAAGTTTGTTCCGTATCCATTGCCGGAAACACTGGGACAGGTGGAAAGCGGTATATCGACCATATCCAAGTATCAGATATCAGATGCTGAGAGGATAAGTCTTCCATGTCCTTTTTCATGGCCGGTTAAAACGGTTAATCTGAAGAGATGTCTTCTGGTAAGCAGGGTTCCGGTATATGACGCGGATGGAAATGATACAGGCAGGGAACTGGTGCTGGTTAATCTTCATCTTGAAGCTTATGATGATGGAGAGGGAAAGGTAGCCCAGACTAAGCAGCTCCGCGACTTTATTCAGGCGGAATATGACAAGGGGAACTATGTAATAGCGGGAGGTGACTTCAATCAGTCATTTTCCAGTATTGATACAAGTATGTACCCTGAACAGCCCGGGAAATGGCACTGTGGAAGTATAGATCCGAATGATTTTGGTAATAATTTTCAGTTTGAGATGGATAATGCCACTCCGACCTGCCGCTCGCTCGATCAGCCATATCAGTCTGCAGACTGGGATAATTTCCAGTACTATATGATAGATGGCTTTATAGTGTCGGATAATATCAAGGTTGAGTCCTTGCAGACAATGAATTATCTGTTTATGGCAAGTGACCATAATCCGGTAATCATGAACATTGTGCTGGAGTAATATAAATGTTATTTAATGGAGGAATTGAAGTATGGCAGAGTTATTATTTAAGCAGAGAAAAAGAAACTGGTGTGGACTTCCGTGGTCCTTTACTGTATATAGCTTTGATGCAGAGAGATTATTTATCAAGAGTGGAGTCTTCAATATAAAAGAGGATGAGATAAGACTTTACAGAATACTTGATCTGTCCCTCAAGAGAAGCTTCCTTCAGAGAATCTTCGGACTGGGAACCATAGTGGTAGATAGCTCTGATAAGACTATGAAATGCTTTGAGATAAAGAATATAAAGAATTCCAAGGAGACCAAGGAACAGCTTTCGCAGCTTGTGGAAGAGGAAAGACAGAGAAAGAGGATTACGGGACGTGAGTTTATGACGGATCATGATCATGACGGATTCGGAGATGACTATGAGGATGGTCATTATAACTAAAATAATCATCAAATGGGCATGGCTTTTTGGCTGTGCCTGTTTTTTGTTTTTGGTTTTATTTTTTGTCATAAGATGTTATACTAAATGGTGTGCGCGAACTAGAAGGCGCATGGTAGCTAATTAATTATATTTTTATTACGGGAGGTAACTATTATGCCGGATTTAAATGATATCAAAAATATCGCTGATAAGGCAGGAGACTTGGCTAAGAAGGCAGAGGATGCAGCTAAGAAGGCTGGAGTAACAGAGAAGGATATTGAGAAGGTTAAGGATAAGGCTCTTGACATAGCTAAGGACGTTATTGATAAGAAGACAGGAAAGTAGTTCTGCTGCTTCATGTGTCTTATATTTACATGGGAAGATCGGAATATCCGGCACCATGTTTAAGCTCTTGAATAGTAGAGAGGTATATTTATATGATTCAATGTCCAAATTGCGGTGGGGGGCTTAAGTTTGATATATCATCGCAGCAGCTTAAATGTGAATCCTGCTCCAGTCTTTTTGATCCATATAGCGTGAACTACGGAAGCGGAGCGGAGGAAAGTACAGAATATGATGTTACTATATTCAGATGTCCTCAGTGCGGAGGCGAGATTGTTTCAACTGATGAAACAGCGGCGGCTTTCTGCAGTTATTGTGGTGCCTCAAACTATCTTGAAAGTCGTATCTCCAAGGAGAAGAAGCCGGAACTGATTATTCCGTTTAAAAAGACTAAGAAGGATTGTATTGATGCGTATGCCGGTTTTATGAAAAGGGCTATCTTTGCACCGAATGTATATAGAAGCTCCGGGCTTGCTGATTCCTTTAGAGGTATCTACATGCCATACTGGCTTTATGATATGTCACAAAGAGGCGGTATAGCAGTCAGATCATCAACCTCTCACAGAAGCGGTGACTATATTATTACTGATCATTATAGATTATCCGGAAATATAGATAATTATTATAACGGAGTATCCTATGATGCATCTTCTTCCTTTGCTGATGATATAAGCACGGAGATTGCTCCTTTTAATGTTAAGGATATTACAGGCTTTAGTCCGAGCTTTCTGTCGGGCTTCTATGGAGATATAGCTGATGTGGGAGCTGAGACCTACAGGGATACTGCTTCTGAGCTTGCACAGGAGGCGACATATAATTATCTGATGAAGTCAACTCCTATAAAGGGCAACGGTCTGGAGGACTCAAAGGAGAGCATTAAGAACAAGATCAGAACCAATGTAAATGTGGTGAGGTCTGCTATGTTTCCGGTATGGTTTATGTCCTACAGACAGAAGGACAGGGTTGCCTATGCGACGATTAATGGGCAGACAGGAAGAGTATCTGCGGATCTTCCTGTAAGTATTCCCAAGTACTTTGTGTGCGCTGCTATAATTGCGGCTGTTCTGTTTCTGATACTGCAGATGTTTGTTACATTGACTCCTGATATTCTTATGGTGGCAATATCCGTAGTCGCACTTATAAGTGTTATTTTATATAACTATGAAATGGGTAAGATTCTGGCAAAAGAGAACTATGAAGATGATAAAGGTATGCAGGACCGGATGGAGCGAAAACGTCAGGAGAGACTGAGAGCTCAGCAGGGTGCAACCTTTTCTCAGGATAATGCTGCCGGACAGGGAGCTTATGTCATAACAGAAAATGATATGAAGCAGTCTGTATATAGGAATACGAAGAAAAAGACAAAAGTAAAAAAGAAGAATGGCGTCCATTTTGGACTTGTCATGTTTATAGTCTTTGTTGTGTTTATGCTTATGCCTCTTTCGCTTGACGTGGGTTCAGCATTGCTTGCCGGACTGGGTATTGATAAGATATGTGGTTTCGTTGCACTTGCGGTTCTTATAGTAGCGGTTCTTGTAACCGGCATGGCAGGTAAGAAGATAAAAATGATGAAGGCTGAGAAGCATTTTTCAAGTACAATCTTTACAGTGATTGCGATGGTGCTGGTAATGGTAGTCAGCTTCTGGGATCCACCACAGGACATAATATATTATACTGTAGCGGTTGTATCGATGATATGTGTGTCGGTCAATCTGATCGATCTTATGGCCAGCTATAACTATATAGCCATGAGACCGCTTCCTCAATTTGATATGTACAGAGGAGGTGACGACCGTGGAAATTAGAAGATATACATCCGGTAGTACAGATAAGCGCTGTAACCGGCTGATACCAGCTATGGCTATAGTGCTGCTGATTGCATTTTTTATGTCGGTGTCATTTCCTTTTGTTTTTTCTATGCAGCTACGTGCAGAGGGAAGTAAGGATGCAGATCAGATATATACTAATCCCGATTCGGGCTATGATGCAGTGATATATGACAGGGCTGATAAGCTGTCTGCTTCCGAGGAAAAAGATCTGATAGAGGTGATGCAGCCACTTACCGACTATGGAAATGCTGTATTCTATTCTATAAGTGAAACAGATATGCAGCCGGCAGCAAAGTCGGAAAGTCTTTATGCTGAGCTTTATGGCGGCAAAACCGTTAGTGGAACTTTGTTTCTGATTGATATGCAGAACAGGGAACTGTATCTCTATAATGCCGGTGCCGAAGGGGATGATTTTTCTTATAAGATTACATCATCAAAGTCAAACACCATTATGGATAATGTATATAGATATGCCTCTGATGGGGATTATTACAAATGTGCCGAGAATACCTATAGACAGATTCTCAGGGTGTATGGCGGCGGTAAGATAGCTCAGCCAATGAGGATAACAAGTAATGTATTTCTTGCTATAGTTTTGGCACTGCTCATATCGTATTGGGTTGTAATGGCATTTTCCAATACCTCTCCTCCTTCAGAGAGGGAAGTGCTGGCGGCTATACAGACAAGACAGAGCTTTACAGATTATCAGAAGGTGTTTACGCATCAGACCAAGAGGTACGATCCTCCAAGCAGCTCCGGTGGCGGAGGCGGCGGAGGCGGCGGAGGCGGTGGCGGAGGTGGCCACTCATCCGGCGGAGGTCATGGCTTCTAGGTGATATTAAGCATTGATCGAAAGAATAACTGTTTGTGATATGACTTAGAGATTTATACGAAAAGTGACGTGGATTTCTTATATGAAAGATGACGTAGATTTTTCATACAAAAGTGACGTGGTTTTTTATATGAAATGTGACGTATAAAAGGGAGAATTATGAGAAAAACTAAAGTAATATGCACCATAGGACCGGCATCAGACAATGAGGAGACGCTTAGAAAGCTTGTTGAGGAAGGAATGGCGGTTGCCAGACTGAACTTCTCTCATGGAACACATGAGGAGCATAAGAAGAAATTTGATCTTATCAA
>DGRT01000177.1 GCA_002391105.1 Lachnospiraceae bacterium UBA4381 | reverse complement strand
GGAAAATATATCATACTTGGTGTATCAGGACTTCTGGTATTTGTGGTTAATACCAATTTCCTTATTATTGCAGCATTTGCGGCATGTATGGTTATATTTGTATTTCCACTATTTTTGCTTGGTACGGTTACTCCTTCTCTGGTAAAATATACCGTAGATAGCCTGGATGACAGTGGAAAAGTGGTTGGATATCTGAATGCCTCGAATACTATAGGAAGCATTATAGGTACATTTGTTCCAACCTTTATAAGTATTCCTGCGGTGGGAACAAGCATCACATTTCTTATATTTGCCGGAATCCTTCTGGCGCTTGCGATTATATATTTTGTTTCCGGTCATGTAAGATCAGTTAAGGCATTGGTTGGAGTTATCATATTTATAATAAGCTGTATATTTGGTCATAATTCTTCCTTTGCCTTCTGGGAGAAGGATCTTACCTATGAAGGAGAATCAATATATAACTATCTTCAGGTTTATGAGAGTGATACCAGAGTAGTGCTGTCAACAAATGTACTCTTCGGAGTGCAGTCGGTATATCGAAAAGAGAAGTCGCTTACCGGAATGTATTATGATTATGCCATGGCCGCTCCGATAATGGCAGGGATACAGGATAAGGATACTGTTGATATACTTGTTCTGGGAATGGGAACCGGTACATTTGCCACCCAGTGTGACAGATATTTCGGAAATGTAAATGTTAAGGGAGTGGAAATAGATGACAAGATCACAAGGCTTGCCAGGGATTATTTCGAGCTTCCGGAATCTGTAGAGGTTGTTACCTATGACGGAAGAGCTTATCTGAATGTTGAGGATAGCAAATATGATGTCATAATGGTAGATGCCTATCAGGATATAACTATTCCTTTTCAGATGTCTTCCATAGAATTCTTTCAACTTGTTAAGTCGCATTTAAAGGATGATGGCGTAATGGTTGTAAATATGAATATGAAGTCTGATGGTGAGAAGAGTATAAATGAATATCTTTCTGATACGATTTCTTCGGTATTTAGTGAAGTTTATACCACTGATGTACCGAATAATACAAACCGGGAGCTCTTTGCATCAAATAATGATAAGATGATAGACAGATTCAGGTCAGGATATGGGCAGTACGAAGATCCGGATATAGTCAGTATGATGGAGAAGGTTGAGACATGCCTTATGAAATATGAAGCCGGAGACAGGATACTGACAGATGACAGAGCGCCTGTGGAGCTTCTGAGTATGAAAGCTATAGATAAGATAATAGCCGATGAAGTAGATTATTATAAGGGGATATATGACGAGAAAGGGCTGGAAGGACTTCTGGAAAGCTTTTGAGGGGGTGCGACAATGTATTATTTTATAGTTAATTATACCGGTGGAAGTGGTAATGCAAGATCAACCTGGAATAAGGTTCATACATTACTAAAACAGAAGGGGGTAGAATACAAGGCGTATGTTACCAAGTATGGCGGACATGCTGCAGAGCTTGCGAGAAGAATATCCGATGAAGCAGAAGAGGATTTTAATCTGGTGGTTGTCGGTGGTGACGGAACCATAAATGAAGTTCTGAATGGTCTTCCGGATCTTGGAAGAGTGAGCTTTGGCGTTATTCCTACCGGATCCGGAAATGATTTTGCCAGAGGTATGGGCATACCAAAGGATACAGAACAGGCTCTTGATATTATCCTAAGCTCTGAGGGCGGCAGATCCATAGATCTTGGGGAGGTAATAACCGAAAGCGGATACAGGAGAATATTCGGTATCAGTTCTGGTATAGGGCTAGATGCCATAGTATGTAAGAAAATGCTGAAGTCTAAGACTAAAGCATTTCTTAATAAATTCAAACTTGGAAGTCTTGCTTATATACTTCTTACCATTCAGACTTTGTTTAGTATGGAAACCTATAAGGTGAAGGTATGGATGAAGCTTAAGAGTACGGGCGGTGGTCTTTCTGAGGAAGAGCTTTCACTAAGCTTTAAGGACCTTATCTTTCTGGCTGCAATGAACTTTTCAGCAGAGGGAGGCGGAGTTCCTATGAATCCTGCAGCGGATGCCGAAGATGGACTTCTGTCTATATGTGCAGTTTCAGGAATTCCCAAATGGCGTACCTTCCTGATGCTTCCGGTACTGATGAAGGCGAAGCATGTAGGAAAGAAAGGCTTTCTGCTGAAGGATGCAGAGTACCTTGTCTTTGATGCAGACAGACCTATGGTGCTGCATGCGGATGGAGAGTATATAGGCGATGAGACTCATATAGAGATGAAGGTTCTGCGCAGAGCTTTACGGGTGATGATATGATTCTGGCTATGCCCGATTTGTATGATTGATTATGTGACTAATATAATTATAAATATTTAGTGGAGGAAAGCCATGAATCTTACTCCTGCTGAAAAAAAGAAATATAAAGAAAGACTCGATACGGCTGAGGGGGAACTTAGAGAGCTTTATATGGGGCTTTATGATAATGAGGAAAGTCTGGAGGCTCTTCTGGCTGAAATGGGGGATTATTTTGCTGAGCGAAGCAAAGATCTGAAGAAGCTGGACAGGATAAGAGAGGTTACTACGCATTGGTATAAATCCTACGATATAGTAGGTATGCTTATATCAGTAGATAATTTTGCAGACACTTTATCCGGTCTTGAGAAAAAGCTCGGTTACCTGCAGAAAACAGGTATCAATTTTATAGAGCTGCTTCCTATACTGGAATGTCCAAGGGGGAGCGATATATTTGCCCCCTCCATATCGAATCACAGGAAGGTGAGACGTGCTGTAGGTACTATGGAGGATCTTGTCCTTCTTACGGATTCCTGCCACAGGAAGAAGATCAACACTTGTATATCCATAGATATGAACCATACTTCAATGGAGCATATATGGGCGAAGAAGGCCTATAAACAGGACGATGTATATAAGGATTATTATATATTTACCGAAGAAGGTGATCTCGTGAATTCCTTCGATGAAACTGTACCTCAGGAACTCAGAGAAAAAGCACCGGGGAACTTTACTTATCTTCCGGAGCTTCGGAAATATGTAATGACAACCTTCTATCCTGATCAGTGGGATCTTAATTACAGAAATCCGCTGGTTTTTAATGAGATGGTATGCAATATATTATTTTTGGCAAATCAGGGAGTGGATGTAATAAAGCTGGAGCATCTTTCCTATATATGGAAAGAGGAAGGAACTGACTGCCGGAATAATCCTGAGGTTCATAGCCTTATCAGAATGTTGAGACTCATCCTGGAGACAGTCTGTCCGGGAACGGTTATACTGGGAGATGTGATCGGAGAAACCGCGGAACAGGTATCTTATTTTGGTACGGAAGTCTCTCCTGAATGTCATCTGCTGTATAATAAGAATCTGATGAGTACCGAGTGGCATACAGTAGCTACCAGAGACTGCAAGCTGCTTAAAAACAGGCTTGATTATATGAATACACTTCCCAGATCCTATACATTTATAAACTGTATCAGAAATACTGATGAGCTTACCTGGAATCTGGACTTTGAGCTTCTGGCAGGTGATGGGATAGATAAAAAGGCTCATATAGATTATCTGAATCAGTATTTTACGGGAAATATAGAAAACAGTGATTCGGAAGCACTTATATATAAAAAGGATCCGATATCCGGCAGCGGTGGTATATGCGGTACTACAGCATCTTTATCCGGAATAGAAAGAGCAGTGCAGTGTAATGACAATATGATGCTGGATATGGCGCTTAGAGAGGCTGTGCTTCATCACGTATTTCTTTTTATGAACAGTGGTATTCCTATGATCTGTTACGGTGATGAGATCGGGATGCTGAATGATTACAGTTTTCAGAATAGTAAACGTACTGCATACGATGAAAGGAATGTCCTGAGAGGAAGGTTTGACTGGAAAAAAGCTCAGGAGGTAAGAAGGTCCGGAAGTATCCCGGAGATAATACATGAAGCCATGGTCAGACTTTCAGAGATTAAAAAGAATCACAGAGCCTTTAATGCAAATGCCGATACCTGGACTATGGATACCTGGGATGCAGGAACACTTGCCCTGGGCAGATATTATGATGGGGAAAAGATAGTCTGTATCTTTAATTTTTCAGAACATGACCGCACTGCATGGATAAATGAAGATGATGGAGAATATATAGAATTGTTTACCGGCAGGGTGCTTAGAGCGGTTGGTGTAAATGTTCCTGCCTATACCTTCAGAATGCTTATGAAGGACTTTGGTTCATAGATTATTTGACACAAAAAGGAGACTATACTATACTTGGTTAGAAAAAACTAACTAAGAGGAACTAAACATGAAAAAATATTCAGTCACCGGAATGAGCTGTGCTGCCTGTCAGGCAAGAGTTGAGAAAGCTGTTCTTGGAGTAGATGGAGTTGAGAGCTGTGCGGTGAGTCTTCTGACTAATACTATGGGAGTAGAAGGCGCGGCAGACGAGAAAGCAGTAATAGAAGCTGTTGAAAGGGCGGGCTACGGCGCGTCTGTTTTTGGTTCGCAGGAAAAAAAGCAGGGACATAGTGCTGAGATAGATTCGCTTGAAGATAAGGAGTCTCCGATACTTGTGAAAAGGCTTATCTTTTCAGTTATATTTCTGATCCTGCTTATGTATCTCTCCATGGGGCATATGATGTGGGGCTGGTATGTCCCGGATATAATAAATAACCATATCGCTGTAGCTGTAATAGAAATGCTGCTGGCGATAATAGTAATGGTTATCAATAAGAGATTTTTCGTAAGCGGCTTCAGATCTCTGTTTGCTGCGTCTCCTAATATGGACAGTCTTGTGGCTATGGGAAGTGCTGTTTCCTTTGGATACAGTCTGGTCTGTCTGCTTCTTATGTGTGATGCCATGAGTAAGGGAGATATGGACAGGGTTATGACATTTGGACATGACCTGTACTTTGAATCTGCGGCCATGATACCGACGCTTATAACAGTAGGGAAGCTTCTTGAGGCGAAGTCCAAGGGGCGTACAACAGATGCGTTGAAGAGTCTTCTGTCGCTGTCTCCGGAGAGCGCTACAGTCATAAGAGATGATAAGGAGCTGACCATTCCTGTAGAGGAGGTCAGGATAGATGATATATATATCCTTCGGGCAGGGGATAAGGTTCCTGTGGATGGAGTTGTGATAGAAGGAAGCACCTCTGTTAACGAATCGATGCTTACAGGTGAAAGTGTACCGGTTGATAAGGCGGTAAATGATATGGTATCAGCCGGTACCATGAATATAAATGGTTATGTCAGGTGCAGGGCGACAAGAGTAGGTGATAATACCACATTGTCTCAGATTATAAAACTGGTTGGAGACGCCGCGGCTACCAAAGCTCCTCTTGCAAGAATAGCCGACAAGGTATCGGGCATATTTGTTCCGGTGGTAATAGGTCTTGCTGTTATAACCTTTATCGTCTGGATGATAATGGGGCAGAGCGTTGGTTTCTCGATAGCAAGAGCTATATCGGTTCTGGTTATAAGCTGTCCGTGTGCGCTGGGGCTGGCTACTCCGGTTGCTATCATGGTAGGCAGTGGTGTCGGTGCAAAAAACGGAATACTGTATAAAACGGCTCAGGCTCTTGAGGGAGCTGGGCGTGTGGGAGTTGTTGTACTGGATAAAACGGGTACCATTACTAAGGGAGAACCAGGAGTAACCGGTGTATATCCTGCTGAGGGAATATCTGAAACTGAACTGCTTAAGGTGGCATACAGTCTTGAAAAGCTGTCTGAGCATCCGCTTGCCGGAGCGGTGGTTGATTATATTGAAAATGTAAAAAATCCAAGTGACAGTAACAAAACGGTATATGATATAGAGCTAAAGAATTTTGAAGCTCTTGCAGGCTCCGGAGTAAGAGCCGTAGCAGCAGACGATGGCACACTTCTTGAAGGTGGAAGTATAAGATATATAGGTGCCGGACTAAGTGAGCCGGAAAAAGAGCCTGCATT
The DNA here is from genome assembly GCA_002391105.1 of Lachnospiraceae bacterium UBA4381. Taxonomy (GTDB): domain Bacteria; phylum Bacillota; class Clostridia; order Lachnospirales; family Lachnospiraceae; genus Eubacterium_Q. Next base: position 2,620 of record DGRT01000177.1, on the reverse strand, counting down.
AAAGCAGTCAGAAAATGGCAGAACACCGCTCCTTTTTACAAAGGGCGGAATATATCTTGGTTTCATAGCCGTTGCAGATCAGATCAAGGAAGATAGTGAGCAGGCTATAGGTCAGCTTAAAAATATGGGTATTATTACTTTAATGCTTACCGGAGATAATGAAAGGACTGCGGCACATCTTGCTGCTGAGGCAGGAGTGGATGAGGTGATAGCCGGTGTCATGCCGGATGAGAAGGAGAGGATCATCAGAGGTATTCAGGAGCAGTGCAGTAAAGCAGCGGTAAAGGTGGCAATGGTTGGGGATGGTATTAATGATTCCATAGCTCTTACCAGGGCAGACACAGGCTTTGCCATTGGTGCAGGTACGGATGTTGCTGTAGATGCAGCCGATGTTGTTCTTATGAAAAACTCTGTCATGGACGTTGCAGCCGCTATAAGACTCAGCAGGGCTGTTATCAGAAATATACATGAGAATCTTTTCTGGGCATTTTTCTATAATGCACTCTGCATACCCCTTGCCATGGGAGTATATGGCTTTGCCCTGAAGCCTATGTATGGAGCGGCGGCTATGGCACTTTCCAGCTTCTTTGTTTGCATGAATGCGCTTCGTATTAATCTGTGCAAGCTGAAGGATCCGTCTAAGGACCATGTTCCCGGCAAGCTGAAGGATATGGAACTGAGACAGGGTATCCTGAATAAGATCAGTTTACTCAGGAGTAAGTTGCACGAAACCCAAAGCGATAGTATTATAGATAAATCAGACGTTGGAGGTAATATGATGAAAAAGACGATGGAAATAGAAGGCATGATGTGTGAGCATTGTGAGGCTACTGTAAAAAAGGCTCTGGAGAAGCTTGACGGAGTTGCATCAGCAGAGGTAAGTCATGAGGCAGGAACTGCTGTAGTGGAGCTGTCTCAGGAGGTATCTGAGGATGATCTCAGAAAAGCAGTAGAAGATAAAGATTATACAGTTATTAAGATTAGCTAAGGAGGGTTAAAAAATGGTATCAAATGTAACAGATTCAATTAAGTATGTAGGTGTGGATGATCATGATATTGATCTTTTTGAGAGCCAGTATATAGTTCCGGAAGGTATGGCTTATAATTCTTATGTGATACTTGACGAAAAGACCGTACTTATGGACAGTGTTGATGCTTCCAAAACTGATGAATGGCTTGCAAATGTAAAGGAAGCCCTGGGCGGAAGAAAGCTTGACTATTTTGTGGTTCAGCATATTGAGCCTGATCATTCAGGAAGCTTTAAGGCGTGTATAGATGCATTTCCGGAAGCAAAGGTGGTAAGTAATGCAAAGACCTTCAGTATGCTACCACAGTTTTTTGAGAATCTTGAACTGGGAGACAGGGCATATGTTGTAAAGGAAGGAGATACACTTTCTGTCGGAACACATACTCTTCAGTTTATACTTGCTCCTATGATTCACTGGCCGGAGGTTATGATGACCTTTGAACAGAGTGAAAAGGTATTCTTCTCAGCAGATGCATTTGGAAAGTTTGGAGCTCTTGACTTTGATGATCCTGAGGGATGGGCATGTGAAGCAAGACGTTACTACTTTGGTATAGTTGGTAAGTATGGACAGATGGTTCAGACACTTCTGAAGAAGGCGGCTCCTCTCGGAATAGAGAAGATACTTCCTCTTCACGGACCTGTTCTTCCTATGCCGGGTACAGAGCTCAGCTATTATCTTGATACATATAATACCTGGAGCAGCTACGAGCCTGAGGATCATGGCGTATTCGTTGCATATGCTTCTATTCATGGTAATACTGCCAAAGCTGCAAAGCTGCTTGCTGAAATGCTTGAAGCAAAGGGAGAGAAGGTTGCAATATCAGACCTTTGCCGTGAGGATATGGCTGAATGTGTAGAGGATGCCTTCAGATATGACAGAATGGTTCTATGTTCCTCCAGTTATGATGCAGGGGTGTTCCTTCCAATGCATGATTTCCTGACACACCTTAGCGCCAAGACCTATCAGAACAGAAAGATAGCCATTATGGAAAATGGTTCATGGGCACCTTCGGCTGCACGTACTATCAAGTCTATAGTGGAAGGCTGGAAGAATGTTGAAGTGCTGGATAAGGTTGTTACTATCAGATCAAGTGTGAAATCAACTGATATACCTGAGATAGAGGCTCTTGCTGATGCAGTAGTAGAAGCTGGAAAGTAATAATATATTGTAGTTTATGATAAGAGTGTGACTTTTATAAAAAAACAGATATATTCTGGTCATGAAATCATTGTAAAAATTGTCTTCAATATAGCTAAAGATTTTCTATCATTTTGTAATAATTTTGCATTTTACTTGATGGCTCTTTATGTTAGTATATAGCATGTCGTTTGAAATGTTTAGAGATGATGTCATATGATGGGAAAATGTATATAGGCATTTCTGTTATATGAATAAAGAGTATTAATATTTCTAGGAGTAATCATGGGTGGATTTTTTGCAACAGCATTAAAGGGTGATTCAGTATTTGATCTTTTCTATGGAACAGATTACCATTCGCATCTTGGTACCAGACGTGCCGGAATGGTTGTCCATGGAAGAAATGGTTTCAACAGAGCTATTCATAATATTGAAAATGCTCCTTTCAGAAGCAA
>DGRT01000108.1:805-12833 GCA_002391105.1 Lachnospiraceae bacterium UBA4381 | reverse complement strand
AGCGGATCATCCTGATCTGTTGTTATGATCTCCCGAGCAGCGCCTTTAGTCGTGGTTCCTATATATCCGCTTATATTAGGAAGTCCATCAGCGTAGAGACCTTCTACCAGCTTGTTGGAACCATTTACATGAATAGCAAAGTCACCCTTTTTATAATATGTACTTCCTGACAGATATACCTCTTCTGCAAATATTTTCGGAATATTGGAAGAAGAATCCGAATAATAGTATCTTCCTCCACATTTATCTGCCAGATGCTCCAGAAGCTTTGTGCCTGAATCAGAGCCAACAGCAACTGTGGAAAGGGTTATGCCATTATCATTTATCTTCTTTATAACATCATCAAAATCCGTTGTTTCGCCCTGCCCATCCGTAAGAAGAAGGATATGCTTCACTCCCACATCCAGCTTTGCAATCTCCGTGGCAGCCGAATCCACTGCAGGCTTTATAACCGTACCACCCATTATGCCTATACCCTCAATGGTTTCTATAACTGCATCCTTATCTTCAAGGAGCACCAGAGGCTGACGCCAGTCAAAGTTATCACTGAAGGTTACAACTCCGACATAATCGGACCTGTTCATACTCTCAACAGCTTCAATAGCAGCATCAACTGCAACATCTATCTTGCTTCTGCCCGAAGTAACACCTGTAGCCGGATCATAATCACCACCGGACATGGAACCTGAGCAGTCTATAACCATTACCATCGCCATAGATGGCGCTTCATCCACCCCCTTGGGCAGCATATCAACCGGCAGCACCTCCTCCAGAGGAGTATCCTTGTAGCCACCCGGAGCATAGCTTTCCATACCTCCGGTCGTGATAAGCCCGCCTCCATAATCCTTCACATATGAGGAAATGCTGTTTACAAAGCCTTCCGGAAGATCAGTTATATAAGCATTGTCTATTATTATAGTTTTATACTTAAGAAGCGATATCAAATTATCAGGAGCATTTATGGCTGATACAGTAGTAACATCAGTATTGATAGTATGCAGCAGATGTTCAAAGCCTGAGCTGTCCTCATTCACGCCTGATATAAGAAGTACCTTCTGGGGTGCCTCCACCAGAGCAGCCACTACTGCAGAGTTATTATTATCAACCTTATCTCCGGCAGCCTCCACAGTAATACGTTTTTCTTCTACCGCACTATCACCTGCAACACCATCTATAAGGAAGGTATTATCTCCCTTGTTCAGCTTAACGCTCTTCTGCTCCTCCAGTTCGCTTCCATTCCATATGGAAAGTACAGCATCTGTTTCTATAGAGCTGTAGATAGTAGCCTTTATGACATAAGCATCACCGGAAGCAAGCTTCTCCGGCATATCCACATCCTCCACATAAACATCTTCCGCTATACCTGTGTCCAGAAGTACACCGCACAGCTCGATGCCTGAAGAGCTCAGGATATCCAGACAGCCATTAATATCACCAATGGTTTCCTTTCCATCAGTCAGAACTACTATTCTTCCGGTTCTTTCATCCGGAAGCAGAGCTGCAGCATATTCTATCGCTCCCTGTATGTCCGTACCCGTTCCATCAGGAGCTGTCGCTATCTGAGAAAATGCCACATCATCTGTAAGAAACTGTTCTGTAACCGCATTCTGTCCAAATGTAACAACCCCCAGCAGTTCTCCCGATGGAAGTTCATTGATCATCCGCCTCAGATATGCCTCCTGCTCCGGCAGGGTACTTATGGCACTGTCTGACATATCCAGCACGAATATGGTGGCAGTCTTTTTCTTAAGTGATGGAAGTGCCGGTTCTATGATTGATAAAGCAACCAGAATAATCAATAATATAACAGCCGCATTTTCCAGTATTCCTCTGGAGAGAAAGCATCTGCCAAGAGACTTCAGCTTTCCGGCTATACCCTTCTCTTCATCCTTACTGAGAGAAAACCTGAAAAGAAATACCATCAGATCGGCTATCAGAAGCAGCAGAGCTATTATCAGAGCGAGACGCCTCAGAGAGCTCATTCTTACTCCCGGTTCAGCCTGAACAGCATAGGACATGCTTTCAGCAGTACCGGTTCCGTCCCCCTCTGACACAGGATATCTCGCTACAAAATATTCTGTTTTTTCAGTTTGGGAAGAACCCTCTTCCTTTTTGTAGGTAAGGCCATAAAGCCCGGCATGATCTATACTTCCACCTATAGGAACAGCCTTCCCGGAGCCAGCCACAGCTTCCTTAAGCTCTGCATCCGCGGATACAGACGGGCTGACTGACACAGTAGAACCTGCCTGTATATACTCATCTCTGAGCATACTCTCATCTGAGAGATAACCCACTGCATCTGCTATAAAGATAGGAAACTCTGCCATAAGCGGATACTCACTATCCCTGATATCAAAGCCCAGAACTATCTGTCTTATTCCATTTTGTTCTCCATAATAAGCAACTACCTTTTCCTCTGAGTTTTCTCCGGCAATTACCATAAGAGGCTCTGCCCATTCAGGTAAGTCCAGCACGCTGAGTTTTCCCGCGCCAAAGGTGTAATCACTCATGTCATTAATGAGCTGACCTGTCCTTACAGTCACTACAGCACCTTCAATGAACTCAGCCTCAGAAGGATGATAAGCCTGAACAAATCTGCTATATTCTGACGTTACAAGATCAGCTCTGTCATATATTGCTATCGCACCGGTGCTCTCATCCTTTATCTCGCTATCTGCTGCAACCTTAATCACATTTTCTCCGGTTGCCGCCAGATATGCCTTCTCAAGATAGGTATTTCCCACCCCTACCAGATATGCAGTTTTTCCGCTCTGATTTCTGATGGAGGCATAACCTGTATTATCTCTCTCCAGTCCATCCACCAGATTATTATCATTAAAATGTATCCCGCTTATTTCTGCTCTTATATAGTCACCCTTAATGGCCTTATCCAGCATAAGGACAGTCTCCTGGCTCCTATCCGCTGTATTAACAGTTCTTACCTCCAGCAGACTTCCATCCTCATCATAAAGAGACAGATCAAACTCAGCCTCCTGCTCTCCGGCTTTGTTAAGACCTATTGCCACATCATATATTCCGTCACCTGTACTTTTTACAGATACCTGGGTTATACCGACATTTGCCGCCTCTTTCCCGTAAACCCTGACTTCCATCGGAAGAGTTTCAGCAAGCCCCTGCAGCTTCTCGGCACCATCCGCGTCTGTATAAACTATTATCCTGTCTATGGTAAGTGAACGAAATATGCTCTCCGCCTTATTGATATCTCCCTGACCATCCGTGACTTCTATATCAGAAAGTGCTCTCAGCAGCTTCTGTTTATCACTAATTGTATTTGCCAGAAGCTCTACCTTTTCTCCCGCTGACATAATGGATATGTTTCCGGAGGAAAGCTCTACATAATCCCTTGCATCAGAAAGTGCTTCTTCAAATCTTGTTTTCCCGGAACCCCCTTTGGTTCCATCTGATAAAAACTGCATACTTCCGGAGGTATCAATAACCAGAAGCGCATCCTCTCTGGTGGCTCCTCCCAGCTTCAGCTTTGGAGACATGGCTGCAAATATAAGAAACAGGAGCGCCAGTATCTCCAGAATCAGCAGTATATTTTTGATAAGTTTTCTGGCAAAGGTCACCTCTGTATCATAACGTTCTCTGTCTTTCCACAACAAAAGAGAAGGGATAACCTTACGCTTTCCCTTCGGCTTCATCATATAGAGTAAAATGATAACCGGTACTCCCACAAGTGCTATAAGCGGAAGTAATGTACCAAATGCCATAGCTGTACTTCCTTTTATTATTTTGGTGACAAGGGGACAGGCACCTTGTCACATTTGGTGACAGAGGGACAGGCACCTTGTCACACATAAAGCTCTCTCAGCTTCACAAACAGTATCTCTCTTAAAGCATCTCCGGTGGAACAGAGCTGATACCCCATTCCGGCAGCCTTTGCCTTCTCCTCTACCTTGCGGATATATGTCTCAAGCGCCTTCTGGTACTGTCCGACTGTGACTCTGTCCAGAGTCAGCTTTATATCCCTGGATTCATCTTCACTGTCAATCAGTTGAAATGCCCCGACCTCATCTATCTCCAGTTCCTCTTTGGAAAGAATATGGAGTATGATAAGCTTAGTATTATGAAACGCAAACAGTCTCAGTATCTCATCTTCATTTTCCAAAAACTGTTCGTCCATAAGATCTGATATTAGAAAGGCAATACCACCACGTCCTTTAATAGACCTTTTTAGAGAATCCAGTATATCTACCCTGCCTTGCACAGAAGTATCTGTAAGCCATCTCTTAAGATATCCAACTCCTGTATTTCCATTTGGAACTCTGATATTTCTCCTGATGTCACAGAGATCCGTCACATATACCATATCCTTTCCGGTGGAAGCAATATAGCTTATGGACTCGGTAAGCTCTGCCATAAGTGTACTTTTCAGCTTCTCGCCAAAATCCATGGAGCGACTGGTATCAAGATAGATACTCACTCGTCCTTCTTTTTCTTCCATGAATTCCTTGATGAAGAGCTTATCAAATCTGGCAAATGCATTCCAGTCCACATATCTCATATCATCTCCGGGAATATATTCTCTATATCCGGAGAATTCGGCAGACCTTCCCTTTGCCGAGGATCTTCTCATTCCTTCGCCTAAGGACAGACTTCGACCAATATTCAGTTTAAGAGTCTTGAGCTTTTCCAGCTCACTTAATTCTATGGTCTGCATATAATCTCACTACCTGTTAATTATTTGTTACTATTCGTGGCTAAATCAAAATACACTCCTGATTCCACGCACATCACACATCTACCTACAAGTCTTACAGCCACCTTTAAACCTGATAGCTACCTTCAGACCAGACAGCCACCTTTAGACCTGACAACAATCTTTAAGCCTAACAACTACCTTTATACCAGACAACAACCTTTAAACATGTCAGCTACTTAAGAGTAGCTATCAGCTTATCAGGAGTAATTCCGTCCGCAATCGCATCAAAGCTTAGTATAATACGATGTCTCAAAATTGACGGTGCCACATAATCAATATCTTCAAATGAAACATTCAGCCTGCCATTCATAAATGCCCTCGCCTTTGCGCATCTGACAATATGCTGGGCAGCACGCGGGCTGGCTCCCTCTCTGATATACCTGTTCTCAGCATGAGTTGCCATAATAATATCCAATGCTCTATCCAGCACAGCATCTGCAATAGGAATCTGCTGAATCATCTGTCGTATGGCTATCAGATCCTGTGGTGTAATCACCGCCTGAGCCTGCTCGGTCATATATCCCTCGGTAAGTCTTACTATAGCTCCCAGCTCCTGCTTGGTAGGATATTCCACCAGAAGCTTCATGGCAAATCTATCCAACTGTGCCTCCGGAAGAGGATAGGTTCCTTCCTGCTCTATCGGGTTCTGCGTAGCTATTACAAAGAATGGATCAGGAAGAGCATAGGTAAGGTCACCAACTGTAACCGTATGCTCCTGCATTGCTTCCAGTAGAGCCGACTGCGTCTTAGGTGTCGCTCTATTGATCTCGTCAGCCAGAATAACATTTGCAAATATAGGACCCGGTTCAAATTTGAAGCTGCTCCCGCTTTCATTTCTGACCATAATGTTGGTACCTGTTATATCAGCAGGCATCAGATCCGGTGTAAACTGGATTCTCTTAAAGGACATATCAAATACATGACTGATGGTCTGAACCAGTCTGGTCTTGCCAAGTCCCGGCATACCCTCCAGAAGTACATTTCCTCCTGTAAGGAGCACCATCAGAAGGCTCTCAACCGTTGCCTCCTGTCCTATTATCTCTTTTCTGATTTCAGATCTTACCTGATTGATCGTCTGAATTGCCTGATTCATATCCTGGATCATGATGTTTCTCCTATTACTGTATTTTATGTTGTAAGTATCAAAAGCACCTTTTCTTTCTAACAGGAACGAATTTTGACTTTTGACACTTATGTCATTTAATTTGAAAGTCCTGAAAAGTAATCCTTTATAACATTCGACATAGTTCCCGGATACTTTCCCTTATCGATTCCATCATAAGCTTCATTTGAATATTCTTCTATTACTGACTCATATGGAACAGCCGTTCCCTCCCATGCAAGTCCATTTTGCTCATGGGCATATTGGGATGTGGAATTATCATTATATTCACCTGTGATTTTTTCATTTACACTTACATAATCATGATTGTGGGTTACATCGGTCTCTGTCACACCATCACCATGACCGGCGCCGGAACCACCCTGTCCACCGCCTCCGGACTGACCGCCATTCTCACCGTTTTCTCCATTCTGGCCGCCTTCGCCGCTCTGACCACTTTCGCCGCTCTGACCATTCTCGCCGTTCTGACCATTCTCTCCATTCTGGCCGCCTTCACCGCTCTGACCATTCTCGCCGTTCTGGCCATTCTCTCCATTCTGGCCGCCTTCGCCGCTCTGACCACTTTCGCCGCTCTGACCATTCTCGCCGTTCTGGCCATTCTCTCCATTCTGACCGCCTTCGCCGCTCTGTCCACCTTCGCCGTTCTGACCATTCTGACCATTTTCGCCATTCTGACCATTCTCTCCATTCTGGCCATTCTCTCCATTCTGACCATTCTCGCCGTTCTGACCATTCTCGCCGTTCTGACCGTTTTCGCCGTTCTGATTATTCTCACCGTTCTGACCATTTTCGCCATTCTGACCATTTTCGCCGCTCTGACCATTCTCTCCGCTCTGACCATTCTGACCGTTTTCGCCGTTCTGGTTATTCTCGCCGTTCTGACCATTCTCGCCATTCTGACCGTTTTCACCATTCTGGTTACTTGCAACATTCTGGCTCTTTTGCTGATTCTCTGCCAATTGGGCTGCTTCCTGCAACTGCTGGCTGGCATTTCCACTTTTACCCTGGGAAAGCGATTCCAGCTTTTGGGATATATCCCCCAGCTTATAATCATATTTATTGCTGGCCTTCATAAACTCACTCATCGTAGAGGCATTTTCAAAGTCCTCCTTCGAGGTTTCAAGACTATCCATCATCTGCTGAAGTTCGTCCAGCTCCTCCTGTGTAAGCTCTCCCTGATCAATCTTGGATAGAGCCTCCATCATCTCCTTGACTTCCTTCTCTGCCTCCTTCGCCGCAAGCTTTGCCTCATGCATATCCTGCGCCAGCTTTCTGGCTTTCGTTGGATACATCAGCAGTATTCCACTTAAGATAAGAATAAGGATAGTCACCCCCAGTTTTACCCACGGAAAATCCGCCTTAAGCTTTATCATGCTTTCCTTCATTCTCAGGCTCCTCTCGGCATCCTGTCTCTGAAGAATAATAACCGGATCCGAATAATCCTGATTCTCATATGCCGTGATAATCTTCTCATCAAGACCGAAGCTGTCAATCATAAGAGCAGCTTCCACATTACCCTTTCTCTTCTTTATACCAATGATAAAGCCGGCTATAAGCGAAACCACCAGAGGAACAAGTGATATAGGAAATGCATAATACATAGGAACAAAAAGGCTTATAACGACAACAAGAAGGCCTATGACCGTCCCCCATAAAAAGGACGTAACGACAGACCTTCTCATTATCTTTGCATTCATCTTCATTCTTATACTATTTATAACATTTACTATATATTCCATATCAATAATTAATACTTAGAAACCACGTCCTTCTATTATCACTCTATATCTTGCTTTAATCTACTTTCTTCCCGGTCTTATCTTTTTAGCAGCTATAAATATCGCAAGTGCAGCAATACCAAGCTGAAAAATGCTTGATATGATCAGCCATACATTTGTCTTAAACAGAAAAGTCCAGAAGCCATTAAAGGAAGAATTATAATAAAACAGATCAATCAGATCCTCTCCTCCCAGTTTGCTGATAAAGAACAGGATAAAGCTGGTAACCGGATTGATAAGCTGTCCCAGCATAAGCACCGGAAGATCATCGATATCACTAAAAACTATTGATACTATAACCATTGGCAGATAACAGCCACCATAAATGATTCCATATATTACATATGACATTATTATAGCCGGTATAGATTTCTTACAAAATGCCGAGCACATAGTTCCAATGCTTCCTGACATTATGGCAAAAACAAATGCCATCAGTATATATTCCAGAAGGATCCACCAGGAAAGCCCTCCCATTATAAATGATGTAGCCATCAGAGGAATACTTGCTATAACAAATATCATAACCCTTATTACTGCAGAAGATACCTTACCTATAACTATCTGGGTAGGAGTTATAGTTGTCGTCAGCAGTACATCCAGTGTCCCCCTCTCTCTTTCACCTGAGATAGACGATGCTGTAATTATAGGAACTATGAGAGATATAATACATAACTGAGCCACACCTACAACAGGGAAAAATGCTACATATTCCTCATACATATCAACATTATTACGAATACCACTATAGCTTCCAATAGTTGACACCGCCAGCATGGTGATACAGAAGGCAAGCGCCAGCACTGCTTCGTAGGCAAAGAGTCCCCAGGAGTATTTCATGCTTCTGGATATAACCTTCATATCCTTTTTAACTATAGGATTTATCATTTTCTCCAACATACTTAGTTACCTCCGGTAATGTTCATGAATATCTGTTCCAGACTCTTCTCATCACGATGGAAGCCGGAAAGAATGACACCTCTGGAAATAAGATCATTAACCAGACGACATGCCATCATATCATCTGTCACACCGGCTATGATGACCTGATTTTCTCTGACAGATTCTATACGAATATTCTGATATTCCTGAAGAATCATGACAGCATTTTCTATTCCCTGATTAAAGGTAAGCACCAGTCTGCTGGTATCAGTTCCTATCTTAAGTATATCCTCCATCTTACCGGCACTGATTATCCTGCCATGACTCATGATTCCGATGGCATTACACATCTCAGATATATCTGCCAGAATATGTGAGCTGATAATGATAGTCTTTCCCATGGACTGAAGATTCATAAGAAGCTCCTTCATCTCAACTCTGGCTACAGGATCAAGTCCGGAGGACGGCTCATCCATCACCATAAGCTCAGGATTATGAAGAAGCGCTCTTGCTACGCATAGTCTCTGCTTCATACCTCTGGATAATGTATCAACATAGAAATCCTTTTTATCCTTAAGATTGACAAGATCAAGCAGATCATCTGAAATCTTCTGTATATCCCGATACAGCATCCCATTAAGGGAGCCGTAAAACTCCAGATATTCAGTTACCTTGAGATTATCATATACACCAAAGAAATCAGGAACATAGCCAATCGTCTTCTTAAATGCCTTCAGGTCTTTGCTGGAAGCCGGCTTAGCTGCTGTATTTACCGCAGTTATGCCATTTACAGTTACGGAGCCTGAGGTTGCCTGCAGGAGTCCGCAGATTATTCTTATAGTTGTCGTTTTGCCTGCTCCGTTTGGTCCAACAAATCCAAACAGATCCCCCTTTGGAACTCTTAGAGTAAGCCCCTGAACCGCTGGAAAACGACCATAGGTTTTATATAAATTGTTGATATATAACATTTAAACCTCCATACATGCCATTTCTATACATGCCAACCTAATACGCGCCTTTCTAATACGCGACTTTTCTATACGTACCTATCCTATACAAGCGCTTATTTATAATCATAGTAGCAGTTCCAGGATGCCTCATTTTCATTAGTAACACCCTCTGTTTTTCTTACTCCTACCACTCTGACTCCGGTGGTGGTACTATAGATACTGTTATATGCAAGAGAAAGAGCCGCTATTTCTGATGCGTCATCATATTTTTTCTGTTTATAAGGAGTATTGGCATATTTTGAAAGGAAATCATTATAACCGGAATAATATGAAGTATTAACAAAGTTACTCATATCGATATCTATAACTTCATCCTTTTTCACATCCTCCACCAGGGTAGAATGTGAATCGTCAAAGATCAGCACATAGTCAAAATCCATGCCGGTATTATTTTTAACAGTACCCTTTATCTGAATACCGGAAGATGTTCCGTAATAGTCGTCATAATCATAATCAAGGTCTTGCTCTTCATCATAATCATAGCCCTGCTCATCATAGTCATAATCAATTTCAAATGAACTCTGGACACCGGGATAAGAAAACAGACTAAAGCATGTCATGTCAAAGGTACTGTCAGGCGTATAAGCAAGCTTTATTCCATCAGCTTCATTTTTGATACTTGCCTGCTGTTTCTGACTACTGGAATAATTATAATCCGTGCTGATCGTAGCCGACTCAAAATCTCCGGTTGCCTTTACGGACCATGTTTCCGGAGATGGATGATAACCAAAAACATAGGTATTTGCTTCTCCGGACGAAAGGTCCTGCACTCTTACTGACTTAAGAGTAAGTCCCTTTACTCTTACTCCAAGACTAATGAGGACAATAAATATAACAAACAGCAATGAGACAGCCGGTATAACTATCCACATCTTTTCCCGCTGGTTCATAGCCTTTAATATGAGATATATAACAGGTCCTACAAGGGCAACATATACCACGATCAGAAATACCAGAAATCCACCGCCTGTTTTGGCAGGCTTTTCCATATAGGCTTCAATATTCGACAAAACATAGTCTGAGATATAATTTGTACCGCCATGATTATTGTACTTGCTGATATTAGAAAACGCGGCGGTATAGATTGCAATCATATCATCCGTCACCTGAACTCCGGAGCCGTCATTTATATTATACAAATCCTCAAGATCTATCATGATAAATGTAAATGTACCACTGCCTACATTTTTATAATATGCTATCTCATTTACATAATTATAGGTAGAGTCATATTCCTGAGAAGTCGCAAATGCCATTGGAACCAGTATTTCATCATTACTGTTTTCTGTATAAAATGCAGATTCAATGACCTCTATCTTACCAAGATCATCATATATATCAAGCTTACCAGCCATTGTCTTGTTATAATTTTCCCCTGTTCCGACCAGAAGTGCACCGCCAGAGGCAACCCAGTTCTTAAGATTCTTAAGATCATCCTCAGATAGAGCACTTGTATCATAATCATTAATAATCAGCGCCGAACAGCTTTTCAGTTTCTCTGAAAATGTATCCGCACTCATCTCCTCTACACCGATAAAATAATCATAACCATTAATCATAACTGTATTTCCGGAAATATCCAGAAAAGAAATATTCTCCAGATTATCGGAAAGAACACCCACTTTAATAGTATGAGACATAGCTCCTAAAGCCTTACGGAACTTTTCCTCATATTCTTTACGATCCTTTTTATCATATATTTCAACTTCAACAGTCTCATTCGCATTTGTATTATTAACAGGAATTGTTACTGAATAGGTTTTTTCAGTAGCAGAAGGAATGGATATATCTACATCGTAGCCTATACTATTAGACGTGTCTGTTTTTACCAGCACTCTCGCATAGCCTGTAAAATCCTTCCCTTTGTTCATAATATCCAGGGACACAACATAGTTTCTGCCTGAAGCATCCAGCTCGGTATTTATTTCCGTCTCGAATCGATCCTTTGCTGCAGAAACATATGTATCAGGCAATATCATTACAAGCATTAGTAAAAGCACAGCAAAAACAGCCGCAGCCCACCTTTTTGATTTATACATTTTAACCTCCGATAAAAAAATCAAATCATTTCTTTCTCTGATTGTCTTTTGACACACCCTGATCAGTGTGTTATATTAGAGCCTGCGAGTAGGATGAACAATCGCGGGACTTTATAAGTCACGAGGAAAGTCCGGGCATCACAGGGCAGGATGCTGGATAACGTCCAGTTGAGGCAACTCACAGGAAAGTGCAACAGAAAATATACCGCCTGCTCCGGCAGGTAAGGGTGAAAAGGCGAGGTAAGAGCTCACCGCTTGTCTGGTGACAGATAAGGCATTGTAAACCCCATCCGATGCAAGACCAAGCAGTAGCGTCTGAAGGCGGCCCGCTGAGCTACAGGTAGGTTGCTCGAGCCTTGTAGTAATACAAGGTCTAGATAAATGATTGTTCCAGACAGAACCCGGCTTACAGTCTTACTCGCTTTTTTTATTTCATCTGTTTATACTTTGAAACATTATACTTTGAAACA
>DGRT01000108.1:0-712 GCA_002391105.1 Lachnospiraceae bacterium UBA4381 | reverse complement strand
TTGAGCGGAACCTGCTGAACATCTATTCCAAGGAAATAATCCAGAAACTTCAGAAGCCTCTTAGCCTCATAATAAGCATCCGAATCTCTGCTTACACCAAAGAGAAGCGGCTCAACAAACTGCTTTATTGCCGGAAGCTCATAGATGATAGCAGAGTTGAACATAACATCTGCTTCCTCCTGAAATGGGAATATGTTTTCCTCTTCTCCCCTCCTGACCGAAGGCCACATTAGTATAGTCCTTTCTGCCGAATGTCCCCTTGTCCTGGCATCCCGAACTATTCTTCTGAGAAGTCTCGTATCAGTGGTAGAGATACGATTATGCTCATCAAGATTGAGCTGTGTCAGAGCACTGATATATATCTTATAGCAGCTATCCTTGGGAATAGCCTTTGTAGATTCAGGATTCAGTGCATGTATTCCCTCCATTACAATCACATCCTCCGAACCAATCTTAAGCTTATTGCCATTATAGACTTTTTGACCGGTCAGAAAATCAAAGGTAGGCATATCTACCTCTTCTCCCCTGAGGGCTCTGCTCATCTTATCATCCAGAAGCTCCAGATCCATAGCTCTTATACTTTCAAAGTCCAGCTTTCCTTCAGCATCCAGCGGTGTTTCTGATCTCTCTTTGAAGAAGTTATCCATTGCTATAGGATGAGGAGTCTTACCATGAGCTCTAAGCTGTACGCTGAGTCTGTTGGAAAATGTTG
>DGRT01000110.1 GCA_002391105.1 Lachnospiraceae bacterium UBA4381 | reverse complement strand
ATGACAGGGTTGGAAAGCTCATGGATGTTGATTACATAGTCTATTATGTGATTGATGAGGACAGACCTGGTTTTATGAAGCTGTCTGATTACTGGGCACGCGAAGGGAAAAGTGAAGAGGCAGAGAAGGAATTTAGCTGGGACAGAGATCATTATGATGTAGAACTTCAGGATAAGATTAAAAAAATGGGGCTCTTTGTTGACAAGAATAATATGACTAATCAGATGAGAGTTCGGGTTTTTGAAGGAAAAGCAAAGGCTGTCATGGTGCTGCCGGTTTATTCTGATGGTATGTACCATGGAAGGCTTATATTTATAGAGAATAGGGTTGAAAGAGTCTGGACAAAGGATGAAAAAAGCTTTGCCAGAGAGCTTGCAGATATATTCTCCAGAAGAACCAGTAATAACAGCAGGGTAAAAAGTAATGTTAAGGTTGCCCGTGTTGTGATGGATGTGTTGGAACATCTTCCTGTTTATGCTTTTGTAAGAGACAGGGAGACAGGCGGCATCCTGTATGCAAATAAGGCTCTTAAGGAGAAGCTTGGAAATGATATATCAGGAATTAACAGTTTTTCTATCATTCCTGATATTAAACAGGAATATGCAGGTCTTGCGGGTATAGACAAGGCATATGCTCTCAAACTGAACAAAAACACCAGATACAGCAGATATATCGACAGACTGGGTGGAATATATGAGGTTTCAGAGCATCAGATAAAATGGAAGAACGGTCAGAAGGTTTCAGTTTTTATTATGAAGCAGGATACATCGACAGCAGTTGATGGTATGAAGCATTGACCGATTAGGAGGTAAAATTTTGGCTAATCTGGATATAGGAATAGATCTGGGTACTGCGAATATCCTGGTTTATGTCAGAAATCGTGGAGTGGTACTTAGAGAACCAACAGTTATAGCGTATGATAAGGATTCGGAAAAAATAGTTGAGATAGGTGAAGAGGCAAGGCTCATGCTGGGAAGAACTCCCGGTAATCTGATTGCCATAAGGCCGCTTCAGCATGGAGTAATATCTGATTATACAAAAGCAGAGGAAATGCTCAAGTACTTCATCAAGAAGGCTATAGGAAGGAATTTCTTTGGAAGACGTCCACGTATCTCCATATGTGTTCCTTCAGGAGCAACCGAGGTTGAGAAGAGGGCGGTGGAAACAGCTACATATAATGCCGGAGCCCGTTTTGTTAATATAGTAGAGGAGCCTATAGCTGCAGCCATTGGTTCGGGTATAGATATCATGAGACCTGTTGGCAATATGATAGTAGATATAGGTGGAGGTACAACAGATATAGCGGTTATTTCCATGGGTGGAGCTGTTGTAACTTCCTCTATCAAGGTGGCAGGTGATGATTTTGATGATGCCATCATAAAGTATATTCGTAAGAAATATAATCTTCTGATAGGCGAAAGAAGCGCTGAGGAAGTAAAGATAAATATAGGTACAAGCTATAAGCGTCCGGAGAATATCTCCATGGACGTAAGAGGAAGAAATCTTGTGACTGGTCTGCCGAAGACCGTAACTATAACCTCTGATGAAACAGAGGAGGCTCTCAGAGAGACGACAGGTCAGGTTGTAGAGGCTATTCATGCTGTTCTTGAGAGAACCCCTCCTGAGCTTGCGGCTGATATAGCTGATCGTGGTATCATACTTACAGGTGGTGGTTCGCTTCTGCATGGACTGGAACAGCTTATTGAGGAAAAGATAGGAATCAGCACTATGACGGCTGAGGATCCGACCTCTGTGGTGGCAGTAGGAACAGGAAAATATATAGACTATCTTGCTGAACTTGAATAATTAACTGTTAGGGATGTGTGACTAAAAGCACATCCCTCTTTCAGCTTTGTAAATACATTAAGTGAGAGTGAATAAATGATAGTAGAAGGATATGTAGAAAAAATCATATTTCATAATGAAGAGAATGGCTACAGTGTTTTTACCATAGAGGTAGATAAGGATGGCGGGGATGAGGTTATGGTCGGAAATGTGCCGGGAATTGCTGAGGGCATGTATATTCAGGCACAGGGTGACTACGTTCATCATCCACAGTACGATCTGCAATTTAAGATAGAGAGCTTTGAGCTAAGCATGCCTACAGATCAGGAAGGAATAGTCAGATTTCTTGGATCCGGTATAGTAAAAGGTGTGGGCGAAGCTCTGGCAAAAAGAATAGTTAAAAGGTTCGGAGAGGATACTCTCAGGATAATGGAAGAAGAACCTGAGAAGCTGGCTGAGGTAAAGGGTATATCCAAGACAATGGCGGTAAGGATTGCGGAGAAGTATCAGGAGAACAGAACCTACAGGAGCGTCATTATATTTCTTTCCCAGTATGGAATCAGCGTAAAGCTCGCTATGAAGATATATGCTGAGTTCGGAGATGAGGTATATGAGGTGGTCCGCAGCAATCCCTATAAGCTTGCTGACAGAATATCCGGTATAGGCTTTAAAATGGTTGACAGGCTGGCTATGCAGACCGGAATAGCTGAGGACTCAGAATATCGTATCAGGTCGGCTGTAATCTATGCTCTTAATGAAAGTATGACTGAGGGGCATATGTTTATACCTGAGAATATGCTTACAGATGAGGTTTATTCTCTTCTTAACTCTGAAATGGACAGGGAAAGCTTTGAAACCAGACTTCATGGGCTGCTGGTACAGATGAATGTAGATAAGAAGATAGTTATGAAGACGAGTGAACTGGGCAGTATCATTTACAGTTCGTGGAACTACTTTACAGAGCTGAATAGTGCCGAGAAGCTTCTTGAACTCAGATTCAATGTAGAGGTGCCGGAGGAGGAGATAGCCGAGGCAATAAAAAGAGTTGAAAAGGAAGAGGATATCGAGCTTGCCGAGGAACAAAGAATGGCTGTGTCTCTGGCTGTGAGGTCAGGAGTTTCAATCATAACGGGTGGTCCGGGTACAGGAAAAACCACGATTATAAATGCCATAATTAAGTATTTTGAATATCATGGAGACAAGGTACTTCTGGCAGCCCCTACCGGAAGGGCGGCTAAACGTATAACTGAATCAACAGGATATAAGGCGGAGACGATTCATAGACTTCTGGAATTCTCCGGAGAACCGGGGGATGATGGCGAAAGAACTGCTCTCAGATTCCTGAGGAATCAGGATAATCCGCTGGAAACAGATGCGGTAATTATAGATGAGGCTTCCATGATAGATGCAGGTCTTTTTTATTCACTGCTCAAGGCTGTTACTCCGGGAACCAGACTTATACTAGTAGGTGATATAGATCAGCTTCCATCTGTCGGAGCCGGAAATGTGCTTAAGGATATAATTGCTGCAGAGTGTCTTCCGGTCACTATATTAAACAAGATATTCCGACAGTCTGGAGACAGTAGTATAGTTACTAATGCCCATAAAATAAAGGATGGAATCCATCTGGAGATAAAAAATAATTCTAAGGATTTCTTCTTTATACCCAGAAAAAATGCCAGAGATATAGTGAATAAATGTAAAGAACTGGTAACAAAGGAGCTTCCGGAATATCTTTCTATATCCCCTCAGGATATAGAAGTAATAACTCCTATGAGAAAAAACGAGCTTGGTTGTATAGAGGTTAATAAAGCACTTCAGAAGGCAGTCAATCCACCTGACTATACCAAACGTGAAAAGGATAGAGGAGAAGTCATACTCCGTGAGGGTGATAAGGTGATGCAGATCAAGAATGATTACCGTCTCGAGTGGAATGTTTACTCCAAGTCGAAGGCGGATGGTTATGTTCTTGATCAGGGAGTCGGTGTCTTCAATGGAGATATGGGGACTATAGTTGAGATTAATGATTTTGACGAAACTGTGAGTGTTCTTTTTGATGATGGACGCATGGTGGAATATGCCTATAATCAACTGGATGAACTGGAGCATAGCTTTGCCATAACAGTTCACAAGTCTCAGGGTTCAGAATACCCGGTGGTTGTTATTCCGCTCCTTAAATGGTCGGAGAGACTGATGAGCCGTAACCTGCTATATACTGCTGTTACCAGAGCTAAGAGCATGGTTGTGATAGTTGGCAATCTCAGCATTGTTAATTCTATGATCGATAATGCATTTGAGCATAAGAGATTCACCAGCTTTGCCGACAGATTAAGGGAGATGGATAATATGACATCCACATCATAATATCTAAAAGTTAAAAAGTCTTTACAAACTGGGGGTGTGTGATATAACAGATAGGGATAAGCTTTTGGATATATTTTTTCCGCCGCGCTGTGCGATATGTGACAGGGTTATATCTATAGGCAGCGGGCATATATGCGATGAATGCTTACGGAAACTGAAATATGTGGAGGAACCGGTCTGCTACAGATGCGGCAAAGAGATAAGCAGTCCTGAAGAGGAATACTGTCTGGACTGTCAGAAAAGAGAAAGAACCTATATGAGAGGCTTTCCTGTATTTAACTATGTCAGTCCCGTGTCAGAGTCTCTGATGGCATTCAAATATATGGGCAGGCAGGAGTATGCAGTCTTTTATGCAAACGAGATCAATCAGAGATTCGGACGTACATTTAAGGAGCTTGGTATAGATGTACTGGTACCGGTTCCGCTCCATTCTGATAAAATGATGAGCAGAGGTTATAATCAGGCAGAGCTTATAGCCCGGGAGCTGAGTAAACTGACGGGAATAAGTATCAGAAATGATCTGATCAGAAGAACAGCATTTACTCCTCCGCAGAAGGAACTGACCGATGACGAGAGGGACAGGAATATGAGAAGAGCTTTTGCGGCGGGATGCGGCTTTGCTCAAAATGCTTCGGCTCTTTTGATAGATGATATATATACAACCGGTGCTACTATAGAGGCATGTACAAGAATTCTTAGAGAGCTTGGAATAAAAAAGGTTTATTATACCAGTGTTGCCATTGGTAAAGTATGATCCATTCAGGAGGAAAATATAATGATTAGAATAGCAGTAGTATTTGGTGGAATGTCCAGTGAACATGATGTATCCTGTGTTTCTGCGGGAACTGTGCTGGGGGTTCTGGACAGAGAGAAGTATGAGGTTACCTGTATAGGTATTACCAGACAGGGAGACTGGCTTCTGGTTACAGATGAGAGTACAATCAGTGACCTTAGATGGGAACGTGAAGAGAAGCTTCCGAAGGCTGTCATATCACCTGCTACTGATAGAAAGCTTATCCTTCACGACCAAAATGGTTACAGTGAGAAGGAGATAGATGTTGTATTTCCGGTGCTTCACGGTCTGTATGGTGAAGACGGAACTATTCAGGGACTTTTCGAGATGGCTCATATTCCGTATGTTGGCTGCGGACATCTGTCATCCGCTGTTACTATGGATAAGTTCTTTACCAAGGTCATAGCTGACAGTGTAAATGTGGTTCAGGCAGAGTATGTCGGCGTAAGAAGCTATGAGATAAATGATATGGACCGGGTAGTTGCAAAGGTGGAGAAGAAAAGGAATTATCCAATGTTCATCAAGCCCTCCTGTGCCGGTTCGTCTATGGGTATAACCAAGGCTCATAACAGGGAAGAACTGATTGAAGGTCTTAGACTTGCAGCAAAGCATGATACCAAGATACTGGTTGAAGAGTGTATTAATGGACGCGAGATAGAATGTGCGGTATATGGAGCGGGAGACAGCGCCTTTGCAAGCGGTGTAGGTGAGATTGTCGCAGCAGCAGAGTTTTATGATTTTGATGCAAAGTACAACAATGCCGATTCCAAGACGATCATAGATCCGGACATTCCTGAGGAAAAACAGCAGGAGATAAGGGAGAAGGCGCTTAAGATATATCGTGCCTGTGACTGTTACGGTCTTGCGAGAGTTGACTTCTTCCTGGAAAGAGAAACGGACAGAGTTGTATTTAATGAGATAAATGCTATACCCGGCCATACGGCTATAAGTATGTACCCTATGCTTATGGAGAAGGCAGGACATCCTATGAAAGAATATGTTGACGGACTTATCGAGATGGCTTTCAAGAGGAATGATGACAGAAACAGATTCAGGGATGAGGTGCTTTAATATATGAGAATATTTGATACTCATGCACATTATGATGATGAGAGATTTGATGAGGATAGGGACGTGCTTCTGGGCGGGGAACTGCTCGCTGAAATACAGTATGAGGATGTTCCTGTAGCTGCCCGTATCGATAAGGTAACCAATATAGGCTGTGATATAGAAACATCACGGGCATCGGCTGTATTTTCAGAAGAATATGAGTTTATGTATGCGGCTGTTGGAGTTATACCTCATCATGTAGGTGAGATGACTGAAAAGGATATAGATATCCTTCGTGAACTTGCCCGGAATAATGATAAGGTTGTGGCTATCGGTGAGATAGGACTGGATTATTATTATGATGAGCCGGATAGAGATATTCAGAAAAAGTGGTTCGTAAGACAGATGGAGCTTGCCCGTGAACTGGGGCTGCCTCTGGTTATTCATAGCAGGGAAGCGGCGAGGGATACCTATGAGCTTATGCGTGACTGCCACGCTGAAGATATAGGCGGTGTAGTTCACTGCTATTCATATACAGAGGAAATGGCCAGGGAATTTATGAAGCTGGGCTTCTACTTTGGAATAGGAGGTTCTGTTACGTTCAAGAATTCCAAGAAATTAAGGAAGGCGGTTGAAGCGATTCCGATGGAAAATATAGTGCTTGAAACAGACAGTCCTTATCTTACTCCGACTCCAAACCGTGGAAAAAGAAATGATTCCAGATACCTTCCCTACGTAGCAGGTGAGATAGCCCAGCTTAAAGGAATCAGTATTGAAGAAGTGGCAGAAATTACCTATAAAAATGCTCTCAGACTCTATAATATCAATGAGAAATAGGCAGTTTTTGTGTTACACGTCACTTGACAAAAGTTTCACATTATGCGAAACTTTACAAGTTATACTAATTGCCTGTGGACCGGATGACTGTCCGCAGTATTATGCCTGGAGGTTGTTATGATATCTGAATTTTATAAAGAGATGACCGGGAAGGAATCCGTTATAAGACAGTTCTTTGATTTTGCAAGAAAAAGAGCTGCTGAAATGGGACCGGACAGCGTATTTAATTTCTCTATAGGTAACCCGTCTGTTCCTACTACAGAGAGTTTTACCAGAGCTTTGATCGATATAGTTGAAAAGGGAGATCCTGTAAAGCTTCATGGCTATAGTCCTACTCTTGGTCAGGATAGTACCAAGAAGGCCATTGCAGATTCACTTAATCGCCGTTTTGGTATGAACTATACGGCGGCTCATATATTTCCTACCTCCGGTGCGGCAGGTGCACTTTCTCATGCCATAAGATGTGTGGCAGGAAAAGGAGAGACGGTGCTTACATTTGCTCCTTATTTCCCGGAATATAATCCTTATGTATCAGGTACGGGAGCTGAGCTTAAGGTAGTGCCTGCGGATTTTGAGAGCTTTCAGATCAACTTTGAAAAGCTGGAAGAAATGTTTGATGAGAAGGTGGCTGCGGTTCTTATTAATTCACCTAACAATCCATCAGGTATGGTTTATACCACAGAGACTATTAAGAAGCTGGCAGAGGTAATGACCAGAAAGCAGGAGGAATATGGACATGAGATATTCCTCATTACTGATGAACCATATAGAGAAATAGTATTTACCGGAGTTGATAGTCCTTTCCCTTCAAAGTTCTATGACAATTCCATCTGCTGCTATTCCTTTAGTAAGTCTCTTTCACTTCCGGGTGAACGTATCGGATACATGGCTGTAAATCCTGCAGCAAAGGATGCAGAACTTCTCGTGCCTATGGCAGGACAGATTTCCAGATTTACAGGTCATAACTGTCCTACAGCTCTTATGCAGTTCGCTATCGAAAGAGTGATAGATGATACAAGTGACCTTTCTATATATGAAACAAATGCTGAGCTTCTTTTTAAGGAGCTTACCAGAATAGGCTATAAGGTAGTTAAGCCTATGGGTACCTTCTACATGATGCCGAGAGTTCCTTCGGAGTCCGGAGATGCAAATGAGTGGTGCTGGAAGGCTGCCAGAGAACTCGGACTTATAACTGTTCCGGGTGACAGCTTTGAGTGTCCGGGACATTTCCGTATATCTTACTGTGTACCGACGGAAATGATAGAGAAGGCTATACCGCTGTTTGAGAAGGCTTTTCAGTTTTAAGCGGGGCCTATCGTATTCCGTTTTGGATAATGACTAAAAGCTAAAAAGCTAAAATGACTTTGGAGGATTGATTATATAATGGATATTGATATTACTGCAAGCGTTGACATGGGGCCTGAAAGACTGGCCGGAATACTGCTTCATCCTACATCATTTCCGGGACCTTATGGAATCGGTGATCTTGGAAAGGGAGCTTATGATTTTATAGACTTTATGGAAAGATCCGGAATGAAGCTCTGGCAGGTACTTCCTCTGGGACATACAGGCTTCGGGGATTCTCCGTACCAGCCGTTTTCATCCTTTGCCGGTCAGCCGCTTATCATAAGTGTTGATCATCTGAGAGAGCTGAATCTTCTGAATGATGATGATTTTAAGGATATGCCTCAGTGGAATCCTGAGGATATCTGCTATGGAGATGTGATAGAGTTTAAGACCGGGCTTTTCAAAAAGGCTTATGAAAGATTTCTTGATGAGAATATTCATGATGGTCTTTCCACAAATGAAGAATATATGAAGAAGATGGAGGATTTTAAGGCTTCCTCCGGATTATGGCTTAGAGACTACGCGCTTTTCATGGCCGGGAAGGATTATCATAATGGAGCACCCTGGTATCTCTGGGAGGATGATCTGAAAAATCCTACTGCGGCTGCAAGAAAGAAGTGGGAGAAAAAGCTGGAAAAGGAAATCGGTTATTATGAATTCCTTCAGTTCCTCTTTGACTGGGAATGGGCAGATCTCAAAAAATATGCAAATGATAAGGGTATAAAAATCGTTGGAGATATTCCTATTTTTGTAGCGTGGGACAGCGTTGATGTATGGTGCAACAAAAAGCTCTTTATGCTGGATACAAAAGGTTATCCTACAGTTGTTGCAGGTGTACCGCCGGATTATTTCTCAGCTACAGGCCAGCTCTGGGGAAATCCTCTTTATAAGTGGAGTGAACACAAGAAGACCGGTTATGAGTGGTGGTTCGGACGTATCAGGCATCAGCTTAAATATACTGACTATCTGAGGATAGACCATTTCAGAGGCTTTGATAAGTTCTGGGCAGTACCTTATGGCGAGGAGACTGCTATAAAAGGTAAGTGGATGAAGGCACCGGGAGAAAATTTCTTTACCATGCTTGAATCTACACTTGGATATCATATGCCTATCATTGCAGAGGATCTTGGTGAGATAGATACTTCTGTCGTAGAGCTGAGAGATAAGTTCGGTTTCCCTGGAATGAAGATACTTCAGTTCGCATTTGAAAATCCAAATGAAAACAATTTCCTGCCGCATAATCATGTAAGAAACTGTGTATGCTATACAGGAACTCATGATAATAATACAACTCTTGGCTGGTACAGGAATTGTTTTGAGCAGTCAAGAGATAAACTGAGAAGATATTTCAGTACGGATGCAAGTGATATATGCTGGGTTATGATCAGGGCCTGCTTCGGTTCTGTAGCAACTATGGCAATCGTACCTATGCAGGATATACTGGAACTTGATTCCTGGGCAAGATTCAATACTCCCGGTGTGGGAGAGGGTAACTGGTCCTGGAGATATAAGCAGGAAAGTCTTACACAGCATTTATCCAACAGACTGTATGAAACTGCTAAGATGTTTGGTAGATAAGGTCATATCTATAGATATAGTGGACTGAATAGCTGCTAAATTATGTTATGATTATAAAGCTTGGTTATGGTATAAAAAGGGGGAAGATATGCTCAGACTCATTATTGCAGGAATCTTTGCTGTGCTGTCAATCATACTATGTCTGCCTGTTCATCTCTATCTCTGGATAGTAACAAAGATTAACAGATATAAAGGCTGGTATCAAAGCTGGAAGTTTGTCAGGGGCTTCTTTAAAAATGTACTCTTCCTGGCAGGGACCAAAACTGATGTAAGAGGTTCTGATAACCTTAGTCAGGTTCCGGGAGAAAAGGGAATCCTCTTTATAGGTAATCACAGGAGTTATTTCGATATTATTATCCTGCAGACTATAGTTGACAGACCTATGGGCTTTATAGCAAAGAAGGAATTCAAGAATGTTCCGTTTTTTAGCTGGTGGGTTGCTGATCTTGGAAGCCTGTTTCTGGACAGGAAAAATGTTCGTGCCGGTCTTCAGACCATGAAGGAGGGCGCAGAATATATGAAGCAGGGACTTTCGCTTGGTCTGTATCCTGAAGGAACACGTAATCATGGGAAAGAGATGCTGCCTTTTAAGAAGGGCGGCTACAAGATGGCAGAGGAGTCAGAGTGTCCTATAGTTCTTGTTACGATGAAGGATACGGATGACATACTGGAGAATAATCATCCATTTGGATTAAAGAAGAAGATTGTTAAAATTGATTTTAGCGAGCCGATCTATCCTCATGAGCTGGATAGAGCTACCAGAAAAGCTGTTTACGATGAGTTTCCTGCACGTATTCAGAAAACACTGGATGAGATGGACGCTGAGTAAGGACATATTGATATTATACGAGGAGAATAAAGTATGATACTGATAGCAACGGGATGGATAGTAGCCATCATAGTAACAGTTGTTTTGATAGGCGTAATGGTAGCATTATATTTCGCCGGAACTAAGCTTCAGCAGAAACAGATGGAGCAGCGCGAGCAGATAAATGCGGCATCACAGCCGGCAACTCTTTTTATTATAGATAAGAAGATCATGCCGATGCAGGATGCGAATCTTCCTAAGATTGTAATGGATGAAGCTCCTAAAAGATACAGAAAGGCCAAGATTCCTGTAGTAAAGGCAAAGATTGGTCCGCAGATCATGACATTTATTGCTGATGACGGAATATATGATGATATACCACAGCATGGCGAGGTTAAAGCTATGGTAAGTGGTATCTATATTACCAGCGTTAAGACTCTTCATAAAGCTACAAGAAAGAGAATGCAGGAAGAGGCTGAAAATGCTCCAAAGCGCAAGAAGACGCTCAGAGAGAGACTACTTGGTAAGCAGGCTGATTATCAAAGACAGCTCGACTATGAGATAGCAGCCAAGAAATCCAAGGAAGAGGCTAAGAAACAGAAGGCTGAGGAAAAGAAGAAGAAAGACAGAGAAAAGAAGATTACCGTATAATTTACCGGAAGGAAAGCCGGGCAAGTCGAGATATATTAGTATTAATCTAAGAAATAACTGATTATATATAAACGGGGAGGTGCTTATGAAAATTCGTAACATAATTCTTTCATTAGCACCTCTTTTTGTTTTTGGAATACTGACTATTATAGGTTATTTTGCGGCGTTTGCCCTGTCGGTTATCTTTGGATTGGTTGATGTTAGCAGTGCGGACGGCGCACTGGTGGATCAGGGTATATTCAGTATAGTCAGATATGTGCTGGTATTAGTCATATGTGGTTTATGGTATTACAGGGAAAGCTGGGAGGACAGGGCTGATTCGAGGGATACATTTTCTATTTTGATAAAGCCCGGAGTAGTTATATCCCTGCTGGTATTTGCGGCTGGAGGACAGCTTCTGGTAGGTGGTGTACTTAACCTGCTCAGCAGTATATTTCCGGAAACTATTGCAAGCTACAAGGAGCTGGTGGGAAAGTTTAACGGAAGTGGATCAGCGGCACTTATTATTGCATCGATTGTGCTGGCGCCCTTAGCAGAGGAGCTGATCTTCAGAGGACTTTGTATGGGTTATCTGCTGAAGGCATTTCCTGTTTCGGGTAGAAGCAGAGGCTGGATAGCGATTATATTTCAGGCTATAATGTTTGGACTATTTCATGGAAATGTAGTTCAGATAATCTATGGAACTGTCATGGGGATATTATTCGGGATGGTAGCTGTAAAGACCAGGTCGCTCCTCCCGACTGTTTTTATGCATACATTTATAAATGCACTTTATTATCCCGCCAGTGGTCTGGAATTTAACAAAATACCCGGAAGTGTTGTCTGTATAGTGACCGGACTCATCATGTTTGTAATTGGCTTTGGGGTATATTTCAGATTATATAATGGTTACGTTGATAAGGATAATGTTTCCGAAAAGCAAATAATAGAATGACATAAATGTTAATAGGTATTTTGACACCCGCATCATATAATATAAGCGGGAATAATAGAGGAATATGCAGGGGAGAACGGATATGGCAGACGGAAGACGAAAATTGGCATTTACATATAATGCGCCGGTGACACTTACATTTGCGCTGGTTTCGCTGATTGTTCTGGTAATTGGCTGGATCACAAAGGGAAGGAGTACGGAGCTTTTCTTTGAGGTCTATAGGAGTAAGATCAGCATATTCTGGTTTATAAGACTGTTTGGTCATGTACTTGGACATTCAAGTCTCAGTCATTATGCCAGCAATATGACTTTATTTCTCTTGCTGGGACCGGTGCTTGAAGAAAAGTATGGAAAGGGCACGCTGGTAGAGGCGTTTGCAATAGTAGCCGTAATATCAGGACTTGTAAATATTATATTCTTCCCGGACGTAGCGCTTCTGGGAGCCAGCGGTCTGGTATTTATGATGATAGTTCTTGTATCTGCCTCTGATCTGAGACAGGGCGAGATACCTATATCCATGATTCTTGTCATACTTATATACCTGGGTTCAGAGGTATGGAATATGGTGGCAGTTCAGGATAGTGTGTCACAGCTCACACATATAATCGGAGGAGTTTCAGGTGCTATTATCGGAGGACTGTTAAACAGTAAAAAATAGTGCTTTATTCTACTTGCATGCTTTAGTTTATAAGTTTATACTAATAAGATGTACGAAAAAATATAGAGTATTATATGAAGGGAGATGGTGAGTTGAGTAAAAGTAAGAGGATCAGGACGCTCATAGTAGCGGCTTTGGTCTTGGTATTACTTGTGGTAGCGATTATCTTCTCAGGCTTAAATGCTGAAAGGCATGAAACCATTAAAGAGGCGATGAAGGATGCCGTAGTACATGACATTAACAAGATAAACCTTTTTGGGCTTGAGGTTAATCCATCACTGATATCTGCATATATTGTAACAGCAATCATTCTGGTGTTTGCGCTTATACTCAGGATATTCTTTATTCCGAAGTTTAAGATCGTGCCGGGGAAAATGCAGATGCTCATAGAGGAATGGGTAGGAGTTTTCAAGGGACTTGCAGAGGGTAACAGTCCTCATAGGAATAAGTTTCTTGGAGCTTATCTTTTTACAGCCGGGTCGTATATTTTTATAGGAACT
>DGRT01000071.1 GCA_002391105.1 Lachnospiraceae bacterium UBA4381 | reverse complement strand
TATTTTCATATATATCAAATATTATCAGCCGCTTTGGATTATGCCTTGCTACCTGAAGTGCTATCTCGCTGCCGATGGAGCCTCCACCTCCGGTTATCAGAACCACCTTGCCTGATATCTGATCATATATCTGCTGCATATTAACTTCGACAGGTTCACGTCCCAGCAGATCTTCTATGGCTACATCCTTCATCGCTTTGATATCTACTTCGCCATTTGCTATCTGATATATACCTGGAAGTGTCTTAAGCTCGCAACCTGTTTCGTTGCATATACTAAGAATATCTCTCTGTGTCTTCTTGGATGAAGATGGGATTGCATAGTATATCTTCTCAACCTTATACTTTTCTACTGATAGCAATATACTCTCTCGTCCTCCAACGATAGGTACACCCTCCAGTTGCTTTCCCCATTTGGACTGATCGCCATCCATAACACATACAGGAATCTCATTCAGCTCATCTGATCGGTTTATCTCTCTGATAACGCTTCTTCCCGCTTCTCCTGCCCCGATGATCATTACACGTTTCAGCGCATCTTCATTTCTGTTATACCTGTTTCTCACTAGAAGGATAAAACGATAGGCAAATCTTGCAAATATCAGAAATCCAAACTGGAAGATCGCCCCAAAGAAATAATATGAGATAGGCATTCTTTTTACAAAAGCCGTAATAAGAATAACGTGCAGAGTACTTGTGATTAATGTAGCCATAAATACCCTTACAGCTTCGATTACACTGGCATATTTCCATAAGCTCTTATACAGATTCAATATGTAAAAAATAACAAAACATATAATTATATATATCGGAATAAATACTAGAAATGCGTCAAGATAATCTCGTGGAATCAGCGAGAACTTACCATCAAATCTAAACCATAAGGCAAGAAAATATGACAATGCTACAGCAACTATATCATAGCAGATTAGAAGAACATTATAGAATATAGTCCTCCATTTTCTAGTTTTCAGTTTTCCCTCTAATTGCTCCTTATTCATTAAACCATCATCCCCTGATTGTATGGCCCGAATAGCCTTTTTTATTAACTTCACTAGATAAAAACAAAGAGGATAGCCTTATTTGTACTACCCCCCCCCTTACGGTTTACATAAAGCAGGAAGATTGTGAAGGTTTCACTTCATCCTTGCCGATTGCTAACCCATTATATTTTACAAAAAAGCATAGTTCAAATGACAACTATAGCAATCAAGCCTTGCCAGTTGCCAGTTTAGGCAACCACCTATTATTGTTGTCAATTTGGGCATTGTGCGTGTTAATTTTACATATCTGATTTATAGCAGCCAATTAGTGCTTTAACTTTTTGTTAGTCCATACAAGCGTATTTTTATACAGTATGCCTATCTTATATATACCATCCGGTATAGCATTCCTATCAAGCCTGAGCTTAAAGCCTGCAAATTCCACATTTGTTTCCATATTAAATGTCTGTGGTACATCTCTTCGATGAACCTTTGTCGTTGAAATCCTGAATACACGAGGAGCCTTCTGATCCCTGCCCTCCTCAGATACATTTATCTGGGAAGAAATTGACTCAGATGCTTGTATCTGGGAAGAGATTGTCTCAGTTGCATTTATCTGAGAAGAGTCTGTCTCCGTCGCTTCCGGATTAGTCGTTTCTTCCCAGAGAATAACACTCGGATATACCTCCATGTTATCATCCTGCCCACGCTCCAGAGCCCAGCCTTCTATATAGATACACCAGTCAACTACACAGGAGTTAATACCTCCATGAATAGTATATCTTTCAAATGCGCTCTCATCCCGCTCGTAGATATCCGCATCATATTCTTCTGCCACTTCCGGAATATGATACTTCAAAGCAGTTGTATTTGATGGTAACACTGTTCCCTCAGTCTCAGGCTGCTCTACTGCAATACCAATATCTTCCCCTTCAGTTACAAGCTGAACAGCTTCAATACTGTACTGTACATCCTTGTCATAGTAAACACTGCTGTCACAGTCTAGCTGCGTCAGGTTCTCGTTATAATACGGATCATTTGAAAACAGCGGATGCTTCTCGTACAGTTTCTCCTGCTCAGACATAAGTCGTGCGAACTTGGCACTATCCATAGTATCATCCCCACGACTGAGTGACTCGTGATGATACAGCACTGCATCATTTCTGATAACATTATAATATCCGGCCTCTGCCAGCTTGAAGCAAAGGTCTATGTCATTATATGCCACAGCCAGATTCTCGTCAAAACCACCTATCTCGTCAAACTTGTCCTTTTTGACCAGAAGACATGCCGCAGTAACCGCCAGCATATCAAAGTCCAGCTTGTTTTTATTAAAGTAGTAGCTTGGAGTATCGTCCATCTTTGCAAATATATGCACAGGACCACTTTCGATATTGATTACTCCTGCATGCTGTATAAGAGTTGTATTCGGATAGAGAAGCTTGGCTCCCACTGCACCGGTTGTCGGAAGCTCAGCCTGTCCCAGCATTCTGTCCAGCCACTCCGGTTCTATGATCTCGATATCATCATTCAGGAACAGTATATACTCCCCTGTAGCCTCTGCTGCGCCGGTGTTACACATTCGCGAGAAGTTGAAGGGCTGCTTATCATATATATACTTAGTTGAAATGCGCGCTCTCTCTCCATAGAATCTGAGGAGTTCTTCATACTTCGCCCTGTTCTCATCACTGCTTCCATTATCTACGACTATAAATTCATAGTTCTTATAGTCTGTTTTCTCCACAAAGGAAGAGATGCACTGTCTCAGTATCTCCGGGTTATCCTTGGAAGGAATAACTACGCTTACCTTACTCTTCCCGTTAATTACTATCGTTCTGTCCTCTGAAGCAGTAGTCTCTGCATTACCGTGGTTATTTACTGACTTATTTCCCGATTCTGATCCGGATGTTCTAAGCTCTGCCCCTTCAGGAAAATATCTTACCCTGTACTGATAAATGTCCGGCAGCCACTCCACATCGCCCTTCAGACCTCTACGCTTAAGAGCCTCAACCTTACACTTTCTGGTTGCCTCCTTTACATAGTCCTTTGCCTCAGGGTCTGCCGCTGTGGAACCCGGTATCTGTCTCCAATGATACAGAATCTTGGAGATATGCCCTACCTTATCAGTCTTCTCTGTAAATCTGAGCGTCATGTCATAGTCCTGACAGCCATCAAACTCGGATCTGAGTCCGCCAACCTCCTTTACGAGACTTGCTCTATATACTCCAAGATGTGACGTGTACATATAAGACATAAGGGTATCCGGAGACCAGTCTGGCTTGAAAAATGGGGTTTCACGGATCCACTTTTCTCTCCTCTCTTCATCGTTCTCCTGAAGCCCCAGCTTATCCTCATCACTATAGATAAAGTCCAGACTTCTATCCTTATTCAGCAGCTTCACCACCTCATAAAGCGCAAATGGAGCTATGGTATCATCGCAGTCCATAAATGCTATATATTCACCCGCTGCAGCATCTAGTCCTGTGTTAGTGCAGGCTGATATACGACCATTTTCCTTTCTGTATATAGCCCTGATTCGACCATTTACCTCTTTTTTTGAAGTCTTGCCGGAGCTTTTCTGATTATCACCGGCAGCACCCACTCCTATATTATCGCTGTTAATATATGTGCTGTCGCTATTAGTATATGTGCTGTCGCTGTTAATATATGTGCTGTCACTGTTAATGTATGAATTGCCACTAATCCTGTCTGCACCCCCCGTGAGTGTTTTGGGTGCTATACCGAAGAAGGCTCTCAGCTTATTAAGCTTATGCTCCCTCACTACCTTTTTCAGTGTCTTTCTGACTGACTCCATAGTTGACGCATCATCTACCAGTATCAGCTCCCAGTTAGTATAATACTGCGCCTTTACTGACTCGATGCAGTCTATCAGATATTCATCTGCCACGTTATAAACAGGCACCACCACAGAAATAAGAGGATTATAATCAAATACCTCCGTGTGGTCGTACCCAGCCTCCTGCTCTTCTATCCAGCGGGCATAGTTTCCCTCTGTCTCATCCAGAAGCTGCTGGTATCTGTCCTGCTTTCTTTTTTCCTCCATCAGCACCTTCCTTCGAGCCTCTTCTTCTGCCGCTATTTCCATTTCTCTCTGCTTTTTAGCTTCCGACTTTCTCTTTATCTTTGACGGAATATAACTCAGCACCATATAGAACCCGTAAAATGGATTCATCAGCGATTTCTTGATCTTCTGCTGTCTCGATGACAGATTTATGATCTGGGAATCCCTGTCAATGACTGCCTTCTCCAGCTCAAGCTTCTGCTGCTCAAGCTGCTCAGCTCTTTCACTTTGCTCCTGAGCTGCACTAAGATGCTTTTCTGCAAATCTCTTCTGCTTATCCGCCTCTGCTCTGGCAGTATCAGCCTCCGCCCTAAGATCCTTTATCATGTTCTCAAGATTTGAGATATGAATATCCTTTGTCTCTATCAGGCGATTCTTCTCATTTATCTCTGCGGCTGCGTCCCGCACATCACGAAGATTTTTCTGATATCTTGGAAGATAGATATACTTTCTTCCTTCTCCATGCACATATTCCTGAAATGCTTCTTCCATCGACTGATAAACCGCTATCTTATCTCTGCTGATTCCAAAACGCTCTATGAAGTCATTTCTCTCTATTCTACGGCTGATATATGCCGCCTTCTCGTCAAAGAGGTAAACTAACATCCTGTATCTGAGGAAGTCCACCGGCACAGGAAAGTCCAGCACCCATTCATAATCTATGCAGGTGATAGTTCCATTTACATCTATGAAATTGCTGAATATGCTGTCCAGGTTGGCGACTGTAAGAGCCGCATCGTTTTCCAGTACACTCCAGTCATATTTACTTTCATTAGTACCCCGACTTTTCTCCCCGTCTCCCTGAATGATTTTATCCGATACCTGTCCTGTCTCATCAGCAATCCCAAATACATTTTCAAATTCCGGTGTCACACGAAAGCTGCATTTGTATCTGTCCTTCACATCCAAAAGCTTACCCATTACTGCTGTGAGCTTGGCAACCAGAAGTGAAATATCATCCTTCTCAAAATCAATCCCCGCCAGTATAGACCTGCCATTTACAAATTCAAATTCAAGGGCTGTATTATCCGGCACATCCTTATATGGGATAACCTTTATATCATAATAATAGTCTGACAGAAGCTTATAATTATTCCTTATAACCTCAAGCTGACCCCCGGCTTTTTTTCCGGCGGCCCTCTTTATAACCTTCTTCACCCCATCCTCCAGAACTATGCTGGTAGTGAGCTGAAATTCAGGTCTTCTATGGGAATTGTACTTCGCATATAGAAGCTCTGTCATTTTTCTAAACCTAATTATTCTCGATACTTTCTTACTTTATTTATGTGCCACAACCACAAATGAGTTGGCATACTCTTCAAATTTCTTATCCTCGATCACCATGTCGAACTGTTTTACCTCATCCAGTGTAAGAATCTTGTCCTTTAGATATACCGGCGTTGGCTGCTTGATACTTCCCTTCGTCGGGAGGTTCTTCTCCGAATAGATTTCCAGTGGAAATGTATAGTCCGGCACCGGATAGAAGAAGTACAGCCTGTCATACCCCCGGTACTTAAGCTGTCCCATTAGCTGTGAACGACTGTAGGTATATGGTCTTTCTTCACCTGACCAGTATCTCATTCCATACTTATTTTCAACCGCTATGATAAGTGTGCCTCCCGGCTTCAGTACGAAGGACGCTGTCTTTAGCTTATCCATGGTAAATCCACCGATTATCGTAACGTAGTCAAATCCCACTTCTGCACCTGACTTTGCCTGTTTGATACCGTCCTCTCCAGTCGTATCCTCCGCTACACCGCTACCTTCTGCCTCTCCTGCCTTACCCTTAGCCATAGACAGGATACCCGCTCTGGTCAGCTCATTCAGTCCCTCACCGGTTACATAGGTTATATTATTGTAAGTCCTGTTTCTCTCCTTATTCACAGCAGTTTTCTTCTCATTATCCTCAACTGCCACGACCTCCCTTACACGCTTTGCAAACAGTCCGGTTAGAGCACCACATTCGGCTCCCAGCTCCAGCAGGCGTGCATCAGGTTTAAAGCTGAACCACTCTATAACATTTTGCCTTATCTGAGACAAATGATACAGATATTCGTAACTTTCCTCATGAGTAAGGAAATCCTCCAGATCCTCCCCGCTGCTCACTATTTCCAGTAATTTGTCATATATATCCATTAACTTTCCTCATATCCTACTTTACCCGTTCAATCTCAACCTTTGAATTCATGTCATAGTAACCGACTGTATTCTTCTCTGAGACTACGGATATGTTCAGCACATCATACTTCCTGTCATGTGCCACCAGATCGCCATTTACAAAGCTTGTACAGCTCATGGACAGAAGGTATTCGCCGCCCTGAAGATTCATTTCCTGAGTGAAGGAGGCTACATATATCTCCCCCTTATGTGCGGTTCCAACACTTACCTTCTCAAACATGGTATTGGTACCGGTTATATCCTGTCCCTTAATGGTCTTAAATGTAAATGTAAATATCGGATCCTCTACATCCTCGTAGAACTCCACCTTTGACTTTATGGTAAATGTACCACCCTTTATAAGTGTTGTAGTTACATTTCCCTCATCATCAAATACACCAAAGTCGATGAGCTTCGCCTTCATATCGCCGTACTCATCAAGATTCGGGTTGACCTCCAGCATGTCCTGCCAGCGCATATCTTTGGATGAGCTTTTCTCTGTATCTGAGCCGGAGTCTGCTTCTCCAGTTTGACTTCCTTGGGTATCCGAAGAATCGTAGCCGGTCAGATTACCTCGTCCATTTCCATTTTCGTTTCTTCCGGTCGCATCACTTTCTGAAGCACCTAACCCTGTCGCATCGCTTCCTGCCCCGTAATTACCCGAAGCACCTACCCCTGACGTTTCGCTTCCTGACGTATCACTTCCTGCCGTGTTACTACCCGAAGCATCTGTCCTTGATGTATCTCTTCCTGCCGCGTTATTACCCGAAGCATCTACCCCTGACGTATCTCTTCCTGCCGTACCACTTCCGGTCACGTCACTTCCACCGGATCTTGCTCCATTCCCATTAAACTCACCGGAAGTATTCTTAACATTATTAAGGTTGGCACTTCTTCCGGCATCATGCTTCTCCATCTCTTCCACACTCATGCCGGTCATGATCTTCTTATATTTATTTATTATCTCGATAGGGGTTCCTTCCGCTATATTTCTTCCATGATCCATTAGGATAGCCTTGTCGCAGTATCTCTCTATACTGGACAGATCATGGCTTACAAACAGAATGGTCTTGCCCTGCTGTTTGAACTCCTCGAACTTTTTAAAGCACTTAAGCTGAAAGAATACATCACCAACAGAAAGTGCCTCATCCACTATCAGTATCTCAGGGTCGATATTTATGGCAACAGCAAATGCCAGTCTGACAAACATACCTGACGAATATGTTTTGACCGGCTGATGCACGAAGTCACCGATATCTGCAAAGTCCAGTATCTCATCCAGCTTTGCATCTATCTCTTCACGACTGAAGCCTATCATGGTTCCATTCAGATATACATTTTCTATTCCTGTATATTCCATGTTGAAGCCCGCGCCCAGCTCCAGCAGTGCAGAGATTCTTCCATCTATCTGCACCTCACCTGCTGTCGGGTTGAGCACTCCGGTTATGATCTTCAGGATAGTTGACTTGCCGGCTCCATTTGTTCCTATGATGCCGACACATTCTCCTCTCTTCACATCGAAGCTGACGCCCCTCAGAGCATAATGCTCCTTATAGTGCTTCTCCTTCGAGAGTCCCAGAGATTCCTTCAGCCTGTCCAGAGGCTTGTCGTAAAGCTTATATAGTTTTGAAACATCCTTTATACTGATTGCTATTTCCTGTGACACTTTTCATCCTTTCGGGAAACTGATGCTCTAATTTAAGCAGTAACCCTATGTTTCTTCTCTAGTATCTTATAATTTATCTTATATCTTACCTTGTATCTTATCTTTATCCTTTATCTTGTTTTCACCCGATAAGTTACTGATGCAATAGCTCACGTTGCCGGGACAGTTCTCCATCTTCCACGATACCTACAGTACATCCGCAAAATGCACCTTCAGCCTTCTGAATATCTTAACTCCCAGTCCAAAGACCAGCACTGTCAGCGTCCAGAAATATATGGTCCACAACAGCTTATCACCGCTCCAGAACCATCTGTAATCCAGCATGCTGTCTCTGAAACCGCTTACTATATAGTACATCGGGTTGATCCTGAAAAGCTTCT
Source organism: Lachnospiraceae bacterium UBA4381 (assembly GCA_002391105.1). Classification (GTDB taxonomy): domain Bacteria; phylum Bacillota; class Clostridia; order Lachnospirales; family Lachnospiraceae; genus Eubacterium_Q. Next base: position 2,818 of record DGRT01000071.1, on the reverse strand, counting down.
GAGCCGTCGGACTGAGTACATTTTCTGCATTCCACATAATAGGTGTGAGCCATACTCCGACCTGAAGTATGAAAATGTTAATGAACTGCCCCAGATCACGGAAGAATACGACTATGGAAGCGCTAAGATACGAAAGCCCCAGCACGAAAACCACGTTACAAATAATATAATATATTAGCTGAATCGAATATATGGTCGGATGATATCCAAGGCATGTGCAAAGTATAAGTACAAAGCCGATAAAAAAGAAATGCACAAACAGAGCCGACAGTACCTTCACAAATGGGAGGATGTCTATGTTGAACACCACCTTTTTGACCAGATAATTGTAATCTGTCAGCGCATTTGTTCCCCCGTTCAGAGCATCTGAAAAGAAGAACCATGGTATGATGCCGACTACTATGAAGAGTACAAACGGGTACTCGCCCACATTTCCCGCCTTCAGCCCTACGGAGAATACGAACCAATAGACGAGTATCGTAACTACCGGCTGGATAAATGCCCAGATCATACCCAGATATGAACCGGCATACTTGGTTTTAAAATCATTTTTTGCAAGTGTAAATGCCAGCTTTCGGTTCTGGTATATCTCGATAGGAATCTCCACAAGTGAGAAGAAATGCAGCAGCACATATACAGCAACCAGATCCACGATAAGACATACCACTGTATCGATAATGATAGTTTCCTTCCGATAAGAATCCTTTGCCTGCTTCATCAGCTCGTCTTTATGATAAGGTACCAGCACACTTGCATCCTCGTCCGGCGATACGGTGAGCATCTCAGCCTGTCCCTCAGGATCATTACTTGGAAGAAGCTGTCTGGATTCAAAGTTGATCTGGCTCTCCGCATTCATAATATCTTCCAACGGAACCTCTACCCGAAGCCCTTCAGCATTTCCATTTATTGTTGCAAAATACATATCATATATATTTGTAACTCCAAATGGGCGTGCGCTTATATTGAAGCTGACGTTATCCTTATCCAGCGGAATCTTAAACATCATATCGGTTATCTGACCCATGCCATTTTCATCCGCAAGCGTTCCATCGCCATATCCCGTATAACGCTTTACCTCACAGTTTGCAGGCGAGAAATTCTCCCCCGCTCCGGAAAAGTAAACCTGATAAGAGCCGTCCGAATTGGACGAAAGCCGGACAACCAGCATTATATTGTCCTCATTTCCAAAAAGATCAATATAATCCAGTTTCAAAAACACTATTAAGTTTAATAATAAAATCATCACCACGAATATGATCCGCAGCAGTTTTCTCTTATTCATATACTCCCCATCCAAAATGCAACTGTTTATTCAGATTAACCTTTAAATCAAATATTTTTATCAAATCTACACTGTTTTTTATATTCTTATGTTTTTTCTTAGGTGAAGAAATAGGTATGCAATACTCCCTTCCTCCATTTATAACAAGAATTCCCACAAAAGGTCTATTAGATTTAGAAATTTAACAACTTAGTATGACACCTCCTCAAACAAAAAAGCTGTGTCATAACAACACAGCTTTTGAATTCTTTTCTGCTTGGTAGGGCTCCCATCTCTTAAAGCTCCCATTTTTGCACGGCAAGAACAACCGTCAAGCTACAAGCTTGGGATGATTATACCCTCCAATAGCCATGTTGTCAATTCGTAATCTCTATGTTCACATATTATTACGCTTATTATTCAGTTGTATAACGTTGTCCTACACCTGAAGCCAATCACCTCGTACCTTTCCTATATACACGACTCTCTGAACATTGATTTCGTATTAAAAAGGGAATACTACTTTCACTGCTGCCAATCGACTTTACTACAAATATATCTACATAACCAGTAAGGCTATAGATTTCATAATTTATTGTATGCTGCTGGTTATATAAAACCTAAGCCTCCATCTTACAGTCCACGCTCTTCTTTATATGCGGCGATTCCGCCCCACAACTTATCCTTATCGGATAAAGTAAGGTCATCCTTTGTCATTCCTTCCGGCATCGGCCAATCTACTCCGATTTCTGCGTCTGACCAGAGAAGTCCGCCCTCATCATTTGGATGATAGAAGTCTGTACACTTATAGCAGAACTCTGCATAGTCAGAGAGCACGATAAATCCATGTGCAAAATTCTTCGGTATCATGAACTGCTTCTTGTTCTCAGCCGACAGTCTTACTCCAAACCATTTGCCAAATGTCTTACTGCCCTCTCTAAGATCAACGGCAACGTCGAATACCTCTCCGACGATAACTCTTACGAGCTTATCCTGTGGAAATTCCTTCTGAAAATGAAGACCTCTCAGAACACCCTTTCTTGATGCACTCTGATTATCCTGAACAAATACATAGTCCATTCCGGCTGCCTTCATGTCATTCTCATTATATGTCTCCATGAAGTAGCCTCTCTCATCTCCAAATACTGTAGGTGTTATAACCTTTAGTCCTTCTATAACTATTCCATCTGTCATGCAATCTTCTACTGTAATTTTTCCCATTTTTTATCACTCCTCTTTATATAGATTTATTTCACTAATATGTACTACTTCCCGGTCCTGCACTGTCATCCGGCAGAATCCAGCTTCCATCCGGTGCCTGAACCGCTCCCGGTGTATCCTCTGTTATAGGATTGCCTTCATCATCCAGATATAATCCTGCATTATCAACAGGTGTAACATATGTATCCCCGGGGCCATTGCTTACACTGCCATCAGGTCCCACACTTGTTGATGTACCTGTGCTTGTTCCGTTACTTCCTGGAAAATCATCCGTAATAATCACTTCATCCCCTGAAGGACTTATGGCTGTTGACGAGCTTCCCGGTCCGTTGGATG